>JACQTK010000159.1 GCA_016210845.1 Acidobacteriota bacterium | reverse complement strand
TCATTGTCCTTCCCAGCGTTGACCCCCTTTGAGGTCATCAGCTTTGGGGACATTTCTATTTCGCTCGCGAGGGGACATTACCAATTCGCGTCAACAGCCCGACCGTCGCCTCCGCGTACGGCATTGGCCCTCGGATGGCGAAGACAACCACACGTCACACGAGACCGCGCGCGGGGGCGCGGTGGGTTCGGCGCGTGACCACCGACTCCACGCATCCGCCGCCTCGCACGTTCACGGGATCCGCAGAGCAGATTGCACGGACGATGGCGCGGAAGGACGTGTCACCGAAGGGCATCGGCTCGGGCATCCGCATGATTCAGTATTTCATCAACCGCGGCGGGAAGGGGCTGAGCGCCAGCCGGCGCGCCGAGCTCGAGCGGGCCAAATGCATCCTGCAGCGACGCAAGAAGTAGGCAAGGCAGTTAGGCAGTAGGCAGCGGGCAGTGGAGCACTCAATCGCCATTTGCGCGGCTTACTGCCCGCTGCCCGCTGCCCGCTGCCTACTGCCTACTGCCTACTGCCTACTGTTTTCAGTCCTGCCGCGACGCGTCGTGCGGTGCGTGCCCGGTCTCGATGAGCGTCTTCATCCGCGCCAGGTCTCCGTCCATGCTGTGCTTCGGATCGGCGCCGAACGCCGCGGCCACGCCGTGCCCGAGCCATCCGGCCGGCGGGTTGTAGGACATCCGGATGTGCACCCGCGTCCGGCCGTCGGTCTCCGGGTCGAACCGGACGATGCCCGCGTGTCCCACGGGCGATCCGGGCAGCGTCTTCCAGGCGATCATCTGGTTCGGCACCGCGCGGGTGATCTCGGCATCGAACTCGACGGGCGCTCCAGCAGGGCCGGCCACCTTCCAGTGCGATTGTCGCGGCCGCCGTTCGCTCGACGTCACCTCGAGCACCCGCGACATGAACCGCGGGAAGTTCTCGTACAGCGACCAGAACGCGTAGACCTCGCCCACGGGCGCGTTGATCGTGATCGTCTTCTGCAGGTCGACCGCACGGCGCCGCGAGCCGAGGCCCGTCAGCCTGTTCAGCGGCACGTTCACCGCGGCGCGCGCCACGAGGCCGAGCCCGACCAGCGCCGCCGCCGTGCCCGCGGCGTTGCGGCGGAGGAGGCCCGCGGCGGCGAGCGCCATGCCCGCCGTCCCGACGACGACGCGCGTCGTGGGCGCCCAATACTCCTGGAGCACGTCGGGCCGATCGCCGGCGGGCATGCGGCCCCCCTGCAGCGAGGGCACGTTGCCTGCCTGCTCGTGCTTCTCGAGCTGGTCGACCACGTCGCACACGCCCCGCATCCGGCGCACCGCGCGGATGAGGTGCGGCGCCTCTCGCTGGAGGATTGGCCCGGCGAGCGTCACCGTTCCGTCGCTGGCGGTGACCTCGAGGGCGTGTGGGTGCGACACCAGACGGCCGAGCTTGGCGCGCACGCGCTGCGCGAGCACCGGATCGGTGACCCGGTCGCGTCGCAGAACGCTGCGCGCGGATGCCGCGGTTCCATACGCTCGATGGAGCGCGTCGCGGCTCGTGGCGCCGACCCCCCGGCCCGTCAGGTTGACCGCATGCGCGAGACTGTCCCGGACGCGCGCGCGCCGCTGCGCGCCCCGGTCGGGATCGAGGAAGTACGTCATGCCGGCGCCAAGCCCTGCGCCGGCCAGCCACGATCTGCGGGCGTTCATAGGTCCTACTCCGACTCACAGACACTGCGCGACCAGTCGTGATTCACGTTGAGCGATTCGCGATTGGCGATGTGCCGGTCCGACATCCCCACTCACGGATCGCTATTTCGGCGATTGCCGCGCGACGACGGTGACGCGTGCTCGCGGCGCGCCGCGCCGCGGCACGCCGTGCGGCCGGCCCCTTGGTCCGTGCCGCTTTGCGCGCGGCGGCGCTGCGGGTCGCGGGCGAGCGGCCTCGAGCTGCGCCTGCGGCCTGGCGCGCCAGCGCCTTGCGCGATGCGGCCGCATGCCCCTCGCGTTTCAACGCGCCGCTGATCGCGCGCGATCGGCGAGCCGACGGCCGTCCGGCTCCGCGCCTCGCCGCGCGGGTGGCGTACGTCGCGGTCCGCTTCGTGCTGGCCTTCGCGCTCGCTGGAGGCGGGGGGAGCTCCACGCCCGCGCGTCGCGCCTTCGACAAGCCAGCCAAGGGCTCGCCCTTGATATCCCGTTGCCTGCGGAAGCGAACCCTTGGCTGGTTGACAGTGTCTGCTTGGCGCGCTCCGCGCGCTGGGACCGCTATACGGCCGCTCAAACGAGTACGAAATTCTCGTAAGGGGCCGTATAGCGGTCCAATCGCGATGGCCTGCTTCGTGGACCGCGCGCCGTGCTTGCCTCCGCGGACGTGATGCACGTCCTCCCGGACGAACTCGCCGGCCTGCGTCGTCGGCGCTCTGCCCGCGCGCTTGCGCTGTCGAGCGCGCTTCAGCGTGGACGTCTCTGGCATATGTTCCCTCCGATCGGGCGCCGTGGCGCAACAGCGATGCTGTTTCTGCAACCTCTTCCGCGAGCATCGGCTGTCGGCGTTGGCGGCGCGGTTGCACGGCGGACGCTCCGGGCGCGCAATTCCTGCGCTGGCCCGCATCGAGGAGAGACATGTCATGGCGAAGCAGGCTCGGGACGTCATGACCCCCGATCCGGCGTGCTGCTCACCCGACACGCCTGTGGACGAGGTGGCCAGGCTTATGGTGCAGAACGACTGCGGAGAGATTCCCGTGGTGGATACGAGCGACCAATTGGTTGGCGCGGTCACCGACCGTGACATCGTCTGTCGTGTGGTCGCCGAAGGGAAGAATCCGGTTGGGTACACGGCGGAAACGTGCATGTCGCAGCCCGTCATCGCCGTCGGCGTGGCATGTCGATTGAGACGGTCTCCTTCGGAGGCTGTCGGACATGCGGACACTGCTCATCGCGATCGCGGCGCTCGTCGTAACGCCTGTTGCGGCTCAGGTGCAGACACGTCCTACCGATCCTCCGCTCGTCACCGCGATCAACGAGTCCTGGTACCGGCTCGGAGAGCCGATTCAGTTTGCCGGCGAGTTGTACTACCCTGCGGGCGCCACGGTCTTCTTCAACGGGAATACCATGGTGCGCACGGGCCACTACAATGGCGTGCCGTTGTACGCGGACACGACCGTCGAGCCCTTCAGCGTGTTGCTCGTGCCCGTCTCGCGCGGGTTGATGCAGCCGTATGCACGGCGGGGCAGCGAGCGTGCGGGTACTCCGGGCATGGCGGCCGCGGCGCCAACGGCTCCGCCGCTGCCGCTGGGCGCCATCAGCGTGTTCACGCCCGAACGCGTCCCCGCGGCGGCGCCATCGCCGACGCCATCGGACGCGCGGGAGGCCGTGGGCACCACCGGACGGCTGGCTGCGGCCCCCCGCAGGGAGACACGGCCTCTGGTCAGCGTGCGACCCCCGGAGAGCAACGACGGCGTGTGGATTCGCTTCGCGGGCGGGAAGTGGGTGAGCGCGGGGGCGGCCATCCCGTTCACGGCGTCGGCGTTCCGCCGAGTCGGGGAGTACGTGGGATTCCCGGTGTATGCGCGGCGCGAGCTGGACGAGGACGTGATATATCTCCCAACGCGCCCGGGGCTGGTCGCGCCTATGCGTATCTTGGAATGATGACCGCCGCCTGCACGGGCGCATCGCGGCGATCGCCTGTGTAGTACACGCGCTCCAGGAACAGCCCCGAGGCGGGGGCGGTGAGCCGCGCAGGGAGATCCGATCGTCCCGTCAACATGGCGGCCGCCTCGTCGGCCGACACTCCGCCGCGGCCCACCTCGACGAGCACGCCCACCAGCCGCCGCACCATCTTCCAGATGAAATGCGATCCCTCGATGTGAACCAGGATCAGATCGCCGTCCTCGTGAATCTCCAGGACCTCCACCAGCACCTCCGTGGACTTCTCCCTCGGATCGTCGTCCGAGAAGGCACGAAAGTCGTGCAGACCCACGAATCGTGCGGCGGCCGCGCGCATGCGGTCGAGGTCGAGCTCGTCCTTGACCCACCAGACCAGCGCCTTGGCAAACGCCGTTCGCCGCCTGGCGATCTGGTAGATGTAGCTCCGCGCGATGGCGTCGTGCCTCGCGTGGAAGCGGTGTCGGACCTTCTCGATCCGCAGGATGTTGATGTCCGACGGCAGAACCTCGTTGATCCGGCGGCGCAGCGTGTCCGGCGGCAGCGCGGTGGCGAGGTCCAGGTGGGCGACCTGGGCGAGGGCATGAACGCCCGCATCCGTCCTGCCCGAGCCGTAGAGCTCGAAGCTTCGGACACCGGTGGCCTCGCCGATGGCGCGTTCGATCTCGCCCTGCACCGTTCGGGCATTCTTCTGAACCTGCCAGCCGCTGTACCGCGTGCCCGCGTACTCGATGAGCAGCCTGAAGCGCATGGCGGCATTATCTCTGCACCGCGATCGCATGGATGAGTCGTCTGCGCAGACGGCTGCCGGTGGGTGCCGAGGTGCAGCCGGCCGGCGGCACGCATTTCCGCGTCTGGGCGGGAGGCCTACTACTCCGATCACAGGGGCGCACCGCAGGAGTTCATCTCGGCGGCGAAGTACGGGTACCTCTTTCAGGGACAGCGCTACGCCTGGCAGAAGCAGCGGCGCGGGACGCGCACCGACGGCATTCCGCCCGCCGCGTTCGTCGACTTTCTCGAGAACCACGACCAGCTCGCGAACTCGGGCGACGGTTCGCGCGCGTACGCGCTGCAGGCCGTCGGCGATCGGTTCGAGATTGCGCCTGGGGGCGACCTGCCGCCGCTCCGACTGTTCCTGTACGGCCAGGACAAGGCCTTCACGGTGCTCCCGGAGGCCTTCGAGCGGGTGGCCTACGCGCTGGAGCAGCGCCGCGGCCACGAGTGCTGCGGGGATCTGTGGACGCCCGGATACTTCCGGCTGACGCTCGGCCCCGATGCACCGGGCACGCTCGTGGCATCGACCGGACCCTGGGAGACCATCGATGCGCTCAGGCCGGAGGAGCTGCCGCAGGCGGAGCGTCGGCGCCGCGGCCGCTTGTTGGAGTCGGCCCGACACGTGCCGAGCACGGGCATGGCCTCGGAGCTCGTGCTGGCGGCCGATCAGTTCATCATCATGCCAGCCGGGCGCGCCGAGGAAGCCGCGCGGGCCCGCGCGGCCGGCGACGAGGTGCGGACGGTCGTCGCGGGCTACCACTGGTTCACCGACTGGGGGCGCGACACGATGATCAGCCTCGAGGGGCTCACGCTCTGCACCGGGCGCCAGCGCGAGGCGGGCTACATCCTCCGGACCTTCGGCCACTATGTGCGGGACGGGCTGATTCCCAACATGTTTCCCGAGGGGACGAAGGAAGGCCTGTATCACACGGCGGACGCGACGCTCTGGTTCTTCCACGCCATTCATCGCTACCTGCAGGCCACGGGAGACCGATCGACGCTGCGGCAGCTGCTGCCGAAGCTGAAGTCCATCATCGAGCACCACCGCACGGGGACGCACTTCGGCATTGGCGTGGACCCCGCCGATGGGCTCCTGCGGCAGGGCGCCGAGGGCTATCAGCTCACGTGGATGGACGCGAAGGTGGAGGACTGGGTGGTGACGCCGCGGCGCGGCAAGGCGGTGGAGATCAACGCGCTCTGGTTCAACGCGCTGTGCCTGCTGGCCGACTGGCTTCGCGAGGAAGGGGATCCGATGGCGGTGCAGGCGGGCGAGGCTGCGGAGCGCGCGCGCGCCGCGTTCAACGCGCGCTTCTGGTACGAGGAAGGCGGCTACCTCTACGACGTCGTGGACGGGGAGCCGGGCGACGATCCGTCGTGCCGGCCCAACCAGGTGCTGGCCATCTCACTCGACTATCCCGTGCTCGATCGCAGCCGCTGGCTGCCCGTGTTCGAGGTTGTGCGCGAGCGTCTGCTGACGCCGGTCGGCCTGCGGTCGCTGGCGCCCGGGCACCGGGACTACAAGCCGCAGTATTACGGCGACCTGCGGGCGCGGGATGCCGCGTACCACCAGGGCACGGTCCTGGGGGTGGCTCGCGGGCCCGTTCGTCGACGCGTGGCTCAAGATCTACCCCGACGACACCGCTGGAAGCGCGCCGCTGCCTGGAAGGCTTCGCCGCACAGCTGAGCGAGGCGGGGATCGGGACGCTCAGCGAGATCTTCGACGCGGAGGATCCGTTCACGGCCCGCGGCTGTATCGCGCAGGCCTGGACGGTGGCGGAAGTGCTGCGTGCCTGGCTGCGGACGGAACCCAATCGCGCAGGCTGAAGCCTGCGCTCTGGCTCGAGGCACTCCGTTACCTGTGGAGCGGCGGCTTCAGCCGCCGCTCCACCCGGTCAGCGGCCGCGTGCGGCGCGACCTACCGCTGGCGCATCTTCGCGAGTGCATCGCCCAGCAGGCGCAGCTCCTCGCCGTACGTCGCCCAGTCGCCCGCGCGCTGCGCCTCGATGGCCCGGTTGTAGTGGCCGCGCGCCTGGGCCGCCAGCGCGGCGAGGGGATCGGCAGCGGCCGACGGCACGGCTGGCGCCGCGGCCGCCGCGACGTCCGGACCATCGTCGCCTGCGCGCGTGAGCTCGACCTCCGGCTGGGGCCTCGCGGCGCCGGCCCCGAACAGCCGGGAGAGCGCCGCTTCGAGCGTTTCCTCCATCACGATCTGATTCTGGTACCCGACGATGACGCGCGTGAGCTCCGGGATGCGTCCGCCCTGCGAGCGCAGGTACAGCGGCCGCACGTAGATGAGCGACTCCTCGATGGGAATCACCATCAGCGTGCCCCAGATGACCTGCGATCCTTGCTGGTTCCAGAGCGTGATCTGCGGCGAGATCGCCTGGTCCTGGTTGATCCGGGCGACGACCTGCCGCGGACCGAAGATGACCCGCTGCTTCGGGAACTGGAAGACGCGCAGGGTGCCGTAGTGCTCGCCGTCGCTGCGCGCGGCGAGCCACCCCGCCAGGTTGTCGCGGCTCCGCGGCGTGAACGGCAGCATCTGGATGAACTCGGGCTCGACTTCACCGGGCAGCCGCATGATTGTGTAGTACGGCTGCATGCGCCCGCCCTCGCCGACGTCGTCGATGACCGGAACCTCCCACTGGTCCTCGCGGTTGTAGAAGACCGAGGGCTGCGTCATGTGGTAGGTGGCGAACACCGACGCCTGGATCGCGAAGATGTCCTCGGGATACCGGACGTGCTCCCGCAGCGAGGCGGGCATCTCGTCGAGCGGCGTGAACATCCCCGGAAAGACGCGCGCGTAGGTGGCCGCGATTGGATCCGACGCGTCCGCGAGGTACGCCGTGGTGGTGCCGTGGTAGGCGTCGATGACGATCTTCACCGCGTTGCGCACGTAGTTCAGCCCTGGCCGGACGGGCGTCGAGTACGGGTACCGTCCGGTGATGGTGTACGCGTCGTACATCCAGAACAGCCGCCCGTCGGCCACCACGAGATACGGATCCTGATCGAAGGTCAGGAAGGGCGCCAGCCTGCGGACGCGCTCGCGGATGTTCCGCAGGAAGAGAATCCGGCTGTCCTCCTGGATTTCGTTGCTCAGCAGGATCTGATAGGCGCCGAACCGGACGGCGAACACGAGCTTGTGCCACAGCGACCCGATCGGCAGGCCGCCGCGCCCGTCGTACTGTGTGAAGACGTTGTCCTCCCCGCGCGGATAGTGGAACTCCCGTGTGCTGCTCCGCACGATCACGTAATCGCTGGACAGCTCGCCGAAGTACAAGCTCGGCTCCTCGATGGGCAGCTCGGGCGTCGTCTCCAGCGGCAGGTTGCCCACGTACAGCACGGGCAGCCCTTCGGTCGTGACCTGGTTCACCGGCCCCAGCGTCAGCCCGTAGCCGTGCGTGAACGTCAGCCGGTCGTTCACCCATGTGCGGTTCGGCAGGTTCGCCGTGTTGAGCTCACGCGGCGACAGCATGATCTGCCGCAGCGAGTCCCCAATCCGGTACCGGTCGTTGTCGACCGACGTGAAGTCGTAGTAGGTGCGGATCACCTGGAGCTGTCCGAAGGTGTCGAGCAGCGGCTGGTGATCCCACAAGCGGACGTTCTCGATCGTCGCGGCGTTGCGCGACACGTCGTCCCGCGTGAGCACGGCGTCGCCCGTCAGGTCCTGCGCTTCCACCAGGTCCAGCGCAAAGGCGCGCCGCGTCGCGTCGATGTTGTGCTGGATGAACGGCGTCTGGCGCGTCTGCTCGTTCGGCGTCACCACGAAGCGCTGCAGCATCGTGCTGTAGACCTCGCCGCCGATGGCGACGAGCACCCACAGGGCCGCCGCCACCGGAATCGGCCAGTTCCGGCGCGTGAAGGCCTGGACCAGCGCCAGCGCCGCGCCCGCCAGCGAGACCGCCGCCAGCAGCAGCGCGGCGGGCATGCGTCCGGTGACGTCGGCGTAGCCCGGACCGAACACGACGCCCGAGGGCTGCACCAGCCGCTCGGCCTGGCCGAGCCAGGCGCCGAGCGCGAGCAGCAGCAGGAACACCGCCGCCAGCAGCGAGAGATGACGACGGGCCGCGGGCGTCATCCAGAGCATGGATCCGAACCGCGACGTCAGGCTGCCGGAGACCAGGTACAGCGCCCCCGCGCCGAGGGCGGCGAGCACCACCAGCCCCTGTGCGACGCCGCGCACCAACTGCAGGAAGGGCATGGTGAAGACGTAGAAGCTGGCGTCGCGTCCCAGGATCGGATCGGCCTGCCCGAAGGGCACCGCATAGCGCCAGGCGAGCCACGTCAGCCACTGTCCCGAGGCATAGAGGCCGATCAGCAGCGCGAGCACCAGCGCCGCGGCCATCGCGATCTGCCGCATCTGCTGGCGGCCGGGCAGGGCCACCTCGAGGCCTTCGCGCGTGGTGAACACGGGCCGGAGGTCGCCGACCGACGCCAGCGCCATCCGGAAGTTCGCGGCGAGCCACAGCGCCGCCGCCGCGAACACGATGGTGAAGAGCGTGCCCTGCGCGCGCAGCACGGTGAGGAAGACCTGCTGGTAGCCCACCTCGCCGAACCAGAGCCAGTCCGCATAGAAGCGCACGAGCGCCGGGCTGGCGAAGAACAGGAACGCCAGGGCCAGGAGCACGATGAGACGGAGAGGTCGTTGCACCATATCAGGCCTGATAACGGTTGACGGCCGCCTGCAAGTCCGACCGGATCTCCTGCTCGAGCGCGGCAGGCGCGACCACGCGCACGAAGGGGCCCCAGCTCAGGATCCAGCTCCGCAGCGCCCAATCGTGACACACATCCATGACGAGCAGCATGCGGCCGTCGGGCCCCTCCCGGACCTGCTGGGAAGTGTGCCACACCCGCGCCCGGACGTAGGGAGCGACCCGCGGGTCGAACTCGAGCTCCACCCGCGCGGCCGGTCCGGTGTTCACGCCCAGCGAGTTGGCGAACACATCGTCAGCCACCTGTCGCTTCGGGGTGAACGTGGCTTTTTCGAGCGACACCGACGCAATCCGATCGACGGCAAACGTCCGGATGTCCTTATAGGCAGGGACGTACGCCAGCAGATACAGACCACCCTGCGCAAAGACGAGGCGGTAGGGATGCACCAGGTAATCCTTGACCCGCCCGCTCGAGACCGAGTGATATCGCATCGAGGCGGTCCGGAAGTGCAGCGTCGCCTCGAGGAGGCGGGCCACCACGTCGGCGGAGGAGCCGGCCGCTCGCGCCCGCGGTCCAGGCTTCGCCACCAGCACTTCTGGCAGCCGATCGAGGAACTGCCTCATCCGTGGCGACAGCAGCTTTTCGAGCCGCGCGAAGGCGAGCGTCAGGTCCCGCCGGAAGGGCGTACCGGCCACGGCTTCGAGCAGGTTGCGGCTCAAGTACAGCGCGCAGAGCTCCGCCAGCGTGAACCCGGTCTCGAGCCCCTTCAGCACCTGGCCGTCGAGCCGCCACCGCGCGCGGCCATCCTCGTCGCGCTCGTCGTAGAGTGGAAACCCCGCTTCCTGCAGGGCGGCCAGGTCGCGCCGGATGGTGCGCGTGGTGACCCCGAGCTCGTCGGCCAGCGCGTTGATGGTGACGCCGTGCCGCGACGCCTCGAGCGCGTGGAGCACCCTCCACTGCCGGATGACCTCCTGATTGCGGGGCACGGGCTCATCGTACCCGAATCGCGCTACTGCGGCGGCAGCATGAAGTGCGGATTCTCGATCAGGCCGATCACGTTTCGCCATAATTCGAAAGGGGTAGGGAAGGCACGCGAACAAAGCGGGCGTATCGATAAGACTCGCGTGATTGGCCATGTAGACATAGGCCTGCCCAGGCCGGACGTGCTCAGTGCCAAAAACACGAATGCGGGCAAAGATGGACGAGGTGACAAATCGACACCACCAGCGCGGACCAATGCTGCGGGCTCCCAGTCCGATCGAAGGGCCAGACGAGCAGCGAGAGGGTCCCCATTACGACCGTATTCGCGTACGCCTTCCGTGATCGTGCGCGCCAAGCTGTGTGCGGCCCTGCAACGCGCCGGACTCCTCGACCAGGTGCCCGCCACCGTGTGGACCACGCCGTGGGTGGTGCATGCCCAACCCGCTGGCGATGGCGCGCGCGTCCTCGACTACCTGGCGCGGTATCTCTTCCGCGTGGCCATCAGCAACAGTCGGCTAGAACACGTCGACGACCAACAGGTCACGTTTCGCTATCGCGACAATCGTACCCAGGCGATCCGACGCACTACCCTGTCGGGCGTTGAGTTTCTTCGCCGCTTCCTGCAGCACGTCCTCCCGCGCCGCTGCACCCAGGTCCGGTACTATGGCCTCTGGAGTGCGACGCGGCGCGCGGATCTCGACCACGCCCGCACGCTTCTCGAGGTCGAGCGGGCACCGGCGCCATTGGCCCAGTCCCCCGCGCCGCCCATGCCGGCGCCCGATGGGCCGTCGGTCGCGGCGCTCGTCTGCCCGCTGTGCCACATAGGAACGCTGACGCTGGTCGCGATCCTGCGGCCGCACCGGAAGGTGCCTCCATGACCGTGACGCGCGCGACGATCCCACAGCCGGGGGGCCACGACGTGCGCGCCGCACGTGTCGGGAGATGTGTGTGTGAGGCCATGGTCAGGCCACAAGGAAGCGGATCAGGGCGACCACGATTACCGCAGATACCGCGTGCCGTCGTGCCTGGCGGGCGCGCCGTCACTCGACGTTCGTCCCGTCCGCCTCGTCAGACCCCCGCGTGGCTCGGTGTCGGACCGTTCGAACTCCAATAGCGCGGCCCGTGCCCGGATTCAGTCCAACCCAGGATTTTGTCGCGGCTGCGCGCGACAAGAATCCTTAATTCGTTATGCCTCGATCATCGAGGCGATCTGACGGCGCAACTCCGGGATGCGGTTCTGCACGACGTCCCACACCAATTCGTAGTCCACCCCGAAATAGTCGTGAATCAGGCGGTCGCGCATTCCAGCCATGGCCCGCCACTCCACCGTCGGGTATTGCACACGGAACTCCTCGGGGCTTTCTTCGCCGCTTCTCCGACAATCTCGAGGCTCCGAACGAACGCGCGCCGAAGCGTCTCGTTCGCCATGAATTCGTCACGCTGCAGGCCGGCGGCTTGAGCCACCAGGTAGTCTGCCTCCACCAGAATGTGGAGGAGATAGTCACGCGGCTCGAAGGACATCCTCTGCTTCGGCCAGAATGCGCGGCCCGATGAATGGCGAGAGCGCCTCCGTCGTCACGAGTTCGACGCGGTGTCCCAGGCGCTCCTCCAGCAGATCGAACAGCGCGAGAAAGTGATCGAACGTCTTGGCGCCAGGCGAAAACTGCACCAGGAGGTCGACGTCACTGTCGGGGCGGGCCTGGCCGCGCAAGACCGAACCGAACAAGGCGAGCCGCCGTACGCCCAGAGCCCGAATCTCAGGCTCAGACGCAAGGAGACGTCTGACCGCTTCTTCCCGGGTAAGGTGGCTCGCAGGCATTCATCAATTATCGTCGTTTGCGCTTTTGAGCCAAGCGGAGAACGAGAGGCATAACGGTTGCCGCTCACCCGCGGCCGCTCACAGAGATTCTGCGGCCGCCGGGTTCAGCGGCGTGTTAAACAGGATCGCGCGGACCGCGATCAATGTTCCGTTTGACTTGCGACCTCAAGAGGATCACTGTGTCTCGATCACCCACTCTGGAGGTGGTCATGGCACGATCCAAGAACGGCGAGGCGATTGGTCCCCGGGGACGCTCGGCGTCCGCTCGGAAGAAGTTGCGGCGGCTGGTCCGCACGTCCTTGAAACGCAACGACCTCGATGTCTGGCGGCGGGCCCGCGCCGTCCTGGGATACATCGAGGGCCGGCGGGCCGTCGAGGTCGCGGCGGAACTCGATGTCACGCGCGGCTCCGTGAACCGGTGGCTGCGCTGGTACGAAACCCTCGGGGTCACCGGCCTGCTCACCGAGACGCCGCCCGGGCCGGCGCCGCGGCTCAGTGAGATCCAGCGCACCGAGCTGACCGCCCTGATCGAGGAGGGCCCGTCCGCGGCCGGATATACGAGTGGCGTCTGGACCGGGCCGATGATCGGGGATCTCATGGCCCAGCGGTTTGGGGTCCGGTACCACAACCACCACGTGCCGCGGCTCCTGCATGAACTCGGCTTTTCTGTGCAGCGTCCGCGGCGACGGTTGGCCCGCGCCGATCGGGAGGCGCAGGCCGTGTGGCTCCGTGAGAAGCTGCCGGCCATTAAAAAAAGCCGCCGCGTGCCGCGGCGTAGTCATGTACGGGGACGAAGCCAGCTTTTGGCTCGATGGGACGCTGCACCAAACGTGGGCCCGCGTCGGCATCCAGCCTCGCGTCGACACCTTCGGCATGCGCAAGACGGCGCACATTGTCGGCGCGCTCACCGTGGAGGGGCGGCCGCGGTTCCACTACCAGTTCGCGCCCGTCTTCAATGCCCAGACCTTCTGGGAATTCCTCCGCCTGCTCGTGCGCCGGTCGCGGCGGAAAATCTTCCTCATCATCGACAACGGTTCCTGCCACAACCTCGATGCCGATGGCAAAGCCTGGCTCGCGGCCAACCGCCGTCGCCTGGAACTCTTCCGCCTGCCATCGTACTCGCCCGAGTTCAACCCCCTCGAAGGCGTGTGGAAGCAGACCAAGAAGCGGACGACCCACAACACCTTCTTCCGCACGACGGACGAACGCGATGCGGCGCTGACCGCCACCTTCGACAGCTTCCGCGCGCGGCCGTCGCTGATCGCCGCCCAGGTCGCCCGTTTTGTGTGATGATCCCATGTCCGCGCGGATCTCTTCGAGGTCAGCGATGGCTCGCGGAGACCAGATGAGCTCGATCACAGGCCAAGACGTCGCTTGACCTCATCGTGCGGCACACCCTCGCCACGATCGAGCTGCGCAAGACCTTCCTCGATTTTCGCGAGGGGGTCTGGAACGCTCCCGGATCACGCTGCGGCCTGAATCTCGGCTGAGTAGTCATCGGCGAAGTGTGGCCAGAGTGTGTCGAGGCGCTCACTCAAATACGCAGACCGCAGC
>JACQTK010000158.1 GCA_016210845.1 Acidobacteriota bacterium | reverse complement strand
TCGGTCCCCTCGAGCACGCGGCCGAGCTCGCGGATATCGTCGCGATCGAGCACCATCCCGGTCGGGTTGTGCGGCGAGTTCACCATGAGCACGCGCGTCCGCCGCGTGACGGCACGGCGGACCTCGTCCCAGTCGATGCGATAGTCTGGCCGCCGCAGGGTGACGTACCTCGGAACACCCCCGCTGAGCTGGACGGCGGGCGCGTAGGAATCGTAGGCCGGCTGGAACAGGATCACCTCGTCGCCGGGGCTCACGAGCGCGGTCAGCGTCGAGTAGATCCCCTCGGTGGCACCTGAGGTGACGATGATTTCGGTGGCCGGATCGTAGCGGCGCCCGTAGAGCCGCTCGATCTTGCGCGCGAGCGCCTCGCGCAGCTCGCGCACGCCGGGCATGGGCGCGTACTGATTGTGCCCCTCGCGCATGTACCGTGCGACGGTATCCACCAGCTCAGGGGCGCAGTCGAAGTCGGGGAAGCCTTGTGACAGGTTGATCGCGCCGTGCTCCTCGGCCAGGCGCGACATCACGGCAAAGATGCTGACGCCGGTGGAGGGGAGCTTCGAGTGGAGCGACTGTGCAAACGCCACTGCATCTATGATACCCAGCGGTCCTCCCAGGAGACGAAGACATCCCTCGCCACGAAGAACACCAAAGACGATCAGCCACGGAGAACACGAAGACCACGAAGGAAGGCGCACGAGGCCGTTCGACGGGCGCCTCCGGCGCAATGCGGTGGGCGTCTTCGGCGCGCCAAGCGCGCCGAACCGTCGAACGGCCCTTTGTGACCTCCGTGGCCTCCGTGGCTGATCCGTCTTCGTGATCTTCGTGGCTACTCCACCCACTGCGACGTCCGCACCGACAGGATTCGGGTACTTGCGCCGAAGCTCGACGACGTGCTGGCGGTAGCCGGCCTTGGGGATCTCGCGGCGCAGGAGCCGATCGCGCAGGCGGCGCAGCTCGTAGCGATGGAGGTCGTTGACGAACTCGTGCACCAGCTCGGGCGGGGTGGTCGGCCGGGGCTGGAGGCCATGGGTGGCGAGCTGCTCCAGCACCTCTTTCCGATAGCGGTAGATCATCGAGCGCAGCCAGGCCGGCCGACGTACGCACGCGCGTCGGCGATCTCCGGCGGCTCTTCGTCGCGCGGCGTCCAGCGATCGAGGAGCGTGCGGTATTCCGCGCAGGCTGCCGCTTCCAGGCCGAGCCGTGACGCGGTGCGAGCCAGGCCCGCGAGGACGCCCAGCGTGGGCCGACCCTCTTCCGCAGCCCGCATGTAGGCCCGTCGGGCGTCGGCGTAGCGAAACACCTGCAGCCACAGGTGACCGGCCACTTCGAAGCTGCCGAGCACAGGCGGCCCCGGCTGGCCGGCGGCGCGTTGGAGCGATTCCATCTGCGCGGCGTGCTCGAGGTACAGCGCGATCGCGAGCATGGGGATAGTGTAGGGCCTACCTGCGACGCAGCAGCGCGAAGTACCACTCGAAGGCGCGCCGCACACGGGGGGTGAGACGGCCGCGCCGGTGCGCGTCGCCGACCTTTCGCAGCACCTCGGCCACGGTGGGGTACGGAACAATGTCGGCCGACCAGTCATCGATCGTCGCGCCACGGCGCATCAGCGACGCCACCGGTCCGATCAGCTCACCCGCATGCGGCGCGACGATCGTGGCACCCACGAGGCGCCCATCGTCGTGGTGCACACGCACGAAGCCGTCGGATTCCTCGTCGACGACGGACCGATCGACGGCCTCGAGCGGAATGGTGATGGTGCGGGCGCCGCGCCGCTGCGCCTCCTCGAGCGCGACGCCGACCTGCGCCACTTCCGGAAACGTGTAGGTGCACCACGGAATGACGAGGGCGCTCGCGCGTCGCCGGCCGAAGAAGAGCGCGTTCTGGATGACGATGCGCGCCATGGCGTCGGCGGCGTGCGTGAACCTGAACGACGAACACACGTCGCCCGCGGCATAGACGCGCGGGTTCGACGTGCGAAGGCGATCGTCCACGTGGACCCCCTCGGGTCCGTAGCGCACACCTGCCGCCTTCAGGTCCAGCCCTTCGACGTTGGGCGAGCGGCCCGTCGCCACCAGCACGATGCGGCCCGAGACGAGATCGGGCGCGGAGCCGGTGACGACGCGCACGCCGTCCGCCGCCAGGCGGCGCGTGACGATCGCCGCTGCGTCGGGATCCTCGCGCGGCAGCACGCGTGGCGCCGTCTCGACCAGCGTGACACGCGTGCCCAGGAGGGCGAAGGCCTGGGCCAGCTCGCAGCCCACCGGACCAGCCCCGACCACGAGGAGCTCTTGCGGCCGCTCCGTGAGCCAGAAGATGTTCTCACTCGTGTAGTAGCGCGGTTCGGCGTAGGGCGGGCCTGTCCGGCCCGCCACGATCTCTGGCACCGACGGGCGACTTCCCGTCGCGATCACGGCTCGGCGGAACCCGAGCCGTCGTCCATCCACGGTCACTGCGCGCGGGCCGCTGAAGGAGGCGTTGCCAAGGAACACGTGCACGCCCAGCGAAGCAAGCCGATCGGCCGAATCGTGCGGGGCGATGTCAGCCCGTCTCGCGCGCACGCGCGCCATCACGGCCGCGAAGTCGACGTCCGCGGTGGCGCGCACACCGAGGGCGGCCCCGGCGCGCGCTTCGTGCACCGCCCGCGCGGATCGCAGCAAGGCTTTCGAGGGGACGCACCCCGTGTTCAGGCAGTCGCCGCCGAGCAGCGCCCGTTCGACCAGCGCCACCCGCGCACCCAGGCCCGCCGCCCCCGCGGCGCAGACGAGGCCGGCCGTGCCGCCGCCGATCACGACCAGGTCGTACAGCGGGGCCGGGTCCGGATTACGCCAGGCAGGAGGATGGACGTGGGCGAGCAGCCGCTGATTGTGATCGTCAAGCGGCTGGACGAGCGGCACCATGCATCAGGGATGTTACCCCGCCGGTTCGCCCCTCCGAGCCAGTACGCAAGAACGTCGTACCTGACCGCGGCCGGTCATTGAAAAAACGTCCAACTGCGACGCGGGAGACTGCGAGTGTCTTCGATTTCCGAGCGGCACGGGACGTGCGTGAGGACGATGCTAAATGAACCGCCGGTTCACCGCGTCGCACGAGGAGATCAGCGCCCTGCGGGCCGACATGAACCGGCAGTTCGCGGAATCTCGAGAAGACGCGATCCGGCGATTTGCCGAAGCCCGCGAGGAGACCAACGCCTTGCGGGCCGACACGAACCACCGCTTCGAGCGACTCGAGTACCGGAACCAGCGCCTCGACGACCGGATGGACCGTCACTTCCTCTGGCTGCTCGGCGTGCAGGTGACGGTCCTCATCACGGTGATGGCGGCGCTGATCAGCGTCGTAGTTGCAAGATAGTCCGGACAGGACCCCCGTTCACGGAACGGGCACGCGGCGCCTCAGATCTTCCAGCCAGTGCTGCACGACGACGAGCGTGGGAGGCGGGCCGGGCGGCGCCGCCGTGTCGGCGGGCTTGATCATCAGGAAGCGGCGGCCATCGGGCGCGACGTCGTATCCCGCATTGCCCCCGCTCGCGAACACGTACGGCCCCTCGAAGAGGGACACAGGCGGACGAGCCGTCCACGTCTCCCCCTTCTCGACGCGCACACCCACGAGCGAGCGACCCTGCTGGTAGAACAGCTCGTCGCCAGCGCGCGACCAGGCCGGCACCGCCCCGCCTCCGGTGGACACCTGCCACCGGCCGGCGTCGACGTCTGGGAAGGGGCGGACGTAGACCTCGGTCCGGCCCGACTCGTTCGAGGCATAAGCGAGCCAGCGCTCGTCGGGCGAAATCCGGCCCGAATTTTCGTTCGCCCGTGTTGCGATCAACGGCCGCACGCTGCGGGTCCCGTCGAGCGCGAGCACGCTCAGATCCAGGCTGTCGCGGTTCTCGTACATGATCAGGCGCGTGCC
This sequence comes from Acidobacteriota bacterium, assembly GCA_016210845.1. GTDB lineage: Bacteria > Acidobacteriota > Vicinamibacteria > Vicinamibacterales > UBA2999 > JACQTK01. The sequence continues at coordinate 21,835 of JACQTK010000158.1, read as the reverse complement.
GTCGCGCGTCGCCGACGTGGGAAGCTGATCGTGCGGCGCCTCCGTCAACCGCTCCGCCGATCCCGTCCCGTCCGCCGGCTGCACGAAGATGTTCAAGGCGCCCGCGCGGTTCGAGGCGAAGGCGATGCGCCGGCCGTCGGCCATCCACATGGGACGCCAGTCCAGCGCCGGATCGAACGTGAGCCGTGTCAGCAGGTCGCGGTCCAGGTCCCAGATCGAGATGTCTCCGGAGCGCTGAGCGCCGCCCCCGAGCACGACACGACGCCCGTCGGGCGACAGCTCCAGGCTCTGATAGTCGCCTGGCGGCACGGGAATCGCGGTCTCACGTCCCTGTCGATCCACCCAGACCAGCGTCGACAGTGCGGGCCGCTCGGTTCCACCGGCCACGTACACGAGCGTGCCGTCGGTCGCGACGTCGAGATCGGCTGCTGCAACAGCTGGCACGCGGACCTGCGGCAGCACCGGCACCGGTGTCCCGACCACTTCGAGGCGCTGAAGGTCGAACGGCACGGCCCGCAGGCTACCACCCGCCAGATACACGAGGTGGCCGCTCGACACGTAGCGGGCGTGGCTGCCGCCCTGCACGACCACCCGCTGTGTTCCTGTCCGCAGATCGAGCACCGCGATCTCGAAAGCATCGGGCCCGCCCGACGCCGACTCGATCGTGAACAGAATCGCCTCGCCGCCGGGCAGCGACTCCGGCCAGACGTGGTCGGCTTCGCCGCGCTCGCGATTCGGCCTGGTGAGGACGGTGATCTCGCCCCCGTCCGCCGACACGCGCTGAAGCCCGGTGGCAGCCTGATTGTTGGCGAAGACAATCGTGCCGTCCGGACCCCAGGTGGCGCCTCGCGCGGCAGGGCCGTCCTGGCGGCACAGCATGATGGGCGGACCTCCCGTGATGGCGACCTTGTGCAGCGCGAGGTTGTCGAAGAAGCCCACCCAGGCGCCGTCGGGCGAGACGAACGGGTGGACCGGCGCGGCGACCCCGCTCAATGCCACCGGCTCGAGCTCGTCGAGCGCGCGGACGAAGAGCTGCGACCCCGACGTGTAGACGACGCGCGTCCCATCTGGCGTGACCGCCACGCTCCGCCCATTGGCGCTCACGGTCAGCGCGGCGTCGGGCGTCGGCGTGATCGTCAGTCGTGTCACGCGCGGCGGTTCGGGACGCGTGGTCAACCAGACCGCGGTACCCACCGCCACGCCGCCTGTGACGAGCGCTGCGGCGCTCATGAGCACCGTGCGCCGCCGCCAGACCCGACGCACGTAGGAAGGGTCTTGTTCTCGAAACGCGGCGTCCCTGGCGGTCCCGGCCAGTGAAATGGACCTCGTGGACGCCGCGGCGATCGCCTCGTCGATCTCCAGCCGTGCGTCGCCCGCGTCAGCGAGCCGGCGCTTGCGATCCTTCTCGAGCGCCCGCTGAAGCAGGCGCCGAACCTGCGGCGGCGTCGCGGCCGGCAACCGGCTCCAATCCGGCTCCCGCGTGAGAATGAAGGCCAGCGTCTCCGAGGCGCCGTCGCCGCGGAACGCGAAACACCCCGTGAGCATCTCGTAGAGCACGCACCCGAACGCCCAGATGTCGCAACGCTTGTCCGCGGGGTGCCCCTTCGCCTGCTCGGGTGACAGGTACGCCACCGTCCCGAGAATCATGCCTGCGCCCGTAATGGGCGCCGGCGAGGTCACCGTCGGCGATCCGGTGAGATCCTGGGATTGCGCGCCGGAACCGGGTGCCTGGGTGAGCTTGGCGAGGCCGAAGTCGAGAACCTTGACGAGGCCGTCGGACTGAACCTTGATATTCGAGGGCTTCAGATCCCGGTGGACGATGCCCCGCTCGTGCGCCGCCTCGAGGGCGTCGGCGATCTGTCTGGCAATGGGAAGCGCCTCGTCGACGGGGATCGCGCCGCGCGCGATGCGGTCGGCCAGCGTCTCCCCTTCGACGAGCTCGAGGACGAGGGCGCGAACGCCTGAGCTCTCCTCCAGGCCGTATATGGCGCCGATATTCGGGTGCTTGAGCGCCGCGAGGACCTGCGCCTCGCGCTCGAATCGCGCGAGCTGCTCGGGATTGTCCGCCAGCAGATCGGGCAGCACCTTCAGCGCCACGTCCCGCGCGAGGCGCGGATCGCGCGCGCGGTACACTTCGCCCATGCCTCCGACGCCGAGCGTGCCGGTGATCTCGTACGGGCCGATGCGGGTGCCAATGGCGAGCGCCACTGGAGGGGATTATAGAAGGCCTCGGGGCTCAGGCCACAGGATCTCGCCACGCTCGCTCGCAGGGCGCGGCCGCCGCGCCGAGGCCGGCCGTCAAGGCCCGCCCTACGGCCGTGAGGCCTGGGGCCTGAGGCCTTTCAGTACCGATAGTGATTCGGCTTATACGGGCCTTCCACCGGCACGCCGATGTAATCCGCCTGCTCCGGGGTGAGGCGCGTGAGCTTCACACCCAGGTGCTCCAGGTGCAGCCGCGCCACCTCTTCGTCCAGCGCCTTCGGCAGCATCGTCACCGTCTTCCCGTACTTCTCGGCGCTGGCGTGCAGCTCGAGCTGCGCCAGCACCTGGTTGGTGAACGACGCCGACATCACGAAGCTCGGATGGCCCGTCGCGCAGCCGAGGTTCAGCAGCCGCCCTTCGGCGAGGATCAGCACGCTGTGGCCGTCGGGAAAGCGCCACTCGTCGTACTGCGGCTTGATGTTGATGCGCTCGATCCCTGGCACCTTCTTGAGGCCGGCCATGTCGATCTCGTTGTCGAAGTGGCCGATGTTGCCGACGATGGCCATGTCCTTCATCCGCGCCATCTGCTCGACGGTCACGATGTTGAAGTTGCCCGTCGCCGTGATGAAGATGTCGGCCGTCTCCACCACATCGTCCAGGGTGTCGACCTCGAATCCCTCCATGGCCGCCTGCAGCGCGCAGATGGGGTCGATCTCGGTGACGATCACGCGGCACCCCTGGCCGCGCAGCGCCTGCGCGCACCCCTTGCCTACCTCGCCGTAGCCCATCACCACGGCCACCTTGCCGCCGAGCATGACGTCGGTGGCGCGCGCCAGGCCGTCGGGCAGCGAGTGGCGGCAGCCGTAGATGTTGTCGAACTTGCTCTTGGTCACCGAGTCGTTGACGTTGATTGCTGGAAACAGCAGCGTGCCCGCGTCCTGCATCTGGTAGAGACGGTGCACGCCCGTGGTCGTCTCTTCGCTGACACCGCGGATGCCGCTGGCCATCGCCGTCCAGCGTCCGGGGTTGGCCTTCAACTCACGTCCGATCGTGTCGAGAATGACGCCCCATTCCTCGGGATCCCTGTCGGGATCGAAGGCGGGCACCGCGCCTGCGCGCTCGAACTCCGCTGCCTTGTGGACCAGCAGCGTGGCGTCGCCGCCATCGTCGACGAGCAGCGTCGGCCCCGCGCCGTCGGGCCACACCAGGGCCTCCGCGGTGCACCACCAGTACTCGGGCAGCGTCTCGCCTTTCCAGGCGAACACCGGCGTGCCTTTCGGCTCCGCCACCGTCCCGCCGGTCTCCGGACGGCCGACGACGACGGCCGCCGCCGCGTGGTCCTGCGTCGAGAAGATGTTGCACGACACCCAGCGGACGTCGGCGCCCAGCTCGGTCAGCGTCTCGATGAGGACGGCCGTCTGGATGGTCATGTGGAGGCTGCCCATGATGCGGGCGCCTGCCAGCGGCTTGCTCGCCGCGTGGCGTCGGCGCAGCGCCATCAGCCCGGGCATCTCGTGCTCGGCCAGCCGGATCTCCTTCCGGCCCCAGTCGGCCAACGCCAGGTTGGCCACCTTGAACGGCGGGCGGCCTGCCTTCTTCGCGGCGTCAAACGAGTGCATCTTCTCGGTCAGCACGGGTGTCATGATCTCTCCTCGCGGCGGCTGAAGCCGCCGCTCTACAGGTGATGTTGTGATGCCGTTGCAGGCCGGGGATTACCCCTCGCCTGTAGAGCGCACGCTTCAGCGTGCGCGTCGTACGGTTCAGTGCGCACGTGTCGCTACCGCGGAAAAAAGCGGCGGCCCTTTCGCATCGGGATCCGCGGGCAGCCCGCGGAGTCGAACCTCCTGGAAACCGGCCCCCATGAGAAAGCGCGAGATCTGCTTGTCGGAGAAGCCGAGCCAGACGTGCCCCATCTGCTGCTGATACTCCTCGCGCTCGTGCGGCAGCATGTCGACGACGAGCAGACGGCCGCCCGGACGCAGCACGCGCGCCACTTCGGCCAGCGCCCGCGCGGGATCCGGTGAGTAGTGCAGCACGAGCGACAGCATCGCGGCGTCGAGCTCTCCCGTCTCCAGCGGCAGCGCCTCGAGATCGCCCCGTCGAAGGTCGACATTCGGCACCTCCTGCAAGCGCCTGCGTGCCGCGTCGAGCATGTCGCCCGACCCGTCCACGGCAATCACGCGCCTGACGTGCGGCGCAATCGTCTCGCTGAGCTGCCCCGTGCCGCACCCGAGATCGCCGACGACCAGCGTCGGGTCGATGAGGGCGAGCACGGCCCAGAGATAGAAGCTGTCGCCGAACAGGTCGCGGCGGAGCAGGTCCCATTCGCCCGCTGCCGTGGCGAAAAACTCCTGCGACTTCGCACGACGCCGCGCGAGCACGCTCCGCAGGCGTCGCTCGTCGTGACTGGCGGCAGAGGTGCCCGCCACCTGCTCCCGAATCAAGGGCCACAGCCGGCTGGCCCCCGAATCGAGCTCGTCGAGCGGCATGCTGTAGAAGCGGCTCGTGCCGTCACGACGCGACGTCACCCACGCGTCATCGGCCAGCGTTTTCAGGTGCCGGCTGACGCTGGACTGGGGCATCTGCATGACCGCGCACATCTCGGACACGGTCAGCTCGTGCTGCTCCAGCACCAGCAGCATCCGACACCGTGTCGGGTCGGCCAGGGCCGACATGTGGTCCAGGATCGCAACCATCCGTATATCCGGATGGAGTGTTTCATATTCCGGCGATCAGGTCAAGCCGGGTCCGCCGCGCCCGATTCGCCCGCGGCGGAACCCGGCCTACGTCCGGCTTCGTCGTGCGGAGTGCGTCGGGCGGGTTCCGCGAGGACATCAGCCAGCCGAAGCGGACCCGCCTAAAACCGGAGCGTATAGACCAACTTCGAGCTGGCCCGCCGATCGAGCGTCGCGAAACGCCGCACGCCGCCCTCGAGCTCCTCCCGCCAGTTGTGGGTGTACACGAAGTACAGGTCGTTGCCCGGGACGCGGATCCATCTGAAGCGCAGCTGCCAGCCGATCAGACGGCTCACCGTGTCGTACTGCACGTTGTTCACCAGCGAGATCCACGGGCTGACCTGCGTGTTGGCGCGCGCGCGGAAGACGTCGGTCTCGAAGCTTCCCTCGGCCAGGTTCAGCACGTTGTGCTCGGCCTCCAGGGTCACCGCCACCCCCGGGCGCGGCCGCAGGGCGACGTTCAGGCTGTACTCGCGACGTGCGCCCGAAAAGAAGTCGCCGAGGGTCATCTCCCCGCCGAGGGCCACCGGGTAGCGGTCGGCCATCTCGCCGCTGAGCGCGTACCGCGTGAACTCGTGCACGCCGCCCGCCGGCAGGACGACGCCGTCGGAGATCTCGAAATCGCGCAGCAGCCGCTCGTAGTTCGGCGCGACCTCGAACGCCACCTCGCTGCCGTCGTTGAAGCTCAGCGTGACGGGCCGGATCGCGTACTCCCGGCTCAGCGCGCGGTTCCCCTGATTGTTGTAGAACTCCCAGTCGATCTCGGACTGCAGGTAGCGGGCCCACGGATGACGGCTGAACCGCCACGTATAGCCGATCTCGGGATTGAAGCGGCGGAAGCCGGTCCGCTGCAGGAAGCCGACGGCGGGGTTGTAGTTCGGCTGCAGCTCCCGGTACGAGAAATCGAAGTAGAACGGATCGTTCGGGAACTGCAGGCGCGACCCAAACCCCGCGCTGTCGCCGGTCTCGAGGGGATTGCTCGTCGAGAGATACCACCCGCTCAGGTCGACGGTCTTGTCGCCGCGGAACGTCGCCGTGCGCAGCGAGAAGTCCACGCCCGCTGTGTGGAGGTCGCGCGCCCCTGGCACGCGGTTCGAGCGGCGTGTGTACACCCCGCCGACGTAGGACTGTGCGAGCAGGCGGCGGCGGACGCGTGCGACGGAGAAGTCGGCGCCCGCCTCGGCGGGGCTGTCGGCGGTGCGCACCTGGAGGAGGCCGAGGTCGAACGCGCCGGCCTGCCCGGTCAGCTTCGCGCCGACGTCGATGCGCTGCGGCGTGCCGCGCGCGTCGAGGCCGATGCGCCGGCTGAAAAACGGCGTCACCTGGTTGCCCAGCTCGCGCGCGAAGTCGAAGTAGCTGGAGCCCTCGAGGAAGAAGTCGCGCTTCTCTTCGAAGAACAGCGGAAAGCGCGTGAGGTTCACCTGGCGCTGGTCGACTTCCGTCTCGGCGAAATCGGTGTTGAGGCTGACGTTGGCGCGCAGCGCCGGCGTCACGTTGTAGAACGCGTCGAGGCCGACGTCGCCGCTCGACACCGCGGACGGGGCGCCGCGCCCCGGCGCCGCCGCGACGCTCCCCACGACATAGGGTTTCAGATCAAGGCCCACGCCCTGTGAGAGGCCGTCGAAGCCGCGCGCGACTCCGGCGTTCGACATCCGGCGCAGCCCCTGATTGCGCGCGTAGCCGGTCCAGAGGCTCTCCTCGTTCTTGCGCCGCACGGTCCGCTGGAAGTTGATGCCCCACGCATCGGCGGCGGGATCGAAATTCAGCGTCTTGAAGGGGATCTCGATCTCGGCCGTCCACCCGCCCGGCCCGCGACGGACGCGCGCAGTCCAGATGCCGTCCCACGACTTGTTCGCGCCGGCGCCGAGCCCGCCGCCGTCCGAGGAGGGATCGATCAGACCGTCGCCCATCGCGCCCGACGGATTGATCTCGAAAAAGTACCCGCTCCGCCCGTCGCGGAACGTATCGATGGCCCACATGAAGCGGTCGTCGGCGGAGAACGCCTGATCGCGCTGCATCTGGTTGCCGAGGAGCCGATCGGGCTCGCTGTCGTGGAGGACGACGCCCAGGATGAGGCGATCGGCGTCGTACAGCAGGCGCACCTCGGTCTGTTCCGTGGCGGGCGCGCCGTTGTCGGGATCGCGCTGGCGAAAGTCGGTGGCCGGCGCGGCGCGCTCCCAGACCGCCTCGTTGGGCACGCCGTCGAGCCGGATGGTCTCCTCGGGCGCCAGGCGGACCGCGGTGACGATGCGGGGCTCCGAGGCAGGAGCCTGCTGCGCGGCGGCGGGAAGCGCGGTCAGCGGGAACAACGCGATGAGGTGTACAAGAACGGATCGCGACTGCAACACAATCCGACTATTCTACGCCGACGCGGCGGCTGAAGCCGCCGCGCTACTGGGTGAATGATGTAGAGCGCAGGCTTCAGCCTGCGCGGTGACTACAACTCGGCCTCCAGCCGCGTCACCAGCGCATCGAGCTCGGCAGACACCGCCCTGACCGGGCCCGGATCGCTCAAGTCGACGCCCGCACGCGCGAGCAGCGTCATCGGATAGTCGCTCCCGCCCGCCCGCAGCAGCGAGAGGTACCGCTCCACCGCTTCGGCGCGGAGGCCCGCATCCGCCGCGCGCAGGTCCTGCATCAGCCGCGCGCTCGAGGCGAAGCACGTGGCGTACTGGTACACGTAGTACGGCGTGCTGAAGAAGTGCGGGATGCGCGCCCACGTCACGCGCGAGATCTCCTCGTCGTCAAGCACGTCCCCGTAGTAGTCGCGCAGCAGGCCCGCGTAGAGGGTGTTGAGCGTCTCGGCCGTGACGGGCCGATCCTGCTCCACGAGCCGGTGGGCCTGCAGCTCGAAATCGGCGAACAGCACCTGCGTGTAGAACGTGCTGGCGATGTTGTCGATGGCGTGCTGCAGCAGCACGATCCGCTCCTCCCGCGACCGTGCGCGCTCGAGCATGAGGTCGAGGAAGAGCGCCTCGCTCAGCGTGGAGGGCACCTCGGCCACGAAGATCGTGTAGCCCGCATAGACGAACGGTTGTGCCTGGTGCGACAGCAGCGTGTGCATCGAGTGCCCCATCTCGTGCGCGAGCGTGAACACGGCGTCGAGCGTCTCGTTGTAGTTGAGCAGCATGTAGGGATGCGCGCCGTAGACCGGCGCCGAGTAGGCGCCGCTCCGCTTCCCCGCGTTCTCGAACACGTCGATCCATCCGCCCTCGAACGCCCGCCGCACGTGCCGCTGGTACTCGAGCCCGAGCGGCGCCACCGAGTCGGTGATCCACTCCCCCACCTCGTCGTACGGGTACTGCGCGTCGTGCTCGACCAGCGGCACGAAGACGTCGAACAGCCGATAGCCGTCGAGGCCCAGCACCCGCCGCCGCAGCCGGTGGTAGCGCCGCAGCGGCTCCACCGCGGCCCTGCTGACGCCGATCAGGTTCTCGACGACCGAGGTCGGGATGTTGTTGCCGTGCAGCGCCGCGTCGAGCGTCGTGGCGTAGCCGCGCGCGCGCGCGTGGAACCAGTCGCGCTGCAGCACGCCGTCGTAGAGGGCGGCGTACGTGTTCTGGCTGTCGGCGTAGGTCCGGTGAAATGCGCGGTACGCCGCGGCGCGGTCGTCCTGGCTGCGGCTCGTCTCGAGCAGCGCCCGGTACTGCCCGTAGGTCAGCGTCACCGACTCCCCGCTCGCCAGCGCAATCGACGGAAACTTCATGTCGGCCGTCGTCAGCGCCGCGTAGCTGTCGGACGGGACGCCGTTGAAGCGTCCCGCATAGGACATCAGCCGCTCGCCCGCCTCGTCCAGGACGTGTTCCTGCTCGTGAAAGAGGCTCTCGATGGCGAACCGGTAGACCGCCAGCTCGGCGCTCGTCTCCAGCCAGCCGCGAATCGTCTGGATCGGGATGGCCAGCAGCTCTGGGTTGAACCACGAGCTCGCCTGCTGCTGGCGGGCGAAGAGGATCTGCACCTGCTGGCGGCGGGCGTTCGTCTCGTTGTCGCGCTGATCCTGGTCGTACTGCAGCGCCGCGAAATACCACACGCGGTAGCTGATCACGCCCATCGCGTCCATCGCCTGGAACGCGGCCAGCAGCCGGTCGGGCCCGCTGGCCAGCGTGCCCTGGAACGCCTTGAACGCCTCGATGGCGGCCTCGAGCTCGCGGTAGCTGCGCGTCCAGTCGTCCCAGTTTCGGCAGATTGCCGTGACGTCCCACTTGTATCGTGCGGGAATGGCGTCGCGTGCGGGAAGCGCCCCGCGCTCGGGCCGGAACGTCTCGACCTGGGGCATCAGGCGCGCGCCGCCGGGACTCCGGCACGAATCAGATCGACGAGCGCCGGATAGCTCGCCGCCAGTGGCACGCTCGACCGGGGCCGGGCGATCGCGTCCGCCAGCGCGGGCGGCAGCGGCACACGGCGGCCGATGGCCGGCTCGACCACCTCGCGGAACTTGGCTGGATGGGCGGTCGCCAGGAACACGCCGCGCGCCGAGCGGTCGGCCTCGAGCAACGGCTGGAGGCCCAGCCAGGCGATGGCCCCGTGCGGATCCAGCAGGTAGCCGTGACGCCGGTACACGTCCCGAATCTCCGCCACCACCCGCGCGTCGTCGAAGGCGATGCCCGCCACGTCACGCCGCATGCCGTCGAGGTCGTCGCCGTACATCGCCCGCATCCGCTCGAAATTGCTGGGCGCCCCGACATCCATGGCGTTGGCCACCGTCCGCACCGACGGACGCGGCTCGTAGCGGCCCGTCCGGAGGAACTCCGGCACGACGTCATTGACGTTGGTGGCGGCCACGAAGCGTTCGACCTCGAGGCCGAGACGCCTGGCGATGAGCCCGGCGGTCAGGTTGCCGAAGTTGCCGCTTGGGACCGAGACGATGAAGCGCCGGTCGAGGCCGGGCAGGCGCGACTGCAGCCCTGCGATCAGGAAGTAGTAGAACGTCTGCGGGAGCAGGCGCCCGAGGTTGATGGAGTTGGCGGGCGTCAGCCACACGTGCTGCCGCAGCTCGTGGTCGGCGAACGCCTGCTTGACCAGGTGCTGGCAGTCGTCGAAGGTTCCGCTGACGCAGACGGCCGTGATGTTGTCGCCGAGCGACGCCATCTGCGCCTCCTGGACGTCGGTGACCTGCCCTTCGGGATACAAGACGACGACCCGGGTGTCGGGCACGCCGTGGAACGCCTGGGCGACGGCGCTGCCCGTGTCGCCCGAGGTGGCCACCAGAATCGTCAGCGGCGTGCCGTCCGTGAAGTGGTGCAGCAGACGGGCCTGCACACGCGCCCCCACGTCCTTGAACGCCAGCGTCGGCCCATGGAACAGCTCCAGCGCCCAGACGCGATCGGTCACCTGGACCAGCGGCACCGGAAAGTCGAGCGCGTCGCGTACGAGCGGCTCGAGCGCGTCCTCGGTGATCTCGCCCTTCAGCAGATGCGTGCCGACGATGGCGCCGATGCGGCCGAGGTCGGCGCGGCGGATTTCCTCCAGGCTGGCGGGCGGCAGCGGCTCGAACCGATCGGGGAAATAGAGGCCGCCGTCGGGCGTGGTGCCGCCGAAGAGCGCGTCGATGAACGGTACCGCGGGCGAAGAGCCGCGGGTGCTAACCCATGTCATAGGAATATTTTAGACTTGCTGCGGCTCCGGCCGGATGGGCACCGGCCGCCCCTGATCGTTGACCGCCACCAGCACCACTTCGGCCTCCGTGACCTTGACCCGCTCGCCGTAGCCCAGGCCCGGCCGCGCGCCCAGCGCGCCCCACCGCTCGGCCTCGACCGACACCCGAATGGTGATCGACGTCCGGCCGATCCGGAGCGTCTCGGTGTAGAAGCTCACGATATCGCCGAGGAAGACCGGCTCGTGGAACTCGACTTCGCGCATCGCCTTCGTCACGTACCGGTGGGGCGCCACCGTGCGGGCTTCCACGGCCGACGCCAGGTCGATGTTCGAGAGGATCACTCCGCCGAAGATCGTCCCGAGGGCGTTGGTGTCCTTCGGGAGCATGACGAGCTTGATGGCGGGCACGCGCTCGGACATGTCCCATACGTGTACCACACAAATTCCCCTTTTCGATTCAGCGAGAAGGCCTTACTCTGTAGCGAGCACCGATGACCATGGCCCGATGAGCACGATGACCAACGGGCGCCCCGTGCCCGCGGTGGCGAGCACCTCGTCCACACGGGCGTGGAGCGTGCACGACGCGAGCGAGCTGTACGAGGTCGCCCGCTGGGGTCACGGCTATTTCTCCCTCAACGCCGCCGGTCACGTGCAGGTCCATCCGACCAAGGATCCGGCGCGCGCCATCGATCTGAAGGAGCTCGTCGATCGCCTGCAGCTGCGCGGCATCAGCCTGCCGGTGCTCGTCCGCTTCACCGACATCCTCCGGCACCGGCTCGGCGAGATCCACGCGGCCTTTCAGGCGGCGATCGCCCAGAACAACTATCAGGGCGGCTACAGCTGCGTCTATCCGATCAAGGTCAACCAGCAGCGCCAGGTCGTCGAGGAGGTGCTCGACTTCGGCAGGCCGTATCGCTTCGGGCTCGAGGCGGGCTCCAAGCCCGAGCTGCTGGCGGTCATCGCGCTGGCCGACAACGACACGCCGATCATCTGCAACGGGTTCAAGGATGCCGAGTTCATCGAGACGGCGATGCTGGCGCTCAAGATCGGCCGCAACATCATCCCGGTCGTCGAGAAGTACACGGAGCTCGGGCTGATCCTGGAGACCGCCGAGAAGGTCGGCGTGCGCCCGCAGATTGGCGTGCGGGTGAAGCTGGCGGCGCGGGGCAGCGGGCGGTGGCAGTCGTCCGGGGGGTTCCGGTCCAAGTTCGGGCTGACGGTCACCGAGATCATGCGCGGCCTCGAGGAGCTCAAGAGCCGCGGCATGGAGGACTGCCTGAAGCTCCTGCACTTCCACCTGGGCAGCCAGATCACGAACATCCGCATCGTCAAGGGCGCCTTGAACGAAGCGGCCCGGGTCTACACCGAGCTGGCCAAGCTCGGTGCGGGGCTGCGGTACCTCGACGTGGGCGGCGGTCTGGGCGTGGACTACGACGGATCGCAGACGAACTTCGAGTCGAGCATGAACTACACGCTCGAGGAGTACGCCAACGACGTCGTCTATCACATCCAGACGGTGTGCGACGAGGCGGGCGTGGCGCACCCGACCATCGTGTCGGAGAGCGGCCGCGCGGTGGTGGCGTATCACAGCGTGCTGGTGTTCAACGTGCTGGGTGTCTCGGGCTTCGGGGATGAGAAGGTGCCGACCACGGCCAACCCCGACTGGGAGCAGCCGCTCGTCGACCTAGTCGAGACCTACAACAACGTGACGGCGCGCAACGCCCTGGAGGCGTTCCACGACGCGCAGCAGGCGCTCGACATGGCGCTGGCGCTGTTCACGGGCGGCTACCTGCCGCTCGATCAGCGCAGCCTCGCGGAGAACCTCTTCTGGGCGATCTGCACCAAGCTGCAGAAAATCGTGCAGACGCTGCCCGAGGTGCCCGAGGACCTGCAGAATCTCGACGAGCAGCTGTCGGACACCTATTTCTGTAACTTCTCGCTCTTCCAGTCGATTCCCGACGCCTGGGCGATCAAGCAGCTGTTCCCGGTGATGCCGCTGCACCGGCTGGACGAGAAGCCCGCCAACCACGCCGTCCTCGGCGACATCACGTGCGACTCCGACGGCAAGCTCGACCGCTTCGTCGACCGCCGCGACGTGAAGAAGACGCTCCCGCTCCACACGGTGAACGGCGGCCCCTACTACCTGGGCGTCTTCCTCGTGGGCGCCTACCAGGAGATCCTGGGCGACCTGCACAACCTGTTCGGCGACACGCACGCGGTGCACGTGAGCCTCGACGCCAACGGCGAGGCGCGGCTCGACACGCTCATCAAGGGCGACACCGTGCGCGAGGTGCTGGACTACGTGGAGTTCGATGCGGAGATGCTGCTCGGCAAGCTCCGGACCGACGTGGAAACAGCCGTCCGCGCGGGGCGGGTCGACTACGAGGGCGCCGGCCGCCTGCTGCGGTTCTACGAAGACGGCCTGCACGGATACACCTATCTCGAAGGCTGAAACCACTTCGGTCTCGGCGGCCGACAAGCTCGAAGTGATCGTGCCAAGGCTGGGTCCGGGGATTGTAGAGTGGCGTGAGCTGTCCAGTCGACGTGTCGTAGGAGGCGATATCGGTGCCCTTGGCGACATTGCATTGAAAACAGGCCCACGACAGGTCGTCGAGATCGGACGAACCACCGTGTTTGCGGGCAATGACGTGATCGAGGTGGTGAGGAAACGCGCTGGCGATTTCGGGCTTGAGGCAATACTCACAGCGCGCTTGCGCCCGCTCCCGGACGCGGCTGCGCATGTCATCGGGAATCGCGGTCACCGCCGCTTCGACGTCGCCAAGGCCCTGGCCTTCAAGGCCGAAACGAGCTGATCGGCCCGCTGCATCTGCTCCAGTTCCGCCGCCTCCTGCACCGTCAGCGTGCCCGCATCCTGCTTGTCAGCGCCGCGGCGCGCGCGCGCTCGGATTCCGGAAGAGTGAAGGCCAGAATCTCGTCGGGAGTCGCTTTCTCGACCAGGAAGTCCAGCAGGAAATCGTACACAGGGGCCAGGGGCGTGGTCGGCATGCTTGCTTCACTTCACCATTCGGCGTGAACAGCGGCGTCGGCCCCCTTGCCAGCGTGCGAGGCGGTCGACCTCGAGCGCCAGCGCACCGACGAAGACGCTCAGCGCACCGTCACGGTTCAACATCGGGCCGCGTTTCGATTCCCAAGTTGTGGAAAGTGAGATACCGCGTGGAAGCGCAGGTGTTCAGGAAGCATTTCGGACTGAGGGACGGTTGATGCCCGTGAGGACGTATCGCGCGCCCGATACACCTCCATGCCGCCTGCCCCGAGCGAACCGGTGATTTCGTACGGTCCTAGCCGACGCACGCAGCGCCCTCTGGCCAACGCCTCGTCTCCTTCGGGCGGAGCGCGCAGGTTTGCTCCGAGGCTGGACAGAACGCTATGCTGGCCGCATGTCGCATCCGGGACCGATCAGGCCTGGCACTGCCGGCGACGACCTTGCGAAGGTCTCGGTGCCAGGCGAGCTTGGATCGTATGCTGGCGCGTGGCGGGATCGTTTCGCCGCGGCGGAGCAGCACCGGCGGGCCCGCGGCGAGGCGGCCCGTGCTCGATTGCCTCGACTGACACGACATCTCGTACAGCACTTCCACGCGCGCCGCGTATGGGTGTTTGGCTCTCTGGTCGAGGGCGGCTTTCACGAGCGCTCGGATATCGATCTCGCGGTCGAAGGCCTGCCGGGCGGTGCGGCGCTGTTTCGCGCGGCCGTCGAGCTGGATGAGATCGCCTCGCCGTTCGAGGTGGACCTGGTGCCGCTCGAAGAGGCGCGGCCGGACATCCGGGCACGCGTGCTCGAGCGCGGCGAGCTCCTCCATGGAACCGGCCCGGCGTGAGACGCTCGCGCGCGTCGCCGCGCGCGTCCGCGAGGAAGTGGCCCGCGCCGGCGGCGTGGTGAAGACCCTCGGCGAGGCCGTCGACCGCTGGGGGCCTGGTCCGCAGGACCGGATCCACGTGCATTGGGTCGGCGGCCTGCTCCATGACGTCTATACCGGCATCGAGAAGGCCTTCTCGGAGATCAGCCCCGAGCTGAACGGTGCCCAGTCGCCCGGCGAAGGCTGGCATCGCGCCCTGCTGCACACGATGACACTCGACCTGCCCGGGTTTCGTCCGCCCGTCATCCGCCGCGATCTCGAGCCGCGCCTGCTGGAGCTGCTCAAGTTCCGCCACCTGTATCGGAATCTCTACAGTTTCGAGCTGCGCTGGGACCGCGTACGCGCGCTGGCGGTGGAGACGCTCGACCTCTGGCCGGACGCAGAGCGCGACCTGCTGGCCTTCGCCGACGCCCTCGACGTGCTGGCAAGAGCGTAACCAGCCAAGGGCTCGCCCTTGATATCCCGTGGGTTCGCAGAGCCGAGCCCTTGGCTGGTTGCCAGTATCTGCTTGGCGCGCGCCGCGCGCCTAGGACCGCCATGCGGAGCAGCAACGAGCACAAATCGTTGGGGGCCGCAGAGCGGTCCAAGTACATGCAGATTCCTCTGGTTGGGACGAAGCGAAGAGCTTCTTCACCGCTGAAGCGACACGGCGGCTCACGTCCGAAGCGTCGTGAGGCGGCTGGTCGGCGCCAGTCCCCGCCGGGCGTCCTGGACACGATGGGCCCTTGCCTCAGGAGCCCTGCCTGTTCCGAAGCGTCTCGAGCCAGTTGAGCATGATGGTGATGGGCGCGCCGGAGTCCGGGACCCGGACGTTCATCAGGAACCGGAGAGATCGACTGAACACGCTTCTCTTCGGCGGTAACATGCAACGGTGTTTCGACTCCCTCACCTCCCACCGCCTTTTCGAAGAGGTCGTACACGCCGTTGCGGTTCGAGTTGAACAGCACCCGCCGTCCGTCGGGCGACCACACGGCTCCGCCACCGTCAGAGTTGGGATCCGATGTGAATCTCGTGCGAACACCGCGCATAACGTCGATGATCCACACATCGATGTTGCGTTCCGTCGTCGCGACAACGGCGACTCGCAGCCCGTCCGGCGACAGCTCCGGGTTGCCGGACCTGAACTCGTCGCGCGGACCGATTTCACCGAGCACGTCTCCCTGCCGATTGACCCGGACGAGCTGTCGTAACTGGGTGGCACGTGTGCGATTGGCCAGCACGTCGCCGGACTGCACGCCCTGAGCGACGGCCGGGCGCTGACCGTCACGAGTGATGAGAGCAGGGGCCTGCCGAAAGCGCGGGGCCGCCACAGCGCCCGCACGCAGGTCCGTTGCATACGCGCTTGCGAGCATCGTCCCCGCGTGGCGCAGGAACGCCCGGCGATCGATACACAGAGCCATGAAACAGATCGTCGAGCGTGGCGAATTGTGCCACGAAACGGTGGGCGGGCCTGAAGCTGCTCGGTGAGTGGGGCTCCGGTGCCACGTCGAGAGGGCATCCGTTCCGGGCCTGCTCCGATAGGCCGCCCAGGCTCAGAAGGGGTGATGCCCGCGTGTGATAGAGTCCTCTTGTGCCACACAGTCTGCTCGAGAAGATCGTCGAAGAACGGGTAGGTCAGACACTTGTGGGTACGGTCAGCGTGGCGGTCGACCGGGTCGCAGAGGAGATCCCCGGGTTCCACGGCCGCCTCTCCCGCCGACATCTCAGCACATTACGCCGAGCGTGGTCGTCTCATGTACCTTCGCCTTCTATCCGTCGGACGATTTCCAAGAACTGCTCGATCGGCTCGAGTCGCCCCAACGCCTCGACGACGCGATCGAGGTCGAGGGCGACGTATTCGTGGATCACGACGTTGCGAAACCCAGGAAGGCGTTCGAGCTCCGTGACGAGTTCCGGCGGGAAGCGGGTGTCCCGCGAAAGGCTGCGGACGGCGTCTGTGTAGTCCTCGAATCGGTCGCCACGGCGAGCCGACAATTCGCCGGCGATGTCGATGACGAGCTGCGCCACCATCAACAGCGAGAACAGGGCGTCGTTGTGCAGCGACAGGTCCCGCTCGAGGGCCCGGCGGCCCGTAACCTGAGGGCGAAGCGCGTGGAGGTGGTCGACATGCCGCCGCAATTCGACCAGACGCTCGACCAGGTACGTCATCGCGCGATGGCATGCAGCTTCACGCGACGGGTGCGGCGCAGGAACGGCTCGAGATCCGCCGCCCGCAGCAGAGCGGTTCGACGGGCGGCGTGGTCGGCCTCCGGATCTGCGCAGAAGACGCGCGCGCCTTCCGTCATCACGCGCCGCCCGAGATGAGGAGGCGCGTCATTCAAGACGATGAGGTCGATGGCGTCGGAGCCCAGCTCGCGTCCGATGTCCGATGACAGGGACAAACGAACCTCGAATCGGCTGGCCCGCGTGGGAAACTCGGCGTGGTCCAGGAGAACCGCGACATCCACGTCGCTTTCACGATGGGGGCGACCCGTCGCATGGCTGCCGAACAGGTAGACGGACGTCAGACCACGAATGCGTTCTCTCTCGAAGAATGCCGCCAGCGCGCCAGGAATCGAGGAAGCCATAGAGAGTCCGACTGTGTGGCACCTTCAGCGTAGCATGACCGGTGCGCGGACATTGCCGTCACGCCCCCTCGCTTCGGGTAATCTGTCCGGCGCCATGAATCGGCCGCGCAGCCTCTCGGAGATCCCTACGCCCGCGCTCGTCATCGACCTGCCTGCGCTCGAGCGCAACATCGAGCGGATGGCGCGCGTCTTCGCGGACGGCCCGTGCAGGCTGCGCCCGCATTTCAAGGCGCACAAGACGCCCGAGATCGCGCGACGTCAGCTTGCCGCTGGTTCCTGCGTCGGCCTCACCTGCGCCACGGTGTCGGAGGCCGAAATCGCCGCGGAGCTCTGCGACGATCTGCTGATCGCCAACGAAGTCGTCGGACCGGGCAAATGCGAGCGCGTCGCGGCACTGGCGGCCTCGCGGCAGGTCACGGCGCGGCCCCGCCGCGACCACAGGCCGCGCCTCGACCCAGGCCCTGTCACGCCAGGTGGCACTCACGCGCCTCTTGCGCAAGAACACAAAGTCCGGCGCGTGAGTGTCACGGTTGCCGTGGACTCGACGGCGGGGCTCGAGCAAATCGCGGCCGCGGCCGTTCGAGCCGGAGCGACGGTGGGCGTGCTCGTCGACCTCGACGTAGGCCAGGGGCGCTGCGGCGTCACGCCCGGTCCCGAGGCGCTCGCGCTGGCGCAGCGCGTGGCGGCCGCCCAGGGCGTCCGCCTGCGCGGCGTGATGGGATATGAAGGGCACCTCCAGCCCGTGCGCGACCGCCGCGAGCGCGAGGCGCGCGCGCGCGACGCGATGGGACGCCTCGTCTCTACGGCCGACCTGCTCCGCCAGCACGGCCTGCCGTGCGAGATCGTGTCGGGCGGTGGCACGGGCACCCACGACATCAGCGGACGCGTACCCGGCGTCACCGAGATTCAGGCAGGGTCCTACGCGCTGATGGACTCGGACTATGGCGCGCTGGATCTCCCCTTCGAGCAAGCCTTCTTCCTGCTCGGCACCATCGTCAGCCGTCCGGCAGCCGACCGGTGCATGGCCGACTGCGGGCACAAGGCCGCCACGAAGGATCACGGGCACCCGCTGGTCCACGGGATCGCCGGCGCCGCCGTGCTCGCGCTCAACGACGAGCATGCGGTGATCGGCCTGCCGCCCGACGCGGCGATCGCCGTCGGCGATCGCGTCCGGCTGCGGCCGTCGCACACCGACCCCACCATCAACCTGCACGACGTGTTCTACGTTCTGGACGGCGATCGGATCGTCGACGTCTGGCCGATTGCCGCACGCGGGTACGGCGAGCAGAGGGCGATGATGTAAATAGGAGTCGATGATTTGGAGTCCTTGTCAGTGCCTGGTGCTCCGAGCCTGGTGCCTGGCGCCTGGTTGGGGGTTGGTGCCCGGTTCCTGGTTGGGGCCTGGTGCACCAGGAACTGCCAAGCACCAAGAACTTCGCACAACCAGCCAAGGGGCTCTGCCCCTTGATATCCCCGCAGAGCCCCTTGGCTGGTTGCCAGTCTCTGATTCAGAAGAACAGATAGCACCAGATCGCGCCCACCACGGTCATCGACAATCCCCAGGCGAGCAGCCTGTTGTACACCGCGCGAACGTCGCCCGGTTCCGTGATGCCCGCCAGGCACACCGCGCCCGTCGTCGAAAGCGGCGACATGTCCACGAGATGCGCGCCGATGTTCATGGACGAGGCGAGCGCAATCGGATCGCCCCCGACGCGCGCCACGAGACCGGGGATGGTGGGCAGGAACGCGGGAAGCACCACTCCCGACGTGCTGCTGTAGACCGACACCACGCCCGTGACGAAGGCGACGACGCCCGTGACCGACTCGCGCGTGGCGATCCAGGCGAGGAAGGCGGTGAAGAGATTCAGGCCGCCGGTCTTGTCGAGCAGCGTGATCAGCACGGTCACACCGCTCACCATAAGAATCGGCGTCCACGGCATGCGGCGGATCGCCTGCTCGTGATCGGCTATCCGCAACACGGCCAGCAGCACCGCAGCGGCGAACGCCGCCATCCCCACGTTGGCGCCCGCGAAGAGCACCAGCGCCACGACGGTGAAGATGGCGGCCAGCGTCAGCTTGTGAGGGAGCTCGAAGGCGCGGTCTGCCGCCCCGTCGTCCGGGCCCGTATATACGCGGCTGAAGAGCCGCCAACCGCCGAAGAGGAAATAGCCGAGGAAGGCGAGCGTCGCGTGCGCGGCCAGGTTCGTCCAGTAGGTCCGGAATACGTACCCCGCCAGATCGATGCGGTCCATCAGGCCGTTGACGATGATGCCCGTGGGCGCGAACGGCGAGAGGGCGCCCGCCTGCGCGCCGTTGCCCACCATGATGGCCATCAGGAACAGCGGCACGCCCGCCCGCGCCGCCACGAGCATGGCCATGGGCGCCAGCATCGCGGCCGTGGCCACGTTGCCCGGCCCGAGCGACGCGATGCCACACCCGAGCGCGAAGAACATCACCGGAATCAGGCCGACGTTGCCGCGGCAGAGGCCGACGGCCGCGTGCGCGAGCCGGTCGAGCGTGCCGTTGATCTGCGCCTGGCTGAACAGCAGCGTCACGCCCGCCAGCGTGAGGAACAGCTGGACGGGGAATCCGCCGACCACCTCCTCGAGCCGCATGCCGCCGAAGTACACGCCGACGATCCACGCGAAGGCGAGCGACATGATGCCCACGTTGAGCCGCGTGGTGCAGCTCACGACGATGGCGACGACGAGCGCCCCGAGCGACAGCCAGGCGAGGCTCATGGGTTGGCCAGCAGTGATCGCAGCAGCACCGCCGGATGCACCGCCTCCGTTCCCGTGAAGTCGCGCACCTGATGACGGCACGACGTGCCCGACGCCGCCACCACCGTGCCCGGCTGCGCCGCCCGCACCGCCGGAAACAGACGGCGCTCGCCAATCGCGCGCGACAGCTCGTAGTGGTCGCGCGCGTAGCCGAACGAGCCAGCCATGCCACAGCAGCCAGCATCGAGCGCCACGACCGTCGCCCCCGGAATGCGGGACAGCAGCGCGCGTGCGGGCGGCACCAGGCCCATCGCCTTCTGGTGACAGTGCCCGTGCAGCAGCACCGTCGTCGGTCCGGGCGCGAGCGTCAGGCGCTCCGCGGCCGTGGCGACGATCTCCTCGAACAGCACGCTCGCCTTCGCCACGACCTCTGCCCGTTCGCGCGCCGCCCCGCGCAGCAGCGCGGGCGCATCCTCGCGCACGGCGGACAGACAGCTCGGCTCGCAAAAGACGACGGGGCGGCCCGCCGCCGCATGCGGATACAACGCGTCGGCGTTGCGCTCCGCGAGCGTCCGGGCGCGCGCCAGCAGGCCCTTCGAGATCTGCGGACGGCCGCAGCACCCGTGCGGCACGGTACCCGCGCTGATGCCCGCGGCAGCCAGGACCTCGAGCGCAGCGACGCCGATCGCCGGATCGTAGTGATTGGTGAACGTGTCGACGAACAGGACCGCACTCGTGCCGTCGCCCGTGCGAGGCGCCAGCCGTTCCAACGTCCGCCGCGAGAACCGCGGCACGCGTCGGCGCCTGTCGACGCCGAGCAGCGCCTCGTGGAGCCGCCGCACCGGGCCGCTCGCCGCCAGCCAGTTGGAGAGCGGCGCCAGACGGCTGCCCCATCTGGCCACGCCGCGAACGTTGCCCAGCACCCGAACGCCGAGCGGAGTGCCATGGCGTGCCCAATAATCGGCCAGGAACTCGCTCTTGAACCGCGCGACGTCGACGCCCACCGGACACTCCGCCTTGCACCCGCGGCACTCGAGGCAGAGATCGAGCGTGTCGAACACCCCCTCGTCGCCCAGCCCCGCCTCCCCCAGCCGGCCGGCCATAGCCAGCCGCAGCACGTTGGCGCGGCCGCGCGTGGAGTGCCGCTCTTCGCGCGTCGCCATGTACGACGGGCACATCGTGCCGTCGAGCGTCTTGCGACAGGCCCCGAGGCCGCTGCACATCTCCACGGCGCCGCCCATCCCCCCGTACTCCGAATAGTCGAAGTAGGTGAGCGGCCTCGGCGACGCGTATCCTGCGCCGTAGCGGAGGTTCGCCGTCAGCGGCGGTGCATCGACGATCTTGCCCGGGTTGAAGATGCCGTGCGGATCGAACGTGCGCTTGATCGTCCGGAACGCCTCGTACAGCACCGGGCCGTACATCTTGCACATGAACGGGCTGCGGACGAGGCCGTCGCCGTGCTCGCCCGACAGCGCCCCGCCGAACTCGAGCACCAGATCCGCGACGTCGTTGGCGATGGCCTCGAACCGCTTCACGCCCTCCGCGGTTTTCAGGTTCACGATGGGCCTGACGTGAAGGCACCCCACCGAGGCGTGCGCGTACACGCCGGCCGTGGTGCCGTGGGAACGGACGATCGCGAGGAAGCGATCGATGTAGTCGCGAAGCCGCTCGGGCGCGACGGCCGTGTCCTCGACGAACGAAAGCGACTTCGCGTCCTCCTTCATCGCCATCGACAGCCCGAGCGCCGCCTCGCGCAGGCTCCAGATGCGGGCCTGCTCCGCCGGATCGAGCGCATGATGGTAGCGGTCGCCGAACCCACTGGCGCGCAGCGCCTGCTCGAGCCGCTGCAGCCGAGGCGGCAGATCGTCCTGCCGATCGGCGTAGAACTCGACGCACAGCAGCGCGGCCGGATTCCCCTCGACGACGCTGCGCCGCAGCGCGTCGAGCGCCGCGCTCTGCCGGCTGTGGTCGAGGATGAACGCGTCCATCACCTCGACGGCCGACGGCCGATGCTCCAGGATCAGCGGCGTAGCGGCGAGCGACTCCAGCAGGTCGGCAAACTGGATCACCAGCACTGCCTTCGCGGCCGGCAGCGGGACGAGGTCGAGCGTCGCCTCGAGAACGACGCCGAGCGTCCCCTC
>JACQTK010000157.1 GCA_016210845.1 Acidobacteriota bacterium | reverse complement strand
GGGTTCTTCGTGGCCGATCCGTCTTTGTGCCCTTGACATGATTCGCATCCTCGTCACCGGCGGCACGTTCGACAAGACCTACGACGAGATCGGCGGGCGGCTGTCGTTCGGCGGGACCCATCTGCCCGAGATGCTGCGGCTCGGACGGTCGCGCGTCGAGGTGTCGATCCAGACGCTGATGATGATCGACAGCCTCGAGATGACCGACGCAGACCGCGCGCGCATCGTCCAGGCCTGCGCCGAGTGCGGCGAAGCGCGCATCGTCGTCACGCACGGCACCGACACGATGATCGAGACGGCGGCGGCGCTGGCGCGCGGCGTGCCGGGCAAGACGATCGTGTTGACCGGCGCGATGATCCCGTACGCCTTCGGCAGCTCGGACGGCCTGTTCAACCTGGGGAGCGCCCTCTCGTTCGCGCAGGTGCTGCCGCCAGGGGTGTACGTGGCGATGAACGGCCAGCACTTCGCGTGGGACCGGGTGCGAAAGAATCGCGAGACGGGAACGTTTGAACCGCTACCGTGACGCGTTCTTCGTTCCCACCGTTCGGAAACTCGCCTGTGTCATTTCTTCTCCGTTCGTGTCGAGAACGACCCGCATCGCTCAGTCCTTGTAGAGCTCGGCACGGGTCCAGCGACCAACGTCGACGACCGGCTCGGTACGGAGACGGGACAGGAGGGCCGCCCGGGCGCCCAGCGCAGTCCGGTCGTCATGTTCGCTGATCGGCACGATCTTCGCGATTGGCTTTCCGTGGCTCGTGACCACCACGCTGCGGCCTTCCCGGACGCTGTGGAGTACTCTCGAAAAGCTGCGGTTGGCGTCGGCTGCGGACACGGCTTCTTCCATCGATTCATCCCAATGTAGTGATATTCACTACTATGCCAGCCGTCCACAAATCGTCAACCCGTAATCGCCTGTCGAGTCTGTAGACCGGCGACCGGAACGGGATGTCGTCCTCGCATGACGAGTCGGTCTTCACGTCTCTGGCGTTTCTCAACCCGAACCGGTTCCCGCGCTAGTCCCCGCGCTGTCGCTGCCTGAAGGAGCTGGCCATCCCCGACAAGAGCGCCGCCCGCGTCGAGGCGGTCCCGAGCGGCCTGTCCCATTGGCCCTCAACTGACATCAGTCGCTTTCAGCGGTGGCGTCCCGCTGATGGGTTTCGGTAACCGCTGGTGCTGGCCATGCCGGCTCATCGGGTTCAGGATCAGCATCACGTGGACGAGCGGACGCCGTTCCGGAATCGAAGGACAGGTCTGCTTCCCCCTCTGGAATGGGAATTCGAGACATTCGTGTTGGCCGCTCTCGAAACGGGAACAGGTCGACGGCGCCGGCCAGGTGTTCCATGCAGCGCATCGCCAGCGCCGACAGGCGCGTGTTGAACCGGTAGATCGTCTTCGTGCCCACGACGCCAAGGACCGGATGCACGGCCACGAGACGCATTTCGAGATCCCCCCGCTGATTGACGCTCAGGATCTGTGCCCGTTGGAACTCGAAAATCATTCGGTGGCCGTCGTCGAAAATGGGCGACATCAGGATCTGTTCGGGATCCATCTTCGCGGCTTCAGGCTCCGCTGACAGGAGGACGTACACCGCACGCCGGTCGTCAAGGGCCACGCGGATCGTCTCGACCTGCACTCTGTACCTCGACGACGGTGTGCCCTCGGGTATCGGGTATATCGGCACCCCGATGGATCTCCCGTTGAGCGTCCTGACCCGGCATGG
Source organism: Acidobacteriota bacterium (assembly GCA_016210845.1). Lineage (GTDB taxonomy): Bacteria > Acidobacteriota > Vicinamibacteria > Vicinamibacterales > UBA2999 > JACQTK01. Next base: position 18,383 of record JACQTK010000157.1, on the reverse strand, counting down.
CACAAGTGTCCCCTCCAGCTTCTTGCGCCGCCGGAACCGAACGCCCGGTTTGCCGGCAAGCGCGGAGATTCGCGTCGGATGGAGCGCGATGACGCGAAGGTCCATCAACGGGATTCTGTTGGAGCCGCTGTCAGCCACCGAGCCTCCCTTCGGCTTCGTGCCGGGATTTCGAGAAACACAATGCGGTAGGTCTCACCGGCCAGTCGCGATCTCGCCTGGCGAACGAGCCGGTCGTGTGCGACCAGAGACTTGGACGACCAGCGGGCATACGGGAACAACCAGACGAAACCATGAGCGCGTAAGAGCGCCTCGAGCCGCTGGCGCGCTGGTCGCCGTAGTGAGCTGCCACCCTGGCCTCGGTCAGGAAGATCTGCGGCCGGGCCTTCCGCATCGGGAGTCCTGCCACGCGTTCGACCTCCCGCAGATACTCCTCGATCGCTCCGGCGGCTTCGGTCAGGCGCCTGCGAACGTTCGCGTCGCGGTGGCGGTACTTGCTGTGATAGAGCAGCAGTGCCCGCTGATTGGCGAGCTTCGCTGCGACCACGGCTTGGACGAGCGCTGTGCCAGACTTGCCCGCTCGCGCTCTGAGCTGGTGATGAACAATCGGGCCATCGAGCGGCGAGCGCGCTGACACCACGCGCGCCACAGGCTTTCCCGAAATGCTGCAGACGGCGATCGGAATCCCGCGTCGGGCGCACTCGTGCATGACCGTCGTTGACAGCACGACGCCGTCCTCGTGTGGCGCACCCGTGTAGGTGCCGGCGGGGCTCCGGTCGTCGCCGTGCTCGATCAATCGTTCGAACCAGACCGGCGCCGCGTCAGGGTCCTTGCCGGCACGCTTGAGATACGCCGCGCATTGGTCGCTCCGCCACGCGTCCAGCTCCGACAGCTGACGGTCCATCTCAGACGAATTGCCGCAGTAGTAATTGCGCCAGCCGCGGACCACGTCGTTGTGCGATTTCGCCGCGTCGACGAGCGACCGAGGGCCAGCCTCTCCGAGGAGGTTGATCACCTCGTTCTTGAATCGGTCGACCGATTCGGTCGGGACGGTCCACGTCTCTCGAGTGAACCGAAACCCAACGAACGTGAAGCCGGCATCGGCGGGGGCGAGCTGTGTCTTCGCGGGCTTGATGCGGAGGCGCAATTTTGAGCCCAGGTATGTCGAGACATACCGAAGCCCCCGTTGCGCCTCCTCTTCATCCGGCGCAAGGACGACGAAATCGTCCGCGTAGCGCACATGGGTGAAGCCCTCCGCTTCAAGTGCGATGTCGAATCCGGTGAGGTACAGGTTGGCCAGCACGGGAGCCACGGGGGATCCTCGCGGCAGCCCTTTCACCGGCTGGTACCAGCGTCCGCGGTCGTCAACCGGCACCAACGGCCACTTGAGGATGAGACGGACGCCGACCTCGTCGAGGCCGACGTTTCGGAGCTGCTGCGCAAGAACGCGATGCTCGACATTGTCGAAGAACTTCTCGATATCGGCCGTAACCACCCACGCGGCGAGCGGCAGATTCGATCGCAAGAACGCCGCCGCCCGCCGAGGGCCGAGAAACGGTCGGTACGCAAAGCTGCGATCGGAGAAGAGCGACGTCACCCGAATGGCGGGCCGCCGAACGCCGGTGTCACGGCGGCTTCAGCGATTGGTGCCCAGGTCGCTCGCGCGGTCGGCGAGTGCATGAATCACATAGGCAGGCGGGAGTTCGTCCTGAAGCGTGGAGACCACTTCGACGATGAGTCGCGCGTCGCGTCCTTTCTCCAAGCACTCCCATGCACTGAAGAAGCGCTCGGGAGCCGGAGGCACTCCTTCGAGCGGTGCCCGCCCTAGCTCCAGGTCCCGCCTGACGTGCGCCCTGAAGATCCGCACGAAGCTCTGAATGGCCTGCCCTTCGGATGGGGCCTGCGAGCCGAGGTCGTAATCGATGCCCTGCGCGAGGTACTGGTCACCTTCCTGCAGGACCAACACCCGAACAACCAACGCCCGCGCCCGCGTCATACGAGCATTTCAGCGGGTTCGTCGGGAGTCTGTCAAGGGCATCGCGTCGGCATCGCGTCGTGCTTTATGATGGGGAGCGATCCGTGCCCTTTGGCGATCGCCTGTTTGCGGCACCCGTGTCGTGTGTGCGGGGCTGACGTTCTGGTGTGTGTGGGTTGGAAGTCGATCCGGTTGACCAGGCCTGGCGTGATCGGTTGACCGCGACGACGTTTTGGGATACGAGTCGCCGATCATGAACCGGCAGCGGCGCCAGGAGGCCAAGAAGAAACGACGAGAACGCGAGAACAAGGCCGTTCGCAGACGTCGCGTTGAACGGGATCACTGCAAGGCGCTCGTCCTGCACGCCGACGCGCTCTGGTACGGCCGCCGCGATGTCGAGCAGGCACGCCGGTTGCTCGAAAAAGCCGTCAGGATTCATCCCGCCTCTCAGGAGGCGCACGAACGCCTCGCCGAGCTGCATATTCGCGATGACCGATGGGTTGAGGGGCTTGCGCATTACGAGCAGCTCACGCGCCCGCCTGAATGGCCACAGGTCACCTACATGGCCGCGGTCGCCGCGTATCGGCTTGCCCGTTTCGAGCAGGCTCGTACGCTCGCGCAGCTGTTTCGGCGAACCAGCAGCCACACGCCGGAGCTGCAGGCTGCCAGAGCTCATGCCCGCCAACTCGCGGATGCCTGCAAGACGCTGGCGCGCCGCGCGTCTCCATCCAGTCATCGCGGACCTGTCGCATCCGACGCCGTGCCCGTTCCGGCACCAGCGATTCGAACCGAGCGTCCGCAGGCCTCGCTGAATTTCGAAGCGCCAGCAGCGGCGAACCACCGTGCGAGCGCGTCCAGCGCCTCTGCGCGGAACGCGCGCCAGGCGGTGCAGACGTCTCCACACGACGGGCCTGCAGGCCAGCCGAATCTGCGTCAACCCGCGGCGGCACGCGACGACGCCCTGCCGGCCTTTCCGGCCGTGAGGCTTCCAGACTTGGTGCCGCAATTCGATGTCGACGGACGAAGCCTTCTCTCGGATGCGGCGGCGCACCTGGGATCCGCGGCTGACGTGCTCCTCAGGCGCGAGTACGAGGAGCTTCGTCTCCAGAAAGGCTTCGACGAACTGCTGTCGATGGCATCGGTCCATGGTCTCGAGCACTTGTGGTATCAGCTCGAGACCGTCCGTCGGGTCCTGCGCGACTTTCGCGGACGCGTGCTCCTTGCGGACGAAGTGGGGCTGGGTAAGACGATCGAGGCCTGTCTGGCGCTCAAGGAGTACTGGATGCGCGGGCTCGTGTCGAAGGCGCTCATCCTCACTCCACCGTCGCTCGTCGGCCAATGGGTGGATGAACTGACCTCCAAATTCGACCTGGCGGCCGCGACGGCCGAACCCGGCAGGGCGGGGCCCGATGACGATCTGTGGGACCGGCACGCGATTGTCGTGGCGTCGCTGCCGCTGGTCCGTCAACGGGCGTACCGGGCCCGGATGACGGCCACCGAGTACGACCTCGTCATCGTCGACGAGGCACATGTGCTGAAGAATCGCAACAGTGCGGCGTGGCAGCTCGTCAACGAATTGAAGAAACGATTCCTCCTGCTCTTGAGTGCCACGCCCGTGGGCAACGACTTGTCGGAGCTGTACAACCTCATCCTGCTGCTCAAACCGGGCCTGTTGAAGACCGAGGCTCATTTCCGGCGTGACTTTGGCGGCCTCGCGGCCCTGCAGGAGCCGGATCGACGTGACCGGCTGAGATCCCTCCTTCGAGAGGTGATGGTCCGCAACACACGAGCGCACATCGACGTACGGCTGCCCCGTCGGCTGGCCGCGACCGAGGTGGTATCGCCGACGGACGCGGAATCGGATCTCCAGCAGCAGTTGTCATCCTACGTGCGGGCGCGGTATCCCGACGGCGCGCGAACCGATCGATGGCGTGTGATGATGCTGCAGATGCAGGCCGGCAGTAGCCCGGCGGCCCTTCGCGCGGCGCTCGAACGCCATCAGGCCGGCGAAGCCGACGACGATCTCCATCGGTTGCGAGTGAGTGCCGCGCGTGTCGGCGAACCTGCGAAGACGAAGGCCCTCATCGATCTTGTGCGGCGCTCGGACGAGAAGACCATCGTGTTCACTCGTTTCCGCGCCACGCTGGATCACTTGCAGGCTGCGCTCGAAGCAGCAGGACTCGGTGTCGCAACCTTCCACGGCGGCATGAACGCCGCGGACAAGCACCGCGCCATCCAGCGATTCGCCGATCACGCCACCATTCTCGCGTCGACGGAGGTGGGAGGGGAGGGTCGCAATCTTCAGTTCTGCCGCACCGTCATCAACTACGACCTCCCGTGGAATCCCATGCAGCTCGAGCAACGTGTCGGGCGCGTCCACCGGATTGGCCAGACGCGGGAGGTGTTTGTCTTCAACCTCTGCCTCGCCGGGAGCCTCGAGGAGTACATTCTGAAGGTTCTCCACGAGAAGCTGAATCTCTTCGAGCTCGTCGCAGGCGAGATCGAGATGATCCTGGGCGAGTTCGATGCGGAGCGTGAGTTCGCCGATGTGGTGATGGAGCTCTGGGCGCGTTCGGCCACGCAGACTGAACGTGACAACGCGTTCGATCGGTTGGCCGGCGAGTTGATTGCGGCTCGCGAACGGTATCAGCGGACGCAGGAGATCGATCGGGCCGTGTTCCGCGAGGACTTCGAGGTCTGAGATGTCATCTCCACTCGCCGATTTCACGGCCCGCCTCCTGACTCGCCACGGCGCCCTTGTTGAACATGACCGGGGCGAGATCGTGGCGGTCATGCCGCCGCCGCTTGCCACGGAGCTCGGCGTGGCGGAGTACCAGCGCTTTGCTTTCGATCGGCGAACCGCCGGCCCTCACGCGCTGGTGGTCGACTATGAGTCACCGCTGGTCGAGCGATTCGGGCGTCTGGTCGACACGATCGGACGAATCGCAGGCGCACCGCCGCCGCACGTCGCCCTCAAGGCCCTCGATCCAGAAGAGGTCGTGACGCGCGCGATCACGTTGACCAACGGCGTCATCCGCGACTGCCGTGTCGAGGCTGGGTGCGCCCGATATGTCGGCTTCATGGTTCGATTCGAGCTGCTCGCCGATGAGCGAATCTCGGGGATGACGGAAGTCTGGGTGAACCACACGACCCGCTCGGTGCCACGACTGGAGGGTCTCGTCACGCGATTGCTGTCGCGTCGCGAAGGAACCGTGGACGCCACTGCAGAACCGGCGGCGTGTGACGACGTCCGCGGGATCGTCGCAGGTGCATGGGCAACCGGCGCGGCGGTCGCGAGGAGGCAGGTCGAGAATCGGCTGCTGGATGCCATCGCAAGCCTGCGGCGCCGGCGTGAACGGGATTTCGAGCGACTGCGAGAATATTATCAAGCGATCGATGAAGAAATCCGGCGACGCGCTCGTCGTGCGCTGACGAAGCGAGACGAGGCCGCGGTGAAGGCCGAGACGTCGCGGCTCGACGCGACGGCCCACGCGTTTCGAGGCCGCGTCGCGGAACTGGTCGACCGATATCGCGTGCGTGTGCGTCTCGAGCCGCTCGCGACCGTCGTCTGCACGCTGCCTGTGCATCACATCACTGCACGCATCTATCGCCGCTCCGCGAGCCGGACGATCGCCGTTGCGTGGAATGCCATCGATCGCGCGTTGGAATCGCCGGCCTGCGACGGATGCGGGGCCGGCGTATCGACCGCCACCTTGTGTGATGACCGCGTGCACGTGCTCTGCTCCGGCTGTCAGGGCGATTGCGAGACGTGCGGGCGATCCTATTGCAAGGCGTGCCACACGCGATGTCCGCGCCAGCATCGCTGACTACGAGGGCGATGACTGATAGAAGATATAATTTGTTCTTTGTCTTCCCTCGGAAATTCTGACCAGGAGCACGCATGGGCACGATCAGGGTGAAGAACCCCGTCGTCGAGATGGACGGGGACGAAATGACGCGCATCATCTGGCACAAGATCCGCGAGACGCTGATCCTGCCGTACCTCGACATCGACCTGAAGTACTACGACCTCGGGATCGAAGCGCGCGACAAGACGAACGATCAGATCACCGTGGATGCCGCGGAAGCGACGCGGCAGTACGGCGTGGGCGTGAAGTGCGCCACCATCACGCCCGACGAGGCGCGCGTGAAGGAGTTCAACCTCAAACAGATGTGGCGATCGCCGAACGGCACCATCCGCAACATCCTCGACGGCACGATCTTCCGCGAGCCGATCGTCTGCCGCAACGTCCCGCGCGTGGTGCCGCACTGGACCAAGCCCGTGGTGGTGGCGCGCCATGGGTTCGGCGATCAGTACCGGGCGCAGGACTTCCACTTTCCAGGGCCTGGAACGGTGACGATCACGTGGACGCCGAACGGAACCGGCGGCGAGCCGATTCGGCGCGAGATCATCAAGGCCAACGGCGGCGGCGTGGCCCTCGGGATGTTCAACCTCGATTCCTCGATCGAGGGGTTCGCGCGCGCCTGCTTCCGATACGCGCTCGACCGCAACTATCCCGTGTACATGTCCACGAAGAACACGATCCTCAAGGTGTACGACGGCACCTTCAAGAACACCTTCCAGCGCGTGTTCGACGATGAGTTCAAGGGCGCGTTCGAGGCAAAGAACCTCTGGTACGAGCACCGCCTGATCGACGACATGGTCGCGCAGAACCTCAAGGGCAACGGCGGCTACCTCTGGGCGTGCAAGAACTACGACGGCGACGTCCAGTCGGACACGGTCGCGCAGGGCTTCGGCTCGCTGGGCCTGATGACGTCGGTGCTGATGTCACCCGACGGCAAGGCGGTCGAGGCGGAAGCGGCGCATGGCACGGTGACCCGCCACTACCGGATGCACCAGCAGGGCAAGCCGACGTCGACCAACCCGATCGCGTCGATCTTCGCCTGGACGCGGGGGCTGCACTATCGGGGCCTGTTCGACGGCACGCCGGACGTGATGACGTTCGCCGAGACGCTGGAGAAGGTGTGCGTGGACGTCGTCGAGTCGGGCCGGATGACCAAGGACCTGGCGATTCTGATCAAGCCCGACCACCCCTACCTGACGACCGAGCAGTTCATGGAGGCGATCGACGTCGAGCTGAAGACGCGGATGGCCTGAGCTACCGCCCCAGCGCTTCCTCGATGGTCATCACGCGCACAGGTCCGAGATCGAGCCCGCGGATCGCGGGCTCGATCGCTCGGCGATCACCAACGACGACCACCGCGAACCGCGACGGCCGGACATACTGGGCCGCGGCCTTCCGCACGGCGTCGGCGGTTACGGCCTGGACGCGGTCGACGTAGCTTTCCAAGTACTCTTCCGGCAGCCCATAGACCACGAGCTCCTCGAGGCTGCGCGAGAGGTCGCCGGAGGTCTCGAACTCCGACGGAAACCCCAGAGCGATGAAGTTCTTGGCCTTCGTCAGCTCGTCGGACGGGATGGGCGCCGCGATGCCGTTCAGCTCGTTGAAGAACTCGCGCAGCGCTTCGGCGGTCTTGTCGGTCTGCACGCCGGCCGCGGCCACGAAGGGGCCGGCGGAAAGGCGCATGTCGAAGGCCGAGCTCGCCCCGTAGGCGTACCCGTGCTCCTCGCGGAGGTTCTGATTCAGCCGCGAGGTGAACGAGCCGCCGAGCACGGTGTTGAGGACGAGCAGCGGGAAGTAATCGGGTGTGGAGCGAGGCACGCCCACCCAGCCGAGACGGATCTGCGACTGGGCGGCGTCGGGCTTGTCCACGAGGTAGATCTGTCGTCCGGTCAGCTGGGGCGCCGTTGGCACGCCGGTGCGCCTGGGCGCCGCGCTGGACGGCCTCGCGCCGAAGTGCGGCTCGAGCTCGGCGACGATGGCCGCGGCGTCGATGTCGCCGCCGACGACCACCAAGAGCACGAAGACGCAATGGCCACAAAGAACACGAAGCTCACGAAGATGACGGCGGGCCGTTCGACTGGTCGGCCTGCCATGCAGGCCGAGCCGCCTGTGGCGGCCAGTCGAACGGAAGCGGTCGATCGCGGCGAGAAGAACGCTCCGTGACCTTCGTGGCTGATTCGTCTTCGTGCTCTTGACAGTCATCGCGCCACCTCGGGCTCCACGACCGGCTCCACGCGGCGATCGCGGGGCAGCCACTGCAGCACGGCGGCCTGCACGTCGCTCGGCGAGAGCGACGTATAGCGCGCCGGGTCCTCGGCAAAATAGTCGGGGCCGCCTCCAGCGAAGAAGTAGGCATTCAACTGGTCGGCCTTCCCGCCGAAGCCGCCCACGCGCTCCATGCGCCGGTAGAACGACGCCTCGATCTGATTGACGGCGCGCTCGACCTCGCGCGCGTCAGGCGGCTCCCGGCGCAGCCGCTCGATCTCCTCATCTATGCTTGCAGTGATCTCCTCTATCGTTCGCCCGGGCCGTGCGGTGGAGACGATGACGAACGAGCTGCCCAACGCGCCCGACTGCTGGGAGGCGGACACGTCCTGCGCCATCTGCGTGTCGTACACGAGCCGCTTGTAGAGCCGCGAGTTCTTGCCGTCCGTCAGCACCGAGGCCACCAGATCGAGGGCCGCATCCCCGGGCGCATGGTGGCGCGGCGTCACCCAGCCGAGGTACAGCATCTCGTCGATCACGATCGAGGCCATGCCGTACGGCCGGTTCTCGTAGCTCTGGCGCCGCTCGTTCTTGACGACGTCGCGCTGCCCGTCCACGCGCTCTGGCGACATGGCGTCGAGCAGGTACCCCATGCGATCGGACTCGAGGAACAGCGCCAGCTCCAGCGCGTCGGCGGGCAGGTCGATGTAGTAGTTCGTGCGGTCGTTGTTCGTGGAGCCGTTGTTCGTGGCGCCGGCCCCTTCGAGCAGCGTGTCGAACTCGCCTTCCGCCACGTTCCGCGACCCCTCGAACATCAGGTGCTCGAACAGGTGCGCGAAGCCCGTGCGGCCGGCGCGCTCGCTGGCCGACCCCACGTGATACCAGACATTCACCGCCACCACTGGAACGCTCGTGTCGCGGTGCAGGATGACGGTCAGCCCGTTGGCCAGTGTGAACTGGCGGTAGGGCACCTCGAGCGGCGCGCCTGCCCTGAGCGCCGTCGGAGGGCCTGCGGGTGCCCGGGCCCACAGCGGGAGCGAACCAGCCAAGGGGCTGTCCCTTGGTATCCCGGCCGAACCCCTTGGCTGGTTGACCAGTATCTGTTTGGCGCGCTCCGCGCGCCGAGGACCGCTATACGGTCTGGCAACGAGTGCGAAATTCACGTTCCGGGCCGCATAGCGGTCCAGATCCTCGACGCGGTGATGACCGTGCCCGGGTGGCAAGAAGAGGTCGTGGCCGACATCCAGGTGCGACCGCCGCTCAGCCGCGCCGGATGACCCTCCCGTCGCGGGCCTTGGGCGCCCTGGCGATCGGCATGGCGGGGGGGCGGGTGCGCTCCTGGGCGTCCTCCTCCTGCCGGCGGCGGCGTTCGACTAAGGTAGAATTTCCTGCTCGCCGACACCGATGGATCGCCCCCTTGTCGCCATCGTCATGGGCTCTTCCTCCGATTGGGAGACGATGAAGCACGCGTCGGAGATGCTGGAGCGCTTCGGCGTGCCGCACGAGCGCCAGGTGATCTCCGCGCACCGCACCCCCGTGCACGCCGCCGAGTTCGCCGGCGGGGCCGAGGCGCGCGGCATCGAGGTGATCATCGCCGGAGCTGGCGGCGCGGCGCACCTGGCGGGTGTCGTCGCGGCGTACACGCTCGTGCCGGTGCTGGGGGTGCCCATTCCGAGCACGTCGCTGCAGGGCCTGGACTCGCTGCTGTCGATCGTGCAGATGCCTGGCGGCGTGCCCGTCGGCGCGCTCGCCATCGGCAAGGCCGGCGCCACCAACGCGGCCCTGCTCGCCGTGTCGATCCTGTCCAACTCGCGACCCGACCTGCGGGCCAGACTGCGCGCGTTCCGCGACGAGCAGACGGAGAAGGTCCGCCGAGACCGGCTGCCGTGACGCGGCCGCCGCGTGGCGTCGGCGCCGCGGGCCGTGTGGTGCCACCCGGTTCCGCGCTGGGCGTGATTGGCGGCGGCCAGCTCGGCCGCATGTTTGCGCTGACCGCCCGCCGCATGGGCTACCGCGTCCACACGTTCTCGCCCGAGGAAGACAGCCCCACCGGACAGGTGGCCGACGTCGAGGTCACCGCGTCCTACGAGGATCTCGACGCGCTCAAGACGTTCGCGGGCGGCGTCGACGTGGTCACCTTCGAATACGAGAACGTGCCCATCGAGGCCGTCGACGCCCTCGAGGCGCTCGCGCCCGTGCGGCCGTCCGGGGTGGCCCTGCACACCGCGCAGCAGCGCGCACGCGAGAAGACGTTCCTCGCCGATCGGGGCGTCCCCATCGCGCCGTTTGCGGGCGCCGCCACGCTCGACGAGCTGTGGGAGGGCGTTGCGCGCGTCGGCACGCCTGCGGTGATCAAGACGGCCGCGTTCGGCTACGACGGCAAAGGACAGCACATCGCCGCCACGCCGGCCGACGTGGAGCAGATCTGGACGGCGATTGGCCATCAGGAAGCCGTCGTCGAGAAGTACGTCAGCCTGCAGGCGGAGGTCTCCGTGGTGGCGGCGCGCGGCCTCGATGGCGGCATCGCCGCCTACGCTCCATTCGAGAACCGCCATCGCCACAACATCCTCGACGTGGCCACGGCTCCGGCCGCCGTGACGCCTGCAGTGGCGGCGCAAGCCGCCGAGATCACCCGCACGGTGCTCGACGAGCTGCAGTACGTCGGCGTCCTGTGCGTCGAGTTCTTCGTCAGCACCGAGGGTGAGCTGCTCGTGAACGAGCTGGTGCCGCGCCCACACAACTCCGGGCATCTCACGTTCGATGCCGCGGTCACCAGCCAGTTCGAACAGCAGGTACGCGCCGTCTGCGGGCTTCCGCTCGGCTCGCCCGAGATTCCGCGTCCCGCCGCGATGGCCAACCTGCTCGGCGAGCTCTGGGAGGACGGCGAACCGAACTGGGCCGCAGCCTGTCGCTTTGCGGACGTCAAGCTGCACCTCTACGGCAAGACCGAGCCAGCGCCAGGGCGAAAGATGGGCCACCTGACGGCCGTCGGGCGCACGGCGCAGGACGCGCTGGAGCGCGTCATCGCGGCTCGGGACGCGTTGCTGATCTGACAGAATTAGGTACTCCGCAAAGCTCGGCCGTGACGAAAAGTTTGCGAGCTCGACCGGCGCCGTCACAATTACGGCGCCAACCTCAGCGTATGGCGGGTGGGTCCGGGAAGCAGCGGCGTGGGTTCGCCTGCCACCCAGGCAGGGTGAGAGTTGGCGTAGAACGGCGAGAGAGGATGTCCGCTCTGGCCCGTCGGCATGTGCATGATGCCCTCGGCTTCACGCCCGGGTGAGACCACCATCCGCACCGACGCGGCCACCGCGCCCCAGTGCACGCGCGGCGTGTAGAGGTCGCCAGGCACGTCGGCTCTCTGCATGTCCAGCCAGCCCCCGACCAAGGGGATGGCCGTGGACAACGGGTGGCGATACAGGACGACGTTGTACTCGGACCAGACGCGATCGCGCAGATCGCCCGACACGTCGCGCATCGCCTGCTCGATGGTGGCGTCAACGGCGGCGACGAGCATCTCCTGCCACGTGTCGTACTGCGGATCGAGCAGGTGCGCCGGCTGCGCCGTCACCAGCGTCCAGATGGCGGCATCTCGGCGCCTGACGGTGGTGTAATCAAACGATCGGTCGGCCTCGTAGCACTCCGAGAGGACGAAGGCCATCACACGCTCCGAGAGGAGGTCGCGAAACCCGCGCGTGAGCCGATACGCCGCGGAATCGTGCGCGGCCTGGCCCGACCAGCCGTGCTCGACGATATCGCGAAAGGCCCGCCGGTCGCTGCGGCCCCCCATGGCGTCGGGCGTCAACGCACGGAGAATCACGTCGCGCCAGCGCGCGAGGAAGTCGGCGCGTGTGTCGAGCTGGACGTCCAGCAGGTCGCGCGCACTGAAGCGCTCTTTCGCGGCCAGCCGGTCGCGAATCAGGCGCGCGCGCGATCCGATCTCGTAGCTGCCGTCGCCCAGGCGCGCCAGCATCTCGCCGTCGACGACGCGGGCGTTGGCGGTCCAGATGCGTCCGCCTGGCGGATCGGCGATGCGCGGGTACTCGGCGCGTGAGAGCCAGCCATCCCAACCCGTGGCGCCGCTGGCCCAGGACTGAGGCAACTGGCCGTCGAAGCCCACTCGCCGCGGTATGGCCCCGTAGACGCTCCACCCGATCCGGCCCGCACGGTCGGCCACCACGACGTTCTGGCCGGGCGTCCCCAGGCCGTTCGCCTCGTCGAAGGCGTCCTCAATCGTGCGGGCGGATTCGAACGGCACCATCGACGCGGCCAGCCGCCCGGCGTCGTGCGCCACCCAGCGATACGCGCGCGGCCGCCCGCGGTGGTCGGGTCCGAGCACCGGGCCCCAGATCGTCCACTCCACGGTGTCGCGCTGAGGGGGTTGGCCCGCGATCTCGATGATCTCCTCGTAGCGCTCGAACGCACGCCACCCCCGAGGCGTCAAGTAATGCCCGGGGCGGGCGGGATCGACATCGAGCAGCACGATGTCGCTCCAGTCGGCGTACGTATTGGTGAATCCCCAGGCGATGTTCGTATTGCTCCCCACGACTACGGCCGGAACGCCTGGCAACGTGACGCCGATCATGACGTTGGGCGCGCCGCGATCCGAGGGATCCGGCCATTCCAGCACCGCGCGATACCACGTGTTCGGCACGCGCACGCTCAGGTGCACGTCGTTGGCGAGCAGCGCGCCGCCGCCGGATGTCAGGTGGCCAGCTACCGCAAAGTTGTTGCTGCCGATGGCAGCGGCGTCGCGCTCCCCGATGCCCGGCTCCCACTCGCCAATTCTCCGTTCGACACGATCCGTCGGAGGACGCCGGATGTCGGGAGTCGAGCGTGTCCCCCTTCGCGCGCGCAGGTCGTACACCTCGGGGCCCGGAACCGGAGGCATGGCGAAGGCCGTTCCCACCAACGGGGCGTCCCACTCCGAGCCGCGAGGCGCCAGGAACTCGACCATCGGCGCTGGGAGGACGTCGTGCATCGTGGCCAGCGTCGCCTCGTACGAGCCGTCGGTGTCCTGCAGGGTGACGAACATGGAGAGGACGACGAGCACGCTGTCTTCGGGCTTCCACGGCGCGGGATCCTGCCGGAGCAGCAGATACTCGAACGGCGGCGCCTCCAGCGCCGCAAGCCCCGCATTGACTCCCGCCGTGTACGCCTCGAGCAGGGCCGCATCGGACGGGGAGAGCAGCGAGACGACGCGCTGCGCCTCGGCGCGGAAGCGATGGATGCGGATCTCGCGATCGAGCGCGAGGGCCCGCCCCCCGACGAGAGCGGCCAGCTCTCCCGCCGCGCGGCGGCGGGCCAGGTCCATCTGGAAGAAGCGATCCTGGGCGTGCAGGAAGCCAGTGGCGCGGGCGACGTCCAGACGCGTGGCTCCTCGAATGGTTGGAATGCCCAGCGCGTCGCGCGTGACCACGACTGGCGACGCGAGGCCGTCCAGCCGTCGTTCGCCGTCGAGCTGCGGCAGGCTGGCACGCAGGCGCGCGCCCCCCCACACCGCGCCGCCCAGCGCGATCACCAGCAGGGCCGACAGGGGCAGAATCGCGACGCGCAGCAGGGGCCGCATCCGTATAACGTATAACCTGTGCCAGGGTTCGATGAACGCCGAGACGGAAAGACGCGTGATATTGTCGTCAGAGAGCGAATGGTGAGACGTTGGCGGCTGCTCCTTGCAGCCGTGTTCATCGCGATCCCAGCGGCCGATCCCCTGATGGCGCAGACCGTGATCGTCAGGGACGCGTCGGCGGGCTCGACCGTCGAGGTCGTCCTCAACACCGCGAGTGTCGGCTCGGCCACCGCGGGCCCTGGCGGTGTCGCCACGGTGTCCCTGGACCGGTCGTCGGCCGGGAGCAGGCCGGAGATCTACGTCTCGCTGTCCGTCGACGTCTGCGATGGCCGCTACCGCGTGCTGCTCGTCGAAGCGCTGGTTCAGTCTCCCCCGTCGGCGGCCGGCTGCATTCGTCGCGAGATCGCCGGACTGTTCGTTGTCCGGCCGGTCAGTACGCTGATCGTCGATGTGAGAGGATCGGCGCCCACAGTGTTGTTGAGACAGGGGCCTGTCAATCTTGCGCGCCTGGGGATGCTGTTTACGGCCCCGACCGGCCTCGCGCTGTTCGGCGACGCGAGTCTCGGCACCTTCGGCGATCCGCAGGGCATGGCATGTGGGGATCTGTTCGACTGCAGCGGAGGCGATCTGTGGCGCGGCCTGGCCGTGGGCGTCACCTACTGGATTACGCCGCACGTGGCTGCCGAGGCGGCGTATTTGAGGCCTGGCAGGGTCAGGTTTACCGGCGCTTCGACTCCCGCCCCTTCTCTGTTCGCCGGCGTCGAGCAGCAGTTCGACTTCGAAACCACGCTCGACGCCCGTTTGCTGACCCTGGTGGCCAAAGTAGGCGGTCCGACCGGCCGTGCCCGGGTGTACGGCCAGGGAGGGATCAGCCGGCACGAGGCGCTCGTCAGGACCACTCAGCGTGTCGAGGACCTCGCGCTCGGGTCGGGCCAGGACGTGGCTGCGATCCTCCCGGGTGGCACGCAGACGTACGAGATCAAGACAACGGGGTGGAGCTGGGTGCTCGGCGGCGGCGTCGAGGTGTGGACGTCGCCACTGCTCGCGGTCTACGTGGAGGGCGGCCTGGCGCCGCTCAAGGGCGCCGCGACCGGCGAGGGGGAGGGCACGCTGGACGACCGGCTGACTTTCCTGCGCGTGGGGGCCCGATTCCGAATCGGGCTCTGAGGGATTCTCTACTCGCCCACGCCGAGAAGCTCGATCTCGAACAGCAGGGTGGCATTGGGAGGGATGATGCCGACGCGCTTCGAGCCGTAGGCGAGCGATGGTGGAATGACGAGTCGACGCAGGCCGCCCACCCTCATGCCTGGCAGCCCCCGATTCCAGCCGGGGATGACGGTGTCCGCGCCCAGCACGAACTGGAACGGCACGCCGGGGGCCGAGGCGTCGAACGGCGCTCCCTTCTGATCGGGCGCCGAGGCGTTGAAGAGCCAGCCCGTGTAGTTCACGCTGACGAGGTCGCCCTCGGCCACCTGCGCACCGGTGCCCTGGCGGAGATCGATCTGGCTGAAGGGGGCGTAGTGCGAAGGCGCGGTGGGCGTCTGGATGCAGCCGTTGGTCAACGACAGGGCGACCACCGAGACGACGATCCACGGCACGCGCGACGAGTAGGTCGGAACCACGCAAGTCTCCAGGAAGCGAGATGTATTTCGATTATGCAACGGTCACGACCATCCGCGACAATGGTGCGATCACATGCGTACGCGCTACGGCATCTCACCCTGGATCCGCGACTTTCCCGCCTCACGCCGTCCTGAGCTTCCCCGGTTCCGCGGCGACCGTGCGGCCGATGTCGTGATTGTCGGCGGCGGGCTCACGGGCTGCGCCACGGCCTACGCGTGTGCCGCCGCAGGCCTCGGGACGGTCCTGCTGGACGCCGAGCGCCTCGGCTGCGGGAGCACGGGACGCAGCGCGGGACTGCTGGCGCCGGAGCCCGGTCCGGCGTTTCGAGACGTGGCGGCCGCCCATGGGCTGCGGGCCGCACGCATCGCCTTCGAGACGTGGCGGCGGGGGGCGCTCGACGGCGCGGCCCTGCTCCGGCGGCTCGGCATCAGGTGCGATCTCCAGCCCTGCGACACCATTGTCGTGGCCGGACGGGACGAGGAGAAGCGGCTGCGGCGCGAGCTCGCCGCCCGCCGTGAGGCCGGCCTCGACGTCACGTCGCTGGGCGCCAGGCAGGTTGCGACCCTCATGGGCCTGGAGGCCGCGGCGGCCCTCCGGAGCCGCAGCAGCTTTACGCTCGATCCGTATCGCGCGTGCCTGGGCCTGGCGTCGGCCGCCGCCCGCCGCGGCGCCGAGCTGTTCGAGCGCTCGCGCGTACGACAGGTGCGGTTCACGCGAAGGTACGCGGATGTCCTCGCCGAGGGCGGGACGATCCGCACGCGCGCGGTCGTGGTGGCCACCGGCAGCGCCACGTCCGAGTTCAAGGCGCTGCGGCGCCATTTCAGGCGGCGTGAGACGTACGTCGTGATGACCGAGCCCGTGCCTGCGGCGGTGCGCCGGCAGCTCGGCGACCGCGCCTTCATCCTTGGCGACGTGCGCGTGCCGCCGCACCGCGTTCGCTGGACGCGCGACGACCGCCTGGTCGTGGCCGGGGCGGATCAGAACGAGACGCCGCCCAGGACACGCAACGCCCTCCTCGTCCAGCGCACCGGCCAGTTGATGTACGAGCTGTTGACGATGTACCCCGCCATCTCGGGGCTGCAACCGGAGTATGGGTGGGAGGCGTCCTATGGGGACACGGCGGACGGCTTGCTGTACATCGGGGCGCATCGCAACTTTCCGTTCCACCTGTTCGCCCTCGGCGGCGGGCGCGACAGCGTCACGGGCGCCTTCGTGGCCGCCCGGATCGTCGTCCGCGCCGTGCAGGGCGCGCCCGACAAGGCGGATCAGGTGTTCGGCTGGAACCGATGACCGCCGGGCTGTCGCCGGTCGACCTCCTGGTCTTCGGGCCGCATCCCGACGACATCGAGATCGGCATCGGCGCCACGGTGGCCAAGCACGCGGCGCTGGGGTACCGCGTGGGTCTCTGCGATCTGACGGCAGGCGAGATGAGCAGCAACGGAACGGTGGAGGAGCGGTTGGCGGAAGCGGAGGCGGCACGCGTGGTGCTCGGCGCGAGCTGGCGCACCAACCTGCGGCTGCCCGACCGCGCCATCGGCAGCGATCGGCGCCAGGTCCGCACGGTGGTGGAGCTCGTCCGCAGCATCCGCCCGCGCGTCGTCGCGCTGCCGTACTGGTCCGACCGTCATCCGGATCACGTGGCGGCGAGCGATCTGCTCACCGAGAGCGTGTTCACCGCTGGGTTGAGGCGGTACACGGCGGCCGGCGACGCGTGGAAGCCCGAATGGACCTGCTACTACTTCATCAACGACTCCACCACGCCGTCGTTCGTCATTGACGTCAGCGACCACTACGAGGTCAAGCGGCGTGCGCTGGCCTGCCACGCCAGCCAGTTCCGACCCGCGGCGTCCGATGCGGTGCCGACGCGGCTCACCTCCGCCCGCTTCCAGCAGCTCGTCGAGAGCCGCGACGCGCAGTTCGGTGCGCAGGCGGGGGTGGCGTTCGCCGAAGGCGTGGTCGTCCGTCAGCCCGTGGTCCGCCGCGACCTGCTGCCCGAGGCGCGTCGGTGAACGTCGGGATCGTCTGCTACGCCTCCGTGGGGGGCAGCGGCATCGTCGCCACCGAGCTGGGGAAGGCGCTCGCGGACCGGGGTCATCAGGTGCACGTCATCAGCACCGAGACGCCGTTCCGGCTCGGCGAGTTCCACGCGGGCCTGGCGTTCCATCAGGTGATGACGCCCACCTACCCGCTGTTCCGCGAGCCGCAGTACCTGCTGTCGCTCGCGAACAAGATCGTGCAGGTGGCGCGCGAGTTCGAGCTGGACATCGTCCACGCGCACTACGCCGTGCCGCACGCCACGGCCGCGTTCCTCTCGCGCGAGGTGCTGGCGTCCACGCACCGCGGGAGGCCCCTGCGCGTCGTCACGACGCTGCACGGCACCGACATCACGCTCGTCGGCAGCGACGCGTCGTACTCCGAGATCGTGGCGTTCTCCATCGAGCAGTCCGACTCGGTGACCGCCGTGTCGGAGAGCCTGCGGCGCTCGACGTACGCGGAGCTCGGCGTGAGCCGCGACATCGCGGTCATTCCCAACTTCCTGGACTGCGCCGTGCACCGCCGCCTCGAGGTGCCCGAGCTCCGCCAGC
The DNA here is from genome assembly GCA_016210845.1 of Acidobacteriota bacterium. GTDB lineage: Bacteria > Acidobacteriota > Vicinamibacteria > Vicinamibacterales > UBA2999 > JACQTK01. The sequence goes on along the minus strand of JACQTK010000157.1, from coordinate 563 downwards.
GGTTCAGTCCCGAACGGTCGCAGGAAAAGATCGTCATCCACGTCTCGAACTTCCGCCCCGTCAAGCGCATCGACGCGGTGCTCGCCGTCTTCGATCGCATCCGCCGGCAGGTGCCGTCGCGGCTGCTGCTCGTGGGCGACGGCCCCGAGCTGGGCGCCGCGTACCGCATCACGCGGGAGCGTGGGTTGTCGCCGTTCGTGCATGCGCTGGGGGCGCAGGAGGAAGTGCTGCCGCTGCTGTCGATCAGCGATCTCTTCCTGCTGCCGTCCGCACAGGAGAGCTTCGGCCTGGCCGCGCTCGAGGCGATGGCGTGCGGCGTGCCGGTGGTGGCGTCGAGGGTCGGCGGGCTGCCCGAGGTGATCGAGCACGGCGTCAGCGGATTCCTGCATCCGCTCGACGCGCTCGACGAGATGGCGGCCAGCGCGGTGAGCGTGCTGACCGATCCCGTTCGCCGCCGCCAGGTGGCCGAGGCCGCGCGACGCCGTGTGCAGGACCAGTTCTGCGCGGAGCGCGTGGTGCCGATGTACGAGGCGTGCTATCGGGCTGTAGTAGTAGGCAGTAGG
>JACQTK010000156.1 GCA_016210845.1 Acidobacteriota bacterium | reverse complement strand
CGTCATCAGCGTCCCGTAGAAGAAGACCAGCTCTGACATGGACCCGCTAAACTGTGGTTTTGTTTAGCGATACGTCCCACGGGAGGCGGGCGTTTACGCGCTGCGGGGAGGCCGAACCTACCTGAATAGGGGTAGGACTACTGGGGCGCGTCGCGGCGCCGCATGGCGGCCAGGGCGTCAATCGTCTCGGGGGGGACCGCGAACCCCAGCGACACGGTCCTGCCCTCCCCGCCCAGCTGAAGGGAGTTCAGCACCGTGGACAGCTCGGTGTTCTCGCGCGTCTGCAGGCGGGCCAGCGCCATGAAGCCGCGAACGACCTCTCGCAAGTCCGCGGCCGCCTGGTCCGTGGTGGCTTCGGCGCGAATCAGGCCTTCGACGCCGCCGTTGATGCGGCCCGTCGCCGCAAACCAGGTGATCGGCGGCAGCCGGCCGGCCAGCGGCTCTGGCAGCCGCCCCTCGCGGGCCATCCGGTCGAAGCGCCCCACCGCCCAGGCGTTGCCATCGTCGATGTCACGGACCAGATCCATCACCTCGCCGTTGCTCGTGATGTTCGTGCCGCTGGCCTTGGTGTCGATGGCGCGCCGGACGGCGGCCGCATTGCCGAACGCCACCAGATCGGGCTCGACGAAGGCCAGCGCGAACGTCTGGTTGTCGTCGTCCACGGTCAGGAGCCGCACGCCCGTGTAGTCCTCGGCCGCGCCGCCCCGTTCGAGCACGAGTCCTTCGATGCGGACACGGTCGAAACGCCCGCGGGCCACTACGAGGGCCCGGTCGGGATCCGAGCCGCCCTCGGCGAACGACGCCACGACGACGTCGACGTCGCGCTCGATGTCGATGCCCGTCCGCATCTCGAGCTCAGCCGTGCCGTCGCGCGAGTCGGGCCGCACCTGCAGGAGCTTCTGGCGGAGCTGCGAATCCATGACGTCCCGCACGTTGGCGAACGCCACCAGACCCGCGTCGGAAGGAATGTAGGCGAGCTCGGCGGGGCCGTTGCCCCCGATGATAGTCAACGACTGCAGGCCGAGGCCCATGTACGACGCCACGAGGCCCGTCCCAAGCCCGACGACCAGCACGCCTGCCGAGATCAGGACGAACATCCGGGTCCGCTTCGTCATTCGGGGCGACTGCTCCTGACTGGATTATACGGGGTGGTTTCGCCGATGTTCCGACGGGCGCCCAAAGGGCCGAACTCAAGGTCCCCCAGAGGGCCGACCTAAAGGTCGGCCCCTACAGCGCGACGTCGGGACGCGACGCCATGTAGGGGCCGGCCTTTAGGCCGGCCCCCCGGCCCCTACTGCTCCAGCACGTATTCCCGCCGCTCCACGGTCCGCGCCGCCAGCGCCAGCGAGGCCACGAGGGCGAAGAACAGCCAAAAGAGGCTCGTGAGCGGCGACGGCTCCTCCCGAAACACCGCCTGCAGCAGCGACACCACCCCCTCCGACGGCATCGCATGGGGCACGAGTCCCTGCAGGTAGTACGCGAGCGTGAAGCGCTTCAAATACCCTGGCATCAGGAGCACCACCTGCTCCCAGCCGAACGCGAACACCAGCCCCACGAGCAGCGGCCGTTTGAGGAGTGCGCCAATGAGCGCGAACACGGCGCCGTACGCGGACAGCCCCAAGGCGAGAATGCCGAGGTCCAGGAGGAGCCGCCCGAAGCTTGCAGGAACTTCGGCAAGCGGCACCAGCAGGAAGTAGACGAGCATCACCGACGGCAGCACCACGAGAATCGTGCACACGAGGTACGCGAGGTACTTGCCGAGCACCACCGCGCCGCGCGGAATGGGGCGCGTGAACAGATACGTGATCGTCTTGTCCTCCACCTCATCGGCCACGAGCGACGTCCCGTAGAACACACCCAGCACGGGGACGATGAAGCGGAGGAAGAGGACCCAGATCACCATGCCGAAGATGCCAGCGCCGTCGACGCGGACCCCGTTGATGCGCAGCGGCGCTACTCCAGCGGCATCGACGATCCGGACGACGATCGCGAGCAGCACCGGACCGCCGACGACCAGAGCCATGAAGATCGTGCGGCGCGACCAGAGCATCTCGCCGAGCGAGAGATCGAAGACGCGCGCGGCGGCGCCCATCAACGAGGGCGGCCCGGAGCCACCCCACCGCGCAGGCGCGGTGGGGGCCCCGGCGCCCTGGGCCGCCCTCCGATCGTCGCGCGGGGCCTCCGTCACGTCGGGCGGGCCTTCACGGCCCGCCGGAAAGTCCGTCATGGCTTCACCAGGTACTTGAACACGGCCTGCAGGTTGTCGTCGGGCGACGTCACCTCGTCTATGCCCAGGGCGGCGGCGGAATCCCCCGAGGCGGCCAGGGCGGTGAGGCGCGTGTAGAACGCATCGGGGCGCGCGGTCTCGACGACCACCGCCCGATCCTCGAACCGAAGGCTGATCACATCGTCCTCGGCCAGGAGGTGGCGCGCCAGCGCCCGCGGATCCGCGGCGCGGATGAAGACGGTGTGGGGGTGCTCGTCGATCAGATCGCGAATCTGGTGCACGTTGCCCTCGGCCAGGATGCGGCCGTTGTTGATCAGCAGGATGTTCGAGGTCATCGACTCGATCTCGTGCAGGACGTGGCTCGAGACGAGGATGCTCCGGCCGGCGCGCGCCCACTCCCTGACCAGGCGGATCGTCTTGCGCCGCATGATCGGGTCCATGCCGCCGAGCGGCTCGTCGAGGATGAGCAGCTCCGGATCGTGCACGATGGCCTGCGCGAGCTTGACGCGCTGGCGCAT
>JACQTK010000136.1 GCA_016210845.1 Acidobacteriota bacterium | reverse complement strand
TCTCCAAGGCGACCGGCGTTCCGCTGGCCAAGATCGCCGCGCGCGTTGCGTCGGGCAAGACGCTGGCGGAGCTCGGCCAGGTGGAGGATCTCCAGGCGCACGGCGTGTTCGTGAAGAGCCCCGTGTTTCCGTTCGTGCGCTTCCCGGGCGTCGACACCAGCCTCGGGCCCGAGATGAAGTCGACCGGCGAGGTCATGGGCGGCGCCGAGAACTTCGGCGCGGCCTTCGGCAAGGCCATGATGGGGGCGGGGCAGCGGCTGCCAGAGGGAGGCTGCGTCTTCATCAGCGTGAACAACAGCGACAAGCAGACGGTGCTGCCGATTGCCCGTGACCTGGCGCAGCTCGGCTTCCGGCTCACGGCGACGCGCGGCACGGCGGCGTTCCTCCGGGCGCACGGCGTCGACGTCGAGGTCGTCTACAAGGTGAACGAGGGACGTCCGAACGTCGCCGACCACATCGTCAACGGCACAATCGACATGGTCATCAACACGCCGCTCGGGCGCGACTCGTTCTTCGACGATCGGTCGGTGCGGCGCGCCGCCGCGATGGGCCAGATCCCGTGCATCACCACGCTGACCGGCGCGTCGGCGGCGGTGAGCGCGATCAAGGCGCTGCGGTCGCAGACGCTGACCGTCAGGTCGCTGCAGGATTACTACGCGGGGGTAGAAGCGGGCGCCTGAGCCGTCGCCCTTCCAGGGGGTCATGATCGGTCGGACTCTCTCGCACTATCGGATCGTCGAGAGGCTCGGCGCGGGCGGCATGGGGGTCGTCTTCAGGGCCGAAGACGAGCGGCTGGCCCGGCCCGTGGCGATCAAGTTCCTGTCCGAAGGGGTGGCAGCAAGGCCCGACGCGCTGGAGCGCTTTTGCCGCGAGGCCCGGGCTTCGTCCGCGCTGAACCATCCGAGCATCTGCACCATCTACGACATCGGCGCGCACGAGGGCCCTGGCGCATCTCGGCAAGTTTCTGTACTACGACGGCCGGCTGGACGAAGCGGAAGCCGCGTTCGCGCAGGGGTTCGAGGCCGTTCGCACGAGTCAACCCGATCACGCGTTGCCCGTATTGGCAGCCTATCTGTACGCGCGTCGCGGTCAGCGGGATCGCATCGATCCGGCCGTTCTCGCCAGTGAACCGTCGTCCATGTTCGACGGGGATGGGGCGTACTGGGTCGGCGGCGTGCACGCCCTGCTCGAGGAGCGGACGGCCGCCCTGGCGTGGCTCCGCCGCGCGGTGGAGCTGGGCAACCACAACTACCCGTGGTTTTCTCGCGATCGAAACTACGATCGGCTGCGCGGCGATCCCGGGTACGATCAGGTCTTGACGCAGGTTCGGCGGCACTGGGAGCACTGTCGAGGCCTCGTTGCCGCCTGAACCAGCCAAGGGCTCGCCCTTGATATCCCCTTGTTCATGGATCGAGCCCTTGGCTGGTTGCCAGTATTTGCCTGGCGCGCTCCGCGCGCGTAGGACCGCTATGCGGTCCAGCAACGAGTACGAAATTCACGTGTGGGGCCGCATAGCGGTCCAGACGATGCCGCGAGTCAACTCGATCCGCGTAGTGATCTTCGTGACCTTTGTGGCCACCGTCGTCTTTGTGTCCTTGACGAGTGCCCAGATCTTCCGGGCGCGCGTCGAGACCGTCCAGGTCACCGTCACCGTCCACGACGCCGAGGGCCGCCTCATCACGGGCCTGACGAAGGACGATTTCGAGATCTTCGAGGACGGCGAGCCCCAGCCCGTGACGCAGTTCACCAACGAGCGCGTGCCCGTCAGCCTGGGCGTGCTGCTCGACGCCAGCGACAGCATGCGCGGGCAGCCGATGTCGGATGCGCTCGCCGCCGTCGATCGCTTCGTCGGCGCGCTGCTGGAGTCCGAAGACGAGGCGTTCGTCGCGGCGTTCAACCATCTCCCCCGTGTTGTGGCGCCCTGGACGCGGCCGCCCTCCGTGTTGAGGGGACGGCTCGATGAGTTCCGGCCGTCCGGCAGCACCGCCATCTACGACGCGCTGGTGGCTGCGGCGCCGCTCTTCGAGCGGCGCACGCACACGCGCGCGGCGCTCGTCGTGGTGTCCGACGGCGCAGACACGGCCAGCGACCGGACGCTCCAGCAGGCCCGCGCCGTGCTGCGCCGGACGGATCCGTTCGTGTACGCGATCGCGATCGATTCGGCCGAGGGCCCCGCGAGCACGAGGGTCAACGCCGACGCCCTGCGCGAGATCACGGGACCGAGCGGCGGCTATACCGAAGTGGTCCACAGTGCCCAGGAGCTCGGCCCCGCGACCGAGCGCATCGCCAACGAGTTGAACACGCAGTACACCCTCGGGTACACGCCCTCCCGTTCACCCGACGGCGCCTGGCGCGAGATCCGGGTCCGAGTGAAGGACCGAGGCTACTTCACACGCGCGCGGCGGGGGTACTACGCCGTCCCCACCGACCGCTGACGCGGAGGCCCGTACAGGGCCGCCCTACGGCTGCCTCGCGCTGGGGAGGCCGCCCAACGCATAGGCCGGGCCTTTAGGGCCGGCATTGACGAAACGTCGTACTCGGGCTCACGCGAGGTACGACGAAACGTCGCGATCGGTCCCGTAACTCGTTGAAGGACGGGCGTCGCGGCTCTGCCTCGTTCTTGCAGCCCTACGGCGCGTGCCTTCCATCGGGCTGCTGCCCGCGCTCGCCCTCCTTGGCGGTGCCGCCTGCGGCATGTGGTCGGCGTGTCCGTCTGCGGCGTTCGAGTGGATGCTCGTCCCGCTCGTCCTGGCGGGGTGGCTGTGTCATCTCGGAGCGCACGCCCGACCCCGGTGGCAGCCGCATCTGGACGGATGGACGCTCGTGGCTCTCGTCGCGGGATTCCTGTGCGCGGGCTGGATGCTGGCCGCCGCGGCCGCCGACGCCGCGCTTCGGACGCCGCTCCGCGACCTCCTCGATCGGCAGTTCGGTGGCTTCGCCCTGGACACGCTGGGGCCTGGCGGTCGGCACGGGCCGCTGGCCGTTCGCGCGCGGCTGCTCGAGGATGCGACCGGCGGAGGCGACGCCAGGAGCCTTCGGGCCCGCATTCTGGCCGTTCGGCTGAGTGGGGAGTGGCAAGCGGCTGGCGGCGATGTGGGGCTGAGCATCGGCGGTCTCGCGGCGCCGCAACACGGGAGCGAGTGGATCGCGGGGCGGGAAGTGGAGCTCCCTGTCACCTTCCGGCGCCCCGCGCGCTATCTCAACGAGGGCGTGCCCGACTTCGAGCGTCAGCTCGCGCTCGACGGGACGACGCTGTTCGGGTCGGCGAAGAGCGGTTTGCTCGTGGAGGTACGGTCGCGCGGCGACAGGGTGCAGGAAGCCGCCGGGCGCGTGCGCGCGCACGTGCGGCGCAGCCTGGAACGCTGGGTCGCTCCTCACGATCCCGTGTCGGCGGCCATCGTCACCGCGGTGCTCATCGGCGACCGCACCGGGCTGCCCGACGAGGTCCGCCTGCGCCTGCAGGCGGCCGGTACGTATCACGTCGTCGCGATCTCGGGCGGCAACATCGCCATCTTCGCGGGCCTGACGCTCCTGGCGCTGGCGGTGTGCGGCGTCTCGGGGCGTCCGGCGGCGGTGGTGACCATCGTGGTCCTCCTCGCGTACGCGCAGATCGTCAAGACGGAACCGTCCGTCTGGCGCGCCACGCTGATGGCCGTTCTCTATCTCGCCGCCAGGCTCATGGACCATCGCAGCCCGGTGTGGCACACCATGGCCATCGTGGCGGCCGTCCTCGTCTGTGCGCGGCCGCTCGACGTGCGCGACGTCGGCTTCATCCTCACATTCGGCGCCACCGCGGCGCTCATCGAGGGCGCTCGCCGCGCCAGTCGACTCGTCGTCGGGCGCCGATGGGCCGCCTGGGTCCTGGCGTCGGTGGCCGCCTCGCTCGCCGTCGAAGTGGCGCTGCTCCCGGTGAGCGCGTCGGCCTTTTCGCGCGTCACGAGCGCCGGACTCGTGCTGAACCTGCTCGCGGTGCCGCTGATGGGCGTCGTGCAGGCCGGTGGGATGGTGGCCGCCAGCCTGGATCACGTCGAGGCCATTGCGCAGGCCGCGGGCTGGATCGCCCACGTGGCGGCGTCCGCGCTCGTGTGGAGCGCGCGGCTCGTGGACGTGGCCCCATGGCTGACCGCCCGTGTGCCTCCGCCGCCCGTGGCGCTCATCGTCATCTATTACGTCGCTCTGGGGCTGGTGCTGGCTGCGCGCGGCGCGGCACGCGTGTGCGGCGTGCTGATCGTGGTGATGACCGCTGTGGCCATCGCAACGGGATTTCGGCCGCATGCCTGGATCGCTGGCTCGCGCGAGGTGGGGACGCACGGCTCGCCCCCGCTGCACGTGACGGTGTTCGATGTGGGGCAGGGAGACGCCGCCTTGCTGCAGCTGCCCGATCGATCGTCGATCCTCGTGGATGTCGGCGGCAGCCCCTTCGGCCGCGGCAGCTTCGACATCGGCGCCCGGGTGCTCGCGCCCGCCCTCTGGGCCCGCGGCGTCGGGTCACTGGATACGTTCGTGCTCACGCACGCGGATCCCGATCACATCGGCGGCGGACGGTCGATTCTGACGGACTTCGCGCCGCGACAGGTGTGGGAGGGGGTCCCCGTGCCGCGCCATGTCGCGCTGCAGGAGCTGCTGCGGATGGCGCACGGCAGTGGTGCGCGCGTGGAACAGCGCACGGCCGGCGACGAGGTCGTGCTCGGCGGGGCCCGTCTGCGCGTCCTTCACCCGCCTGCGCCCGACTGGGAGCGCCAGCGCGTCCGCAACGACGATTCCGTCGTCCTCGAGGTCGTGTATGGCGAGGTCGCCATGCTGCTGGCCGGCGACGTCGGCGCCGCCATCGAGCGCGCGATCCTGCCGCGCCTGACGCCCGCGCGCGTGCGCATCCTCAAGGTGGCGCACCACGGCAGCCGGACGTCGACGTCGCGCGAGCTGCTGGAGGGCTGGCGTCCACGGATCGCGGTCATCAGCTGCGGCCGCGGCAACACGTTCGGCCATCCGGCGCCCGAGGTGATCCAACGGCTCGAGGCCATCGGCGCGGCGATCTACCGGACCGACTTGCGGGGACAGATCACGATTGAGACCGATGGGAGCAATGTGGCTGTCCGTACGTTCTTGGCCACGAAGAGCACGACGGAATAGCCACGGAGATCACGGAGCGCACGGAGATCAATGATGAAAACCACTTCGAAAAGCGTGCTGCCGCCGGAAACGGATGCCCTGATTGCGCGGATCATCGGTTGCGCGTTGATGGTGCATCGGGAGCTCGGCCCCGGGTTCCTCGAGAGCATCTACGTCGCAGCCCTGGCTATCGAGCTGACGGATGAAGGCATTCCGTTCGAGCGGGAGCTGCCGGTCGTCGTGCGCTACCGCGGCAGACTGATTCCGGGACAGCGCGTCGACTTCATCGTGAGTAACACCGTCATTCTCGAGATCAAAGCGGTCGCCGCGCTCGATCCCATTTTTCAGGCCAAGCTGATTTCCTATTTGCGCACGACGGGGCTTCGGGTAGGCCTGCTCATGAACTTCAATTCACGGCTGCTGAAGGAAGGCATCAAGAGGGTCGTCCTGTGAGCCGGCTCAGACCGGGCCGCCGGAGGCGGCTCGCGGGCACGGGGAGGGCCAAGGACAAGCTGCCGCTGCATCGAGGGCGGCTTGTCTTTTGCCCTCCCCGTGCCCGCGCGAGGGCCTGCTTCGCAGGCCGCACGGTCGAACAGACGGTCTCCGTGTTCTCCGTGTTCTCTGTGGCCTTGTCGCCTTGTCGTGGTCATGGGAAGTGTTTCACGCGCTGCCACTCGTCCTCCATCTCCTGCAGCGGGACCTCGCTCAACGCCTTTCCGCGGGCGGCGAAGGCCTCCTCCATCGCCTCGAAGCGGCGCGTGAACTTGTCGTTGGCGCGCCGCAGCGCCGCCTCGGGCTCGATGCCCAGCTTGCGCGACAGGTTGGCCAGCGCGAAGAGGAGGTCGCCCATCTCGTCCTCGGCGCGCGACAGGTGGCCGGTGGCGCCCGATTCCACCTCGTGGCGCACCTCGGCCACTTCTTCCTCGATCTTGTCGAGCACGTCGGCCGGCCGGGCCCAGTCGAATCCCACGGCCGCCGCCCGCGCGCTGATCTCGTAGGCCCGCAGCAGCGAGGGGAGCGTCCTCGGCACGCCGCCGAGCGTCGTCTTCGTTGGCGCACCCTCCCGGCCGGCGTCGGCCCGCTCGCGCGCCTTCATCGTCTCCCAGCGCTCGATGACCTGCTCGCTGGTGATGGGGCGGTCGTCCGGCCCTCGCGCGAACACGTGCGGGTGACGCCGGAGGAGCTTGTCGCAGATCGCGTCGATCGCGTCGCCGATCGTGAAGTCGCCCGCTTCCTCGCTGATCTGGGCGAGGAACACGGCCTCGTAGAGGTAGTCCCCGAGCTCTTCGCGCAGCCCCGCGGCCGAGCCGCGCTCGATCGCTTCGAGGACCTCGTACGTCTCCTCGAGCACGAACGGCCGCAGCGATGCGAGCGTCTGCTCGCGGTCCCAGGGGCAGCCGCCGGGCGCGCGCAGCGTGCGCATGATCTCCACGAGACGGTCGAATCGAGCGCCTGGCGCGGGCGGAACGGTGTCGGCCATGATGTCTCCGGGCCGTATGCTACCATCCGGATCTGGACGCGGGCACGATGGCTGACGAGATGCAGGCCGACGAGCGACGGACCGACGATGCCTCGGGCATCAGCTTCGTGGCGTTCGTGCTGTCGCTCGCGCACACGGCGGCCGTACACTTCGGCGACGTGCCGGATCCGGTGACCGGCCAGAAAGCCGATGCCAACCTGCCCGCGGCGCAGCAGATGATCGACATCCTGGCGCTCATCGAGCAGAAGACGCGCGGCAATCTGACGGCCGACGAACGCCAGTTGCTCGAGCAGATGCTGTTCGAGCTGCGCCTGCGCTGCGTCGAGGCGCGCGAGGCGGCGGCGGCCGCCCGTCCGTCGGAGTCGCGCATCATCCTGCCTTGACCCTTCGACACAGCTCAGGGTCACCCCGAGCGACGCTGGGGAGTCGAGGGGTGACCCTGCCGGCCCGCGTGACGTTTCTGGGAACGGGCACCTCGGCGGGCGTGCCGGTGATCGGCTGCTCGTGCGCGGTGTGCCACTCGGCGGATCCCCGCGACCGGCGGCTGCGGCCGTCGATCTTCGTCGACGTGCCGCAGCGTGCGCGCATCCTCGTGGATACCTCGCCCGATCTCCGGCAGCAGGCGCTGACCTACCATCTGCCGGCCATCGACGCGATCCTCTTCACGCACGGCCACGCCGATCACATCCTGGGGCTCGACGACATCCGACGGTTCAACGTAATCCAGGACCGCGCGATCCCCTGCTACGCGGAGGCCCCGGTGTGGGAGACGATCCGCCGGACCTTTCATTACATCTTCGACGGCGCGCCGCGGGAAAGCTGGATTCCGAAGCTCGAGACGTACGACATCGAGGGTCCGTTCGCGCTCAACGGCGTGCACGTGATCCCGGTGCCGCTCTGGCACGGGCGGCTGCCAATCCTGGGGTTCCGGTTCGGCAGCTTCGCCTACCTGACCGACTGCAGCGCCATCCCCGACGCGTCGTGGCCGCTGCTGGCGGGCGTCGAGACCGTGGCGCTCGACGCGCTGCGGCACCGGCCGCACATCACCCACTTCACGGTCGGCGAGGCGCTCGACGCGGTGGCGCGCCTCGCGCCGCGGCGGGCGTACTTCACGCACATGAACCACGAGCTCGGCCACGCAGCCACCAACGCCATGCTGCCGGCGGGCGTGGAACTCGCATATGATGGCCTCGTGCTCGACATCGACGTCGATGCCGCGTGAGGTCCTGCACTTCCCAGACGACCCGCGGCCCGCGTGGCTGGTGCATCCCGTGCTGGCGCTTGGCAACTTCGACGGGCTGCATCGGGGCCACCTCAAGATCCTCGAGCGCGTGAAGCGCGGCGCCATCGAGCGCGGCGGCACCGCCATGGCCATGACCTTCGACCCGCACCCGCCGCGGGTCGTGCGGCCCGACAAGGCGCCGCCGCTGTTGATGACGAAGGTGCAGCGCCTCGAGGCGCTGCACAAGGCGGGCATCGGCTGCGTGGCGGTGGTGCGGTTCACGCGCGAGCTGTCGCACTGGGATCCGGACACCTTCGTGCGCACGGTGCTGGTCGACTGGCTGCACGTGGCCGAGGTCTGGGTGGGCGCCAACTTCCTGTTCGGCCACGAGCGCAGCGGCAACTTCACGGCGCTGCGGATGCTCGGCCAGCGCTACGGCTTCCGCGCGGAGAAGATCGATCCGGTCCGCTACAAGGAATTCGTGGTCAGCAGCACGCGCATCCGGCGGCTGGTGGCCGAGGGCCGGATGGACGAGGCCGCGGCGCTGCTCGGCCATCCGTACTACATCGACGGTACCGTCGTGGCAGGGCGGCGGCGCGGCCGTGAGATCGGCGTCCCCACGGCAAATCTCGAGACGGCCAACGAGCTGATCCCTCCCAACGGCGTCTACGCCACGACGGTCGTCATCGACGGCATCGTGCACGCCGCCCTCACCAACATCGGGGTCAACCCGACGTTCGGCGAAGGCGCCGCCAGAACGGTGGAAACCTACGTGCTGCGCTACGACGGCGACCTGTACGGGCGCGAGGTCCGGCTCGGGTTCGTGCTGCGCCTTCGCGACGAGCGCCGCTTCGACACGGTGGAGGCGCTGAAGGCGCAGATCGAGGCGGACCGTCTTCGCGCGGAGCGCCTGTTCACCCGCCTGTCGGTCTGATGCACGCGTCGCGCTTCGATCTGCACATGATCCTGCCCGCCGACGTGCGGTTCGCCCGCATGGTGCGGGACGTGACGGCCCACGGCGCCCGTCAGGCCGGATCGTCCGAGCGGGACGCCGCCGCGTTCGCCGGCCGGGTGGAGCAGATCGTCCGCGAGCGGCTGACCGGGGCGACGCGGACGGGAACGCTCTCGGTGGCCGTGCGCCGATCGACGGGTCCGATGGAAGTGAGCATCAGCGACGGCCGGCGCACGTGGGCGCTGCGCCTCGAGGGATGACGTGCTGCGACTCTACAACACGCTGACGCGGCGGGAGGAGCCGTTCGCGCCGATCCGGGACGACACCGTACGGATGTACGCCTGCGGCCCCACCGTGTACGCCCGGGCGCACATCGGCAACTTCCGGACCTTCGTGTGCGTCGATGTGCTCCGCCGCACGTTGAAGTACCTGTGCGGCTACGCCGTCCTCGAGGCCGTGAACTACACGGACGTCGACGACAAGACCATCGCCGGCTCGCAGGAGGCGGGCGTCCCGCTGCGCGACTATACGGAGCGCTGGATCGCCGCCTTCCGCGAGGACTCCGCGCGGCTGGGCCTCGAGACGCCCGAGCAGATGCCGCGCGCCACCGACGAGCCGAACCTGCGGGCGATGGGCGAGATGATCCTCGCGCTGGAGCGCCACGGCCACACGTACCGGCGGGACGGTTCGGTGTATTTTCGCATCTCGACGCTTCCGGGCTACGGGCGCCTGGCGCGGCTCGATCGCGAGGGGATGCGGGACGGCGCCCGCGTGGACGTCGACGAGTACAGCAAGGAGGATCCACGCGACTTCGTGATCTGGAAGGCCTCGCGGCCCGGGGAGCCGTCGTGGGACTACGGCTCGGGCCCGGGCCGCCCCGGCTGGCACATCGAGTGCTCGGCCATGGCGCTGCGGCTGCTCGGCGAGCCGCCGATCGACATCCACGCGGGCGGCGTCGACCTCATCTTCCCGCACCACGAGAACGAGATCGCGCAGAGCGAAGGGGCGACGAAGCTGGAGTTCTCGCGCGTCTGGTTCCACGTCGAGCACCTGTTCGTCGAGCACGAGAAGATGTCGAAATCGCTCGGCAACACCTTCACGCTGCCCGAGATCGCCGCGCGGGGACACCGGCCGTCGGCCGTGCGCTACCTCCTGCTGTCGTCGCACTACCGGAAGCCGCTCAACTTCACCTGGGCGGGGATGGATCAGGCGGACCAGTCGCTGCGGCGGATTGTGGACTTCGAGGACCGCCTGGCGGTCGTGACCGCCGAGGGGCAGTTTCCCAGGATTCAGGCCCTCGTGAACGAGGCGCAGCTGGCCTTCCGGTCCGCGCTGGAAAGCGACCTGAATACCGCAGCCGCCCTGGCGGCCGTCTTCGACCTGGTCCGGGATGTGAATGCAGCGATCGATGCGCGGCAGGTCTCCGCGTCCGATGCGGCTCTGGTCCGCGGCGCCCTCCACGGCTTCGACCGCGTGCTCGGCGTCGTCGGCCTGCGCCGCGCGGAAGACGCGCAGCCGCCGGTGCCGATCGAGGAGATCGAGCATCTGATTGCCGAGCGGAAGGCCGCCCGCCAGCGGCGCGATTTCGGCGCCGCCGACCGCATCCGCGAGGCCTTGGCTGAGCGGGGGATTCTGCTCGAGGACAGCGCCGGTGGCACGCGCTGGAAGAAGAAATGAGCACGATGGCGACGACGGTTCCGCACTTGAAGACGAGCCTGCCGGGTCCGAAGGCCAAGGCGCTCATCGAGCGTGACGCCAGGGTGGTGTCGCCGTCGTATACCCGCGAGTATCCGCTGGTCGTCGCGCGCGGCGAAGGCGCCGCCGTCGAGGACGTCGACGGCAACGTGTTCCTCGACTGCACCGCGGGGATCGCGGTAGCAGCCACCGGTCACTCGCATCCCGACGTGGTACGGGCCATCGTCGAGCAGGCGCGGAAGTTCCTGCACATGTCGGGGACCGACTTCTACTACGAGCCGCAGGTGCGGCTCGGGGAGGAGCTGTCGGCGATTGCGCCGATGCCCGGACCGCACCGGTCGTTCTTCGGCAACTCCGGCACGGAGGCAAACGAGGCCGCGCTCAAGCTGGCGAAGTACGCCACCAAGCGCCACGGGATCATCGCATTCTTCGGCGCGTTCCACGGGCGGTCGATGGGCTCGCTGTCGCTCACGGCCAGCAAGCTCACGCAGCGCAAGGGCTTCGGGCCGTTTGTGCCAGGCTCGTATCACGCGCCCTATCCGGACTGCTACCGCTGTCCCGTGGGCTCCACGCCCGAGACGTGCGCGGCCGAATGCCTCGGCTTCATCGAGCAGCAGTTGTTCGTCCACCTCGTCTCGCCCGACGAGGTCGCGGCCGTGATGGTGGAGCCGATTCAGGGCGAGGGCGGCTACGTGGTGGCGCCGGACGTCTTCCTGCGCCGGCTCCGCGAGCTGACGGCACGGTACGGCATCCTGTTGATTGCCGACGAGGTGCAGTCGGGCATGGGCCGCACCGGTCGCTGGTACGCCATCGAGCATGCGGGCGTCGAGCCCGACATCGTGACCATGGCCAAGGGCATTGCCTCGGGCATGCCGCTCGGCGTGGCCACGGCGCCGTCGAGTGTCATGGCATGGCCGCCCGGTACGCATGCGAGCACGTTCGGCGGCAACCCCGTCTCGTGCGCCGCCGCGCTGGCCACGATCCGGCTGCTGCGCGATGGCCTGATGCGGAACGCCGAGACCGTCGGCGCCCACATGATGGCCGGCGCGAAGGCGCTGATGGAGCGGCACCCCCTGTGCGGCGACGGGCGCGGACGCGGGCTGATGATCGGCATCGAGCTGGTGCGCGACCGTGCGACCAAGGAGCGGGCGACGAGCGAGCGTGACGCGCTGGTCAAGGAGTGCTTCACGCGCGGCCTGCTGGTGCTGGGCGCCGGCCGGAATGCCATCCGCCTCTCGCCGCCGCTCGTGCTCACGCGGGAGCAGGCGAATACGGCAATCGAGATCCTGGACCAGGCCCTGGCGGCGGTGACCCCCCGTGCGTAGAGGCGACCTTCCGGTCCGCCTTTGAGGTCGGCCGCCTGGCGGTTCGGTGGTTGTCCTGGCGCAGGACTTGCTGTCGGCGGCGGCCGTGACCGATCGCCGTCAATCGCTCGGCAAGACGGGCGAAGATCTCGCGTGCGCCGAGCTCCGCCGCCGCGGCTACGACGTGCTCGCCCGCCGGTACCGGACGCGGCACGGTGAGATCGACATCGTGGCCCGCCACGGGCCGACGATCGTGTTCGTGGAGGTCAAGGCCCGCGTGGGCGGCGAGTTCGGCGCGGCGGCCGCGGCGGTCACGGGCGGGAAGCAGCAGCGCATCGCGCGCATGGCTGCGGACTACCTGGCCCGCCAGCGGCTGCTGGAGTGTCCGTGCCGGTTTGACGTGGTCGCCATCGATTTTCTGGGTGGTGCGCCTCGCATTGAGGTGTACTGTGATGCCTTTACGTCCTGAATGAGCGAGCTTCGGAAGGATCCTGTCACGGGCCGGTGGGTGATCATCTCCACCGAGCGCCGCAAGCGCCTCGGCGACTTCCGTCTCGAATCCGTTGAAATCGCGCCCGACGCGTCTTGTCCCTTCTGCGAGGGGCACGAGCACATGACGCCGCGCGAGCTGCTGGCGTACGGGCGCAACGGCCGTGCCCCCGATGCGCCGGGATGGAGCCTGCGGGTGATCCCCAATCAGTTTCCCGTGCTGCGGGTGGAAGGCACGCTGGATCGCCAGGGCGAGGGGCTGTTCGACAAGATGAACGGAATCGGGGCGCACGAGGTGATCATCGAATCGCCGCGCCACGAGGACACGCTCGCCACGCTGGACGAGGGCGCCGTCGAGCGCGTGCTGTGGGCGTTTCGGGAGCGGGTGCAGGACCTCAAGCGGGACCAGCGCTTCCGCTACATCATCATCTTCAAGAACCACGGGGCGGCGGCTGGCGCCTCGCTGGACCACTCGTGCTCGCAGCTGATCGCGCTGCCGATCGTCCCGCGCGAGGTGCGCGACGAAGTGGACGGCGCGCGCGCGCACTTCGACGTGAAGGAGCGCTGCGTGTTCTGCGACATCCTGCGGCAGGAGACCGACGATGGGAAGCGGCTGATCGCCGACAGCGCCGACATCGTGGCCGTCGCGCCCTACGCGCCGCGGTTTCCGTTCGAGACGTGGCTGCTGCCGCGGCGGCACCAGTCGATGTTCGAGGATGCGCCGCGGCACGAGTACGCGTCGCTGGCGCGGCTGCTCGGCGACATCCTGCGGCGCATGAACAAGGCGCTGCGCTTTCCGCCCTACAACCTGCTGATCCACAGCGCGCCGGTGGTGGAGCCTGCGGGCGATTACTACCACTGGCACGTGGAGATCATCCCGAAGCTGACCAAGGTGGCCGGCTTCGAGTGGGCCACCGGCTTCTATCTCAACCCCACGTCGCCCGAGGAGGCGGCGCAGGTGCTGCGCGACGCGCGCGGAACGTAGAGCGGGCAAGGTCCAGGCGGACCTTGAGGTCCGCCTGATCAGAAGCGGTATCCGAGCGTCAACGCAAACGTCCGGTCGACCTTCCGCCGGCCGGGCGCCGGCGAGCGGTCGTAGTCGATGTCGTGCCGCAGCGTCGTCACGAAGCCTGCCGTCAGCCCGATGCGCAGGCCGTTCTGCATCTTGACGAACAGGTTGTCATCGCCGGTGAGGCCGAAGTAGCCGTCGTGCTGGTGGAACAGCTGCACGCGGTCGGGGAGGAGGAACACGCCGAGCGAGACCGACTCCCGGACGGCGGTGTATCGGTCGTCGGGCTGCGCGTCGAGGTTCTCATTGACGTAGCCGAGCCCCGCGTCGCCCGTGAGCGTCGCGCGAGGGGTGGCCAGCGCCTGGTAGCCGACGCCAACGCCCAACGCCGTGCGAAGGTCGAGACTCCGAAAGCGATCGCTCGTCAGGATCGTGGAGGCGTTGACGAACAGCCGCGGCGTGACGAAGCGGTCGTACTTGAGTCCGGCCGTCCAATGGCGCGCCGTGTCCGCGCCGCGGTCCTCCGCGCGCGTGACGGCCGCGTTGGCCGTGTAGCGGTTCCCGCCGACCCGTGCCACGAGGTCGCCGTCGAGCCGCAAGGTGTTGACGCGGGTGTTGCCGCCCGTGGTCACGAAGCCCGCGTTGGCGCCGCCGTCCATGAGAACGGCCGGCTGCGGGCGTGCGAGGGCGGTGATGTCGGTCAACGCCACGGCGCCGCCCGGCTGCAGCAGGACGCGGCCGTCGGCGTCTCCGGCGGCGAGGGTCGCCTGGGCGGGCGGCGTCCCGGTCACGGTCACCAGCATCGCCTCGTCCGTGCGCAGGGCGGCGACGTCGGACCACGGGATCCGCACGTCCCCGTACGGTGTGGCGAACGTCAGCGTGCCGTCGGCGAGCGACATCGTCCGGCCGGTCATTCGATCGCCGTTGCTGAGCCGCACCTCGTCGGCGCCGAGCGGCACCACGCCCAGGAGCACGAGCGCGACGGCGCACGTCAGGTGTCCACTCATGGGGCCGTAGTCTATGCCGGAGGCTGCGGAAAGCTACCTCGGCCGTCTTGCCCGGTCCAGATCGCTGTGGTACGATTGACGGTCGTCGCGAGCGGGAATAACTCAGTGGACCTGTGCGACCAAGCCAAGGTCGAACTCGCGGGATCGAATCCCGATTCCCGCTCCACTCTTCGCTCCCGCTCACCCAGTCCCTCGACCGGCGCC
>JACQTK010000134.1 GCA_016210845.1 Acidobacteriota bacterium | reverse complement strand
GAGCTCAGAGCGAAGGGCGTGAAGCTCCGCGACGAGGTTCCGCGGGCCGGACATCAGGGCAGCCGGATCGCCTTCATCGATCCCGCCAGCACCGGACAGGTGCTCATCGAGCTGGTGGAGCTGCGGAAGGCGGAGCTGGCCTAACGCCGTGCCGCGCTTTCGCCTGCGTTATCAGTGGCTTGTGCTCAGGCGCATCGTCCAGCGTGCGACCTTCACTGTATACAATGTTAAATACCATGTTTATTCTTGACAGTGTCCAGCCGAGGCCGTATTCATCGCCTGTGACAGTCCCGGGGAGGGCGACGGTCCGACGCAAGCGCAGCGGGCGGCGGAAAGCCGGGAGCGAGAGCCTGTCGGCGTCCGTCTACGGGCGCCTCCGCGACGCGATCCTCAGTGGCGAGTACCGGCCCGGCGCCCGGCTCAACGAGGACGAGATCGCGCGGCGCTTCCGGGTCAGTCGCACGCCGCTGCGGGACGCGCTGAAGCAGCTCGAGCTGGAAGGCCTGGTGACCCGCACCCGGTACCAGGGCGTCTCCGTCAAGCGACTCTCGCCGGACGAGATCCTCGAGTTGCTCGACCTTCGCGAGGTCCTCGAAGGCCTGGCGGCCCGGCTCGCCGCCGAGCACATGTCGGACGCCGACCGGGAGAAGCTCCAGGCGATCTTCGCCGAGGCGGAGGAGCTGAACCGGACGGGCGAGTATGCGAGCTATCTCGACCGCGCGACCCAGTTCCACGAGCTGCTCGTCGACTCCAGCGGGAGCGAGCAGCTCTCGCGCTTCATGCGCAACATGTACGACCGGATCCGGCTGGTCCGCAGCCGCACGATCTACCTGCCCGGACGCGCCCGGAACTCGCTGAACGAGCACCGCGAGCTCCTCGCCGCGCTGGTGGCGCGAGATCCCGACCGCGCCGAGACGGTGAACCGCGCCCGCATCCGGGCCATCAAGCGGGACGTCCTGGCCGCGCTGACGCACTCGCTGGTGTGGTAGACGTGGCGCCGCCGGCCTCCATCGGCTCCGACGGCGTGGTGACCGGGCCCGGCGCCGGGAAGGCGGAGGTCGCGCACGCCAAGCTCGGCGTCGCCGGCGTCGAGATCCAGTTCGAGATCGGCAAGCACGCGCACCTGGCCGTCGCCGAGACGTCCTTCTCCGTCGCCGACGGCGAGAAGCTGATCCTGCTCGGGCCCTCGGGATGCGGCAAGTCGACGCTGCTCAAGGCGATCGGCGGCTTCATCCGCCCGAGCCGGGGCGAGATCCTGCTCGACGGCATTCCCGTGCGCGAGCCGGGTCCCGACCGGATGCTGATCTTCCAGGAGTTCGGGCAGCTCTTCCCGTGGAAGACGATCGAGGGGAACATCGTGCACGCGCTGCGCGCCGTGCGGGGCTGCTCCGCCGGCGAGGCTCGCGACATCGCCGCCCGGCACCTCGAGATGGTCGGCCTCCTCCCCGATCGGCACTTCTATCCCCACACGATCTCCGGCGGGATGAAGCAGCGAGTGGCGATCGCCCGGGCGCTCGCCGTCGACCCCGCCGTGCTCCTGATGGACGAGCCGTTCGGTGCCCTCGACGCGCAGACTCGCGAGGTGCTCCAGCGGGAGCTGAACCAGCTCTGGGCGAAGACCCGCAAGACGATCGTCTTCGTCACCCACGCGATCGACGAGGCGGTCCGGCTCGGCGAGCGCATCATCGTCCTGACCGCCGGCCCCGGCCGCATCAAGGCCGTGTTCGCGAACCCCTGCGCCGAGAGCTATCTGGCCGACTTCGAGGGCGACCCCGCCGGCGCCGCCGAGCTGCGGAAGGAGATCCGGGGCCTGCTCGAGCAGCGGCCCGCGCGCGGGATCGGAGGCTGATGCCGGTGCCGTCCGTGCCCGCCAGCCGTCCCCCCGCCCGGGGCCGCGGCCTGAACTTCGGCCTCCGGCAGGCGATCATCGTCGCCGCCGGCCTCGTCCTCTGGCAGGTCCTCGTGCAGGTGAGCGGCGTCAGCCCGCTGCTGGTCCCCTCACCGCTCGCGGTCGTCCGGAAGTTCATGGAGCACCTCGGCAACGGCGAGCTGCTCGCCTACACGCAGGCGACCCTCCAGATCCTCGTCAGCGGGGTCGGGCTCGGCATCCTGGTGGCGCTGGTGATGACCGGGCTGTCGGTCGTGATCCGACCCATCCGGGACGTCGTGGTGACCGCGGCCGCGATGATGAACCCGCTGCCCGCCATCGCCGTGCTGCCCCTGGCCCTCCTCTGGTTCGGCATCGGCCCCGGCGCGGTGATCTTCGTGGTCGTGAACTCGGTGGTGTGGGCGATGGCGCTCAACGCCAACGTCGGATTCGAGACGGTGCCGGTGCAGCTCCGCTGGGTCGGCCTGAACCTCGGCCTGCGACGCTGGCGCCTGATCCGCGACGTCTACCTGCCGGCGTCGCTGCCGTACATCCTGACCGGGATCCGGATCGCCTGGGCCTACGGCTGGCGAACGGTCATCGCCGCCGAGCTCGTCTTCGGCGCCCTCGGCAGCCAGGGCGGGCTGGGCTGGATGATCATGATCGAGCGCTACAACCTCAACACCGACTCGGTCTTCGCCGGGCTCGGCAGCATCATCGTCATCGGCCTCGCCGTGGAGTGGCTGTTCAACCTGATCGAGCGCGTGACGGTTCGCAAGTGGGGCATGACCTCGACCGGGTAGCGCCCGGTCGCGAGCGTCGGCCCCGAAAGGAGCGGAGGATGCGTCACCTGGTGGGTCGGATCGCCGTCGTCGGTCTCGTGCTCGCGCTCGTCGCCGCCGTCGTGCCGGACGCGCACGCCCAGAAGAACTTCAGCGGCGACACGGTGAAGTTCGCCCCGCAGTTCGGCATGGCGTACCTCCCGCACTTCGTCATGATCGAGAAGAAGCTGCTGGAGAAGCACCTGCCCGGCATCAAGGTGACCCAGATCCGCATCTCGGGCGGCGGCGGCGTCACCGAGCAACTCCTCTCCGGCAACATCGACATCGGCTACATGGGCACCGCACCCTGCATCAAGGCCGGGGACAAGGGCGTCGACGTCAAGATCGCGCTCGCGCTCGAGGCGATGCCGATGAAGCTCGTGACCTGGAAGACCGAGTACAACGGCGTGAAGGACCTCGGGCCGAACGACAAGATCGCCATGCCCGGGATCACGAGCTTCCAGAACACGGTGCTGACCATCGCCGCCCACCGCACGCTGGGGAACGCCAAGGCGCTGGCCAAGCAGGTGGTGGGGCTGCCCCACCCGGACGCCGAGATCGCGCTCCGGAGCAAGAAGGAGATCGTGGGCCACTTCGGCCAGCTCCCGTTCCAGCGCCGCGAAGCCGCCCTGCCGGGCTTCAAGGTCCTGCTCAACAGCTACGAGGTGCTGGGCGGGCCGCACACGCTGATCGTCGCCGTCACCACCTCGAAGTTCCACAAGGAGCGGGCGGAGGTGTACGCGGGCTTCGTGGCCGCGCTGAACGAGGCGATCGCGTTCATCATGGCCCACCCCGAGGAGGCCGCCGACGTGATGGCGACGACCGGCGACAAGTCGCCGAAGGCTGACCTGGTCGCGGACATCAAGAGCCCCGAGGTGATCTGGGGCTCCGTGCCGACCGGGATCGTCAGCCTGGCCAAGGGCATGCACCAGACCGGGCAGATCAGCCGCGTGCTCGCCGACTGGCGCGAGGTCACCTTCCCGAACCTGCACGACAAGCCGGCCAACTGACGGGTCGCTCGTGACCGCCACCGAGTTCGTCGTGCATCGGTTCGAGCCCGGCCGGGACCCCGCGCCCTACTACGAGGCGTTCGAGGTCCCGGCCGATCCGGACTACACGGTGCTCGACGGCCTCTTCTACATCCAGGCCGAACTGGACCCGACGCTGTCGTTCCGCTGCGCCTGCCGCAACTGGATGTGCGGGACGTGCGGGGTGCGGGTGAACGGCCGGCCGCGCCTCGGCTGCAAGACGCCGCTGCGCGAGCTCCCGCCGAAGATCTTCGTCGAGCCGATGCTGAACCTTCCCGTCGTGAAGGACCTGGTGACCGACATGGCGCCGTTCTTCGCGAGGTGGCAGAAGGTCATGAACGCCTTCGTCCCGGCCCCGGACGCGGGCGGCGAGCCGCTCCGCGTGCGGCCGGAAGAGCGCGGGCAGGTCGACACGATGCTGGAATGCATCGCGTGCGGGCTCTGCCTCTCGGCCTGCACGATGGTCGCCGTCGACCCCGGCTTCCTCGGGCCCGCCGCCCTCACCCGTGCGTACTGCCTCGTCGAGGACCGCCGCGATGCCGCGCGCAACGAGCGGCTCCGGATCCTCGCCTCCGAGGACGGCGTCTTCCGGTGTCACGGCCACGGGGACTGCCAGGAGG
>JACQTK010000140.1 GCA_016210845.1 Acidobacteriota bacterium | reverse complement strand
CCGCCGTCACGTGCGCGCTGTGGTGGAAATAGGCGTAGTCGGGAAGATTGTGGACGCGAATCCAGCGCATCGGCCGGCCGCTCTGGGCACTTTCCCGAATCGGTGCGAGCGCCTCGCTGTCCCTCCTCACGGTTTGATGGCAGTTCATGCAGGTCCACGTGGGCGGCAGGTTCGCGACGGCAGAAGTCTCGACCGAGGCGTGACAGTATCGGCAATCGAGACCAAGCTCGCCGACGTGGAGCCTGTGGCTGTACGGGACGGGCTGAGCGGGACGGTAGCCCACGTCTGTGTACCACGGGGAAAAGTAGTACCAGACGCCCGCGATCGCGAGCGTCAGACCGAGACTGCCCGCGACGGCGGCCACGATCGGGAGCTTGTTCCACCCAGGGGGGAAGATTTGCGCCAACGGCTAGCACTCCGGGGCGCTGGAGGACAGTGGCCCCGGCTGCGAGTCCGCGTGGGAACTGTAATACCGCATCCGCGCGCCCCAAGAATTCGTTGGAGGGAGAGACCAACACCCCGGCGGTTCGGCGCGATCTTATCCACGAACTGAGACGAGGGTCAAGCGCGCGCCCCTCCCAAGCGGGACTTTTCGCAGGTGGACGATCGGGTTCGGACGCCTGTCCCGGGCGCCGGACCCCGCATGAGTGCGGAGCCGTCGATGCTGGCGTCGCGGGCCGTACGGGTGGCGGACGGTGGGGCCCTCTTCAGCCGGCCCTTTCGCTAGCGTTCCGGTGATTCGGCGGCCGCCGGTTCCGCTCCTGCTTCAACCGGTGCGGGTGGCGGACCAATCGTGAGCTGGGTGCCGGCGCCGGCCGTGCCTCGCGGCGAGACGAACCAGCCCCGGCTCAGGTAGTCGGACAGCGTCAGCCCGAACAGGATCATCAGAAAGAAGAACGCAGCGCCGCAAATGAGCTTCGTCAGGCGGCTGCTGTACTTCAGGTGCATGAAGAACAGGATGACGAGCGTCGCCTTGATGATCGCGATCGAGAGTGCCACAGGAAAGTTCAGCATCCCGAGGTTCGTGAAGGCTGCGGCAACCGTGATCGCGGTCAGCATCATCAGGGACCCGAAAATCGTGTAGTACGTGCTCTTCGGAGAAACGTGTCCGGCCATGGTCTATCCGAGCTGATGCGCCCTGTCCACGAGGTACAGCAGCGGGAACAGGAAGATCCAGACGATGTCGACGAAGTGCCAGTACAGGCCCGACATCTCCACCGGCGTGTACCACTCGGGGGAGAACCGCCGCCGCCACGCCATCCACGCAATGACGCTCAGGAGCGAGACGCCCACGATCATGTGGAGGGCGTGCAGCCCGGTGAGTGCGAAGTACAGGGAGAAGAAGATCTCGACCTGCCGTGCGTGCGGCCCCTCGTACACGAAATTCGCGCCCGGCACGTGGTTCAGCTCGAACTTGTGCGCGTACTCGAACACCTTGATCACGAGGAACGTGGTGCCAAGCGCCATCGTCACGAGCAGCCAGTGGAACGTCGGCCGCTGCGCGCCCACCTGCGCCGACCGCACCGCCAGCGCCATGGTGAGACTGCTCGCGATCAGCACGACGGTGTTGACGCCGCCGAGCACGATGTCGAGATCGAGGCTGCCTTCCGCCCACGCCTGCGGGTACCACACCCGATAGAGCAGGTAGGCCATGAGGAGGCCGCCGAAGAACATGACCTCGGTGACCAGGAAGGCCCACATGCCGAGCGTCGCGGCTTCCTGCTGCTGCTCGAGCGTCTCGAAGTGATGCTGCAGCGCCGGATGGTGCGCGTGGGGGTGCCCGTGCGGCTCGTCGTGCGCGGCTATCGCGTCAGGCAACTTTGATCTCCCGCTTGGAATACTCGTAGGCGCCCTCGGTGACGACCGGCGTCTGCGTGAAGTTTTCCGGGATCGGCGGCGAATCCGTCGTCCACTCCAGCCCCGTCGCCAGCCATGGGTTGGCGCCCACGCGCTCCCCCTTCCACAGGGAGAACAGGAAGTACGCGAAGGTCAGGCCGTAACCGACGGCGAGGATCGACGCCCCCGCTGACGAGAGCACGTTCAGCACCTGGTACTCGTCGGGGTACACGTGATACCGCCGCGGCATCCCGAGGTATCCCAGAACGAACTGCGGGAAGAAGGTCAGGTTGAAGCCGACGAAGATGAGCCCCCCCGCCAGCGACGCCATGGTGTTGGAATACATGCGGCCGGTCATCTTCGGCCACCAGTAGTGCAGGCCGGCCATGTATCCCAGGATGGCGCCGCCCACCATGATGTAGTGGAAGTGCGCGACGACGAAGTAGGTGTCGTGCAGGTGCACGTCGAGGCCAAGCGAGGCGAGAAACAGCCCCGTGAGGCCGCCCACGAGGAACAACCCCATGAAGCCGACGACGTACATCATCGGCGCGCGCCACCAGATCGCTCCCCGGTAGAGCGTGGCCGTCCAGTTGAACGTCTTGACCGCCGACGGGATCGCCACGGCGAACGACAGGAACGAGAACACCATGGCCGAGTACGGCGAGATGCCCGCCACGAACAGGTGGTGCGCCCACACGAGGAACCCGAAGACGGCGATGGCCAGGCTCGAGAAGGCCACGAACGAGTACCCGAACACGTTCTTGCGCGAGAAGCAGGTGATCACCTCGCTGATGACGCCCATCGGCGGCAGGATCATGATG
>JACQTK010000138.1 GCA_016210845.1 Acidobacteriota bacterium | reverse complement strand
TGCTGCGCCTGAGCAACGAGGCCAACCAGGCCGGCTGGGTGCAGAACACCTACATCACGTCCGACACCGAGGCGATGGCGGCCCGCGCCAACGCCGCGTACGCGACGGCCGTCACCGACTTCGCCAAGCGCGCCGCGCAGTTCGACGCGGTCGAGCTGGCGCCCGACGAGCGCCGCCAGCTCAACGTGCTCAGGACGTCGCTGACGATGGCCGCGCCCGCGGACCCGAAGGAGGCGGCCGAGCTCGCGCAGCTCGTGGCGTCGATGGAGGGCACCTACGGCCGCGGCAAGTACTGCCAGGACGGCGAATCGGACGAGGCGTGTCTCGACATCGAGGAAATCACTGAGATCATGGCGAAGGACCGCAATCCCGCGCGGCTGCTCGACGTGTGGGAGGGATGGCATGCGATCGCCCCGCCGATGAAGGACAGCTACGCCCGGTTCGTGGAGTTGTCGAACAAGGGCGCGCGCGAGCTCGGCTTCGCCGACACCGCGGCGATGTGGCGATCGCGGTACGACATGCCGCCCGAGGCCTTCCCGCAGGAGCTTGACAGGCTCTGGGGCCAGCTCCAGCCGCTCTACCTGTCGCTGCACGCGTACGTGCGCACGAAGCTGCGCGCGCGCTACGGCGACCAGGTGCCCGCCGACGGCCCGATCCCCGCGCACCTGCTCGGCAACATCTGGGCGCAGGACTGGTCGAACCTCTACGACCTGGTGGCGCCGTCGAGCGGCGCATCCGCTGTGAACCTCACCAACGTGCTGCGGGCGCGAAACATCGGCCCGCTGGAGATGACGCGCTACGCCGAGCGCTTCTTCACCTCGCTCGGCTTCGATCCGCTGCCGCCGACCTTCTGGGAGCGCTCGATGTTCGTCAAGCCGCGCGACCGCGAGGTCGTGTGCCACGCCAGCGCCTGGAACGTCGACAACGTGGACGACCTCCGCTTCAAGATGTGCATCGATCAGACGGCCGAGGACTTCACGGTCATCCACCACGAGCTCGGCCACAACTTCTACGCCCGCGCGTACGCCGGACAGCCGCCGATCGTCCGCGACAGCGCCAACGACGGCTTCCACGAGGCGATCGGCGACACGATCGCGATCTCGGTGACGCCGGAGTACCTCGTGAAGGTCGGCCTGATCCCGAGGGCGCCGGACGCCTCTGGCGACATCGGCCTGCTCCTGCGGACGGCGCTCGAGCGGCTCGCCTTCCTGCCCTTCGGCCTGGTCGTCGATTCGTGGCGGTGGCAGGTGTTCGACGGCAGCGTCACGCCCGATCGGTACAACCAGGCGTGGTGGGAGCTGCGCGAGCGCTATCAGGGCGTTCGTCCGGCCTCGACGCGCGGCGAGGAGTTCTTCGACCCGGGCGCGAAATACCACATTCCGGCCAACACGCCGTACGCGCGGTACTTCCTCTCGGCCGTGCTGCAGTTCCAGTTCCATCGTGCGCTGTCGCAGACGGCGGGGTGCACGACGCCACTTCACCGCTGCTCGATCTACGGCAGCGCCGAGGCGGGCAAGCGCCTGAAGGCGGCGCTCGAGATGGGCGCGTCGCGGCCGTGGCCCGAGGTGCTGGAGGCGCTGACCGGCCAGCGCGAGATGGACGCGAGCGCGATGGCCGACTATTACGCGCCGCTCAAGGCGTGGCTCGATGAACAGAACACGGGACAGAAGCTGGGCTGGTAAACCGTGCCCGCGTGCCGTTCTGGGTTCTGCGGCGTCGCATCATGAATGAGGTTCCGCTTTTCGGGGGCTGGGATCAGCTCTCCACCGTGCTGCTGCCCTTCATGGTCCGCTGCGGCGTAGCGGCGCTGTGTGGGGCGATGATCGGACTCGAGCGCGAGCGGAAGCGCAAGCCGGCGGGCTTCCGGACCAACATCCTGATCTGCGTCGGCGCGGCGATCTACATGCAGGTCGGCCTGCTGCTGGTCAACGCGGGCGGCGCGCAGGGCGATCCCGCCCGCATCGCCGCGCAGGTCGTCACGGGCATCGGCTTCCTCGGCGCGGGCGCGATCATCCAGGCGGGCGGCCGCGTGACCGGGCTGACGACGGCCGCCAGCATCTGGGTGATCGCGAGCATCGGGCTGGTGGCGGGCGCTGGCTTTCCGTTGATCGCGCTCGTCGCCGCCGTCATGGTGTTGCTGACGCTCGTCGTCCTCGGCGCCATCGAGGAGCGGTATCTGGAAGGCAGCGACAGTTGAACAGCGAGGTGGACGCATGCGTCGACGTCTGTTCATCGTGGGGACGATTCTGGCACTCGCGGTCGCGGGCGCGGCCGGCCAGCGTCCGACGTCCGGGCCCGCTCCGCAGGCGCCGCCCGCGAGATGGGGATCGATCTGGCCAGGGAGAGCAAGGTCAGGAGGGTGATTCTCTCGGGCGAGCCGGCCGGCTCGATTCCCGCCGTCAAGCGGCAGCTCGAAGAGGCGTGGAACGCGAAGGTTGGCGATTCGGCGGGCATGACCGAAATCGGCTCGATCATGATGTTCGAGTGCCGGCATCAGCCCGGCGGGGCGCACATCATCGAGGATCACTTCATCGAGGAGTGTCTCGAGCACGACGGCGATCGCCAGGTCCCCTACGGACACGAGGCCGAGCGGGTGGTCACCTCATTTGGCCGGGGATTCATCCCGCTCGTCCGGTACCGGACGAAGGACCTCGTGGTGAAGGTGCCGTACACGACCTGCCCGTGCGGGCGCACGTTCGACATCTACGACGGCGGGATCCGCGGCCGGTGGGACGATATGAAGCTGGTGCGCGGCACCAACGTCTATCCGCGCGCGGTCGAGGCGATCGTCAGGGAGTTCGACGCGATCGACGAGTTCCAGATCGTGCTCGAGCGCGTGGGCCTCGTCGATGAGATCACGGTCCACGTCGAGCTCAAGCCGGGGTTCGAGTCCGACTGGGACGCCCTCCGCGAGCGGCTGAGCGGCGCCCTCCGCGATGCGCACGAGGGACTCCGGTTCACTGTCGGACGCGCTCCGGCCGGCTCATTGCCGCGATTCGAGCTGAAAGCGAAGCGATTCGCCGATAAGCGCCCCAAGGCCGAGTTCAAGCACTGAATCGACCCAGTTCGAGGAGGCACCGCCCGATGGCTGACCGCCGACCGCTCCTGGAGCTCGTCAACCCGGAGACGCTGATGCCGCCGCGCGGCTTCGCGCACGCCTGCCTGGCCAATGGCAGCCGGACCCTGCACCTGGCCGGACAAGTGGCCGCAGATGCATCCGGGGAGATTCAGCACCGAAACGATCTGGTCCAACAGTTCGATCTCACCTTGCAGAATCTCAAGACGTGCATGGACGCCGTGGGTGCGCGGATGGACCAGGTGGTGAAGCTGAACTACTACGTCCTGGACGTGCAGGACTACCTGGCGAAGCGGAAGGAGCTTGGAGCCGTCTACCGGAAGTACTTCGACCGTCACTTCCCGGCGATGACGCTGGTGGAGGTCAAGGGACTCTACAACGACGGTGCGTTGATCGAGATCGACGGCGTCGCGGCCCTCGATTGAGGCAGGGAAGCCGGCTCGCACCGACATGCCTTGGGGTTGCACCGACGCGGATCGGGGTTGCACCGACGCGGATCGGGGTCGCACCGACGCGGATCGGGGTTGCACCGACGTGGATCGGGGTCGCACCGACGCGGATCGGGGTTGCACCGACGTGGATCGGGGTCGCAC
>JACQTK010000137.1 GCA_016210845.1 Acidobacteriota bacterium | reverse complement strand
GCCCGCAAGGGCGTGTGGGTTCGATCCCCACCCCCGGCACCATATTCAGTCAATAGAAATGGGCGTGATTTGAAAGGACCCAGATCACGCCTGAGTCGGCAAGAATCTGTACTGGCAGGCAACTGGCAGGCAACTGGCAGGAATGCTCGGCTGGTCTCCGTAACTCGGCCAAGCCATGCCTCGCAGTCGTCCCGGGTCCGGCAGCGTGTTCCAGCGGACCTCCCCCGATTCACACGGCAAGCTTCGCAAGACTAAGAACGGGTACATCGAGTTCGTCAGCGGCAACCGCACCATTCGCGAGCCGACGCAGTTCACGAAGCGCTCGGACGCTGCGGAGTTCCTCAAGCAGCACGTCGCCGACGCGATGGCCGGCAAGATCCCGCTCACGAAGGGCGTGACCTACGACGACCGGGCGGAGCTGAATCGTCAACGACTACCGCAACAACGGCCGCAAAAGCATCGGAGAAGGGGTTGGCACCCTCGAAGAAGGAACGCAACCGCTGAAGGCGTGCGTTCCCTCAAATCGATGAGCCAAGGCTGTAGTCGACGCTAGCGCTCTAGCTATAGCCTTATTTAGGTCTATAGAATTGACATTCGTTGACAATAGCCCTATTTAGGTCTATTAATGTGGCTGTGCCGACGGCCTCTGATGAGTGGGAAGTTGAGCTGGGCAGACAGATCCGTGCTCTGAGACTCCGCCAGAATCTCGACCAACAGCAGTTGGCTGATCAAGCCGGCATCGCCCTGAACGCCGTCAAGAACCTTGAGAGCGGGAAGGGAGCGACGCTGCGTTCATTGATCCAGGTGCTGCGGGTCCTGAACAGAGTCGATTGGCTTCGCGCGCTCGCGCCCGCTGTGTCGATTATCCCCGTCCAGATGCTCAAGACCAAGCGCCCACGTCAGCGCGCGTCCCCCAGGCCGGCCAAAAAGAAGAAGTTATAGAAGACACGAGGTCAGCGTGTACTCCCCTGTCTCTATCGTCGAGGTCCGCATCTGGCGCAAGGCGGTGGGTGCGGTCGCGCTCGATCCGAGACTCGGGTACTACGCGTTCGAATACCAGCCGGCCTTCGTCCGCTCAGGAATTGAACTAGCGCCCCTGACGATGCCGCTCACTGCGGCGAATGAACCATTCGTATTTGCCGATCTCCCCGAGCTGACCTATCGGCGGCTGCCGGGGATGCTCGCCGACGCGCTGCCTGACGATTTCGGGAATACCCTGATTGACGCGTGGATGGCGCGCGAGGGCGTCGCCAAATCGCAGATCACGTCGCTCGATCGCCTGGCCTACATGGGCAAGCGGGGTATGGGTGCCCTGGAGTTCAAGCCCCCGCTCGGTCCCAAAGCATCAAAGCCGAGCACGGCGATCGAGCTGTCTGCGCTGGTCGAAAGCGCACGGCGCGCCGTGCAGGGCGACATCGGCACTGACGCGCACGCCCAGGCCGCTCTGGCGCAAATCATTCAAGTCGGTACGTCCGCTGGAGGAGCGCGGGCGAAGGCCGTCGTTTCGTGGAATCCCGCGACCGGCGAGATCCGCGCAGGGCAGTTCGATGTGCAAGCAGGGTTCGAACATTGGCTGATCAAATTCGATGGGGTGGGCGTTGATGAAAGGCTCGGTGTCAGCCAGGACTATGGACGCATCGAGTACGCCTATCATCTGATGGCCCGCGCAGCGGGAATCACGATGTCGCCGTGTCGGTTGTTGGAAGAGCATGGCCGCGCCCATTTCATGACCAAGCGGTTCGACCGTGACGGGAACGCGAAGCACCACGTGCAAACGCTCTGCGGCCTCGCGCATCTGGACTACCGTCAAAAAGCCACACACGACGTCAGCCAGCTGCTATTGACGATTGATCGGCTTGGGTTGGGTTACGACGCGAAGGAGGAAGCCTTCCGGCGTGTCGCCTTCAACGTCATCGCGGCCAACTGCGACGACCATACGAAGAACATCTCGTTTCTTCTCCGTGAAGGAGGAGTATGGGAACTGGCGCCGGCTTACGACGTGACGTACGCCTACAATCCGAGGGGGGAGTGGACATACCAGCACCTGACGTCGGTGAATGGGAAATTCGCCGGCATCTCGCGGGCCGACTTGATGACGGTCGCGGATCGCTTTGGCATCGGCACCGCACCCGAAGTCCTACAACAGGTTAACGAGGCTGTGTCTTCCTGGCCGGACTTTGCCAGCCAGGCGAATGTGAGCGAGTCGGAGGTCACGCGCATCAAGGAGCACTATCAGGTGGTCTCTTGATGACCCTGGATAATCCGGTGGGCGGTGGGTCGGGCGGTCAACGGGCACCGGCAGGCCACTGGCAGGTACGTCGCGCCGCAGGTGGGTATCTGCTGGTTGGGGACTTGGCCCTAATCTGCGAAATCAGGCCAGAAAGCGCCAGGCTGTACCAACCTGTCCCGGTGCAAAATCGCCCTTGGCCAACTTGAAATCCCGGGCCCCGCAAGGGGCGTGGGAGTTCGAGCCCCCCGGCACCTCGCCCGCTCACGCTCGTTCAGTGCCGCGGGAGGGGCTCAGGCACGCCGGCTTCCGCACTCCGCGCCTCGCCTTGGCGGGCACGAGCCTCCCCCCCGGCACCTCACTCGCTCGCGCGCTGACTGTCCAGCCGGCGCCCCCTGTAAGATCAGGGGCATGACGCTGCGACCCTTCCTGTTCTGCCTGGCCCTCACGATTCCGACCGCCGCCCCGGCACAGGCGCCGCCGGCTGCTGCGCAGCCCGCCGAGCCGATGCGCACGATCACGCAGGTGCGCGGCGATCTCTACAAGGTGCAGAGCGGCACGGGCGTGTCCGCCGTGACCGTGTTCCTCGTCACGCCCGAGGGGATCATCCTGGCCGACCCGCTGAATCCGGAGTTTGCGGCCTGGCTGAAGGCCGAACTCGCGGCTCGCTTCCCCGGCAGGCCGGTCCGCTATGTCATCTACAGCCACTATCACTGGGACCATGCGCGCGGCGGCGGCATGTTCGCGGATACGGCCAGGTTCGTCGCGCACGAGAACATGCCGATGAACCTCGCGCGGCCCATCGCGCAGGCACGGCCTCCAGGCGACACTGACGATGTCGACGGCGACGGGCGTTTGACGAGAGAAGAAGCGCAGACGGCCACGCGCGCCAACTTCGATCGGTTCGATGGCAACGGCGATGGATTGCTCACGCAGGCGGAGATTGGCGCCGACATCCGGCGGCCGGATATCACCTTCAGCGGCGACCGCTCCAGCGTGACGCTCGGAGGCAAGCGTGTCGAACTGATCCACGCGAAGAACCGCCACACGGATGATCTGATCGACATGTACTTCCCGGAGGAGCGCGTGCTGTTCACCGGCGATTACGTCTGGACCAATCGCCTGTGCTGCAACTTTGCCTTCGATCGGCGGCCGATGACCCCCTGGATCGAGTCGATCCGCGCGCTGGAGCCGCTCGATTTCGACATCGCGGTCGGGAGCCACTGGGAGCAGGGGACGAAGGCTGATGTCGTGATGTTCCGGCAGTACCTCGAGGATCTGCGGGCGGCGGTCTCCGATGGCATCAGGGCGGGCCGGAGCCTCGAGGAGCTGCAGCGGACGATTCGGCTCGACAAGTACCGGCGCTTCGTGGGCTACGCGGAGGAGGCGTTTGCGACGCCGGGGCTGGCCCAGGCCATTGAGTCGGCGTACGCGAGCCTCACCAAGTACACCCCGTAGCGGAGGAGGACGACCGCACCTTCGCAGGGCCGACTCATCCGTCGGTCGCGCGTGACGCCCACCTGCACAGAAGGGAAACGGCACCCACCCACCTGAAGAACGCGCCGCCCAAGAAGCGGTTGGGCCGCTATAGGGCTCCAAATGTGAATTTTGTACCCGTTAAAGCGCCGTAGCGGTGCGAGGCGCGCGGAGCGCGCCAGGCAAGGACTGCCAACCAGCTAAGGGCTCGCCTCGAGAAACATACGGATATCAAGGGCGAGCCCTTGGCTGGTGACAGCTCTCCGAGCGCGGCACCGTCTTTGAACCCTCCGGCCGCGAATGGACGAGATGGTCCCCTCCGTCGACGCGCGGCCTCGGCGCGCCGCGTTCGTCCTCGGCCTTTTCGACACGGGTCTGGCGGCCGTGCGGTCCCTCGGCCGAGCGGGGGTTCCGGTCTGCGGATTCGACCACGAGGCCTGGCACGCCGGATTCCACTCGCGCTACGGCGTCCACGAGCGGTGCCCGCATCCGGTGCGCAGCCCGGACGCGCTCGTCGGCCTGATCGTCCAGCGCGCGCAGCGATGGGCGGAGCCGCCAATCCTCTATCCCACCTCCGACGAGTTCGTCGCGTTCGTCTTGGAGCATCGCGACGCGCTCGAGCCGTACGTGTGTCACGCGCTGCCGCCGCGGGAGGCGGTGGCCGACGCCCTCGACAAATGGCGGCAGTATCGCCGCGCGCAGGCGGCGGACGTGCCCGTCGTGCCGACGCACGCGCCATCGACGGCGCAGGAGGTGCGCGCGATCGCCCCCACACTCGCCTACCCGGTGGTGGTCAAACCCAGGGTCGGGTACCTGTGGCGCGACCGGTTCACGCGGGAGAAGGCCGTCCGGATCGACGACCCGGCCGCGCTCGTCGGTCTCTTCGAGAACATCTTCACGCACGACCTGTCGGCCATCGTCCAGCCGTTCATCGAGGGACCGAACACGAACCACTGCAAGGTGTGCGCGTACCTCGACGCGCAGGGCACTCCGCTGGCCTGCGTGTGCATGCGCACGATCAGGCAGCATCCGGTCGACTTCGGCGTCGGCACGCTGATGGAGAGCGTCGAGGATCCGGAGCTGGCCGAGCTGGGCCTCCGCTTCTTCCGCGCGATGGCCTGGCGCGGCCCGGGGTCGATCGAGTTCAAGCGCGACGCGCGCGGACGCGGCTGGAAGGTCATCGAGCTGAACCCGCGCCTGTGGCAGCAGCACGGCCTCGCTGCGGCCTGCGGCGTGGACGTCCCCCTCATCCAGTACTGCGAGTTGACCGGGGAGCCCCGGGCCGCGCACGCGCATCGTGTCGGCGTGCGGTGGCTCGACGAGCTCCGCGATCCGCGAAGCGCCTGGGACCACCGCCGCCGCGGCAGTGTGACCCTGTGGCAGTGGGCGCGATCGCTGGGCCGCGTGCGCGTCCTGGCGCTGTTCGCTCGCGACGTGTCCGGCCGTTCGCTGTCAGCGTGAGCCGCCTGGCCGCCACGGCGTTCGGACGCGCCAGCGGACGGCTTCGGCGAGGCGCCGACCACGCCACGGCCGCGCCCGCGCGCGCGCGCGTGGACGCACTGGAGCCGACACGTGCGTGCCCCTGCGGGGAAAGGCCGTGCGCCACCTCAGGCGGGCGCTGGACCAGGGCGCGCTGTCGGCAGGGCCCGACAGCTCACGTCTCGAGACGCAGATGGTGAATCAGCTCTTCGCCCGCTCGGCGCGGGGGCTCGGCCTGCGGTGCCGCACGATGTCGAACCTGCTGTCGATCGAGGACGAGCGCGGCCCCGTGCTGCGGATGTCGGGCGTGTACAACGACCTCGACGGCTTTGCCGCGGGCGTGATCTGCGGCGACAAGATCCTCACGCGGCGCGTCCTGGCCGAGGCGGGGCTGCCGATCCCGCGGGGCCGCCCCTTTACCGCCGACCAGCCGCGCCAGGCGCTGGAGTTCGCGCTGACGCTGGGCCGCCCGTGCGTGACGAAGCCCGCTCGCTACACCTCCTCATCGGCCGGCGTGAGCGTGGCGCTCACGACGCGAAAAGACATTCTCGCGGGCTTTCGCCGCAGCAGCCTGTACTGTGACGAGGTGCTCGTCGAAGAGCAGATCCCCGGCGACGACTATCGTCTGCTGATCTACAAGGGACGCTGTCTGTCGGTCATCCGCCGCGAGCGTCCGTGCGTGATCGGCAACGGCCGCGACTCGATTCGAGCGCTCATCGCACGCGAGAATGCCGCGCGCATCGCCGGGTCGAGCTGGAGGATTGGCGATCCGGAGCTGATGCGCCTCAGGACCGACGCGCGGACCCGGGCATCTCTCGCCGAACAAGGCGTGTCGATCCACAGCGTTCCGGAGCGTGGCCGACCGGTCTTGCTCTCCAGGCTCGACAACTATTCCATCGGCGCCACGTACCGTGAATGCCTGAACGTCACGCATCCTGCGATTCTGCGGACGGGGGAAGCGGCGGCGCGCGCCGTGGGCGTGGTGCTGGCTGGCGTCGACGTCATCGCGCCCGACATCTGCGGCCCCGCGCATGTCATCAACGAGGTCAACACGACGCCGAGCACCGAGCTGCACTACTTCGTCAGGAACCGGGAGGCCTGCACCGACCCGTTCACCCTCATCCTGACCGATCTCGTACGGCAGCGGGCGCTCGGGCCGGCGGCCCCGCCGTCCCCATCGAGCCTGCTGTTCGACACGCCGGCGGCAAGGCCCGCGGCGTCCTGACGGGCTTCCGGCAAGCTTCTGGCATTACAGCTGGGCCTGGCCCCTGGACGGGTGGTTTGGCGAACAATTCGTGTCACCAAGCACGGTTTTTGTGTCTGGAATCTGGTCAGCTGGCGCCCCGCGACGGGGCGCCCTGTGTAGGGCGGGCCTTGACGGCCCGCCTTGGAGGACAAACGTGAAGAGATGGATGTGCGCGCTGGCGATCGCCAGCATCAGTGCGGCGTGCGGTGGAGGCCAGACTCCGGAGGCGGGCGCGGACGCGGCGCAGGCTGCAGCCACGGGAGGCACGGAGACGGCAGCTCCGGCGGCGCCGCGCTCTCGCGAGGTCACGCTGCCCGCGGGAACCACATTGCAGCTCGAGCTCCGTTCCGCGGTGGCCTCCGACAGCAGCCGCGTCGAGGACACCGTGCGCGCCGGGCTCCGTCAGGCCGTGAGCCTCGACGGCACCGCGGTGTTGCCGGCCGGCACGGAGCTGGCGGGCGTGGTGACCAGCGTGGAGCGATCGGGCCGTGTCAGGGGGCGTGCGAGCCTCGCCTACCGCTTCAACTCGCTGACGCATGACGGCGAACGGTACGCGATCTCGACGGCGCCGCTGTCGCACCAGGCCGAGGCCACCAAGAGCGAGGACGCCACCAAGATTGCCGTCGGCGCAGGGGCGGGCGCGGCCGTTGGTGCACTGCTCGGCGCTGGGGACGGCGCCGCCAAGGGCGCCGCCATCGGGGGCGCGGCCGGCACCGGCGCGGTGCTGGCCACTCGCGGCGAGGACGTGCGGCTCGGACCGGGCGCCCGCGTCACGACGCGGCTGACGGCCCCGCTGACCGTCCGCGTGCCCATCTAAATCCGCTCTCACGTACGAGTAGCGCGCAGGCTTCAGCCTGCGCGTGAATCGCGCCGCGGGGGCTGAAGCCCCCGCTCTACATCGACGTGAGAATCGCTAAGGTCGCGGCTGAAGCCGCCGCGCTGCAGGTGACCGCACGGCCCTGACGGCATCGGCAATCGCGCGGGTCGCCTTGTCCGCGTCCGCGCGCGTGGCGAGAAACGCCACACGCGCGGGCCCGGCCGCCTCGACGCGCGCGACGCGGACGTCGGGGCCGAGCGCCGCCGCGTCGGCCAGTCGGATCGTGTCGTCCCAGCGGGCCAGCTCGCGCGCCGTGCGTGTGAGATGGTCGGGGCGGTTGAGGAAGGCGCGGAGGGCGCCCGCCGCGGGTTCGGGCAACCCCGACGCGCGGTCGGCCAACGTGCCCGCCGCGCGCAGCACGCCTGCGCGCGCGAGCCATGGCCAGAAGGGGGCCATCCGCGTGCCTCGGTCCGTCGGTCCTTCGGCTGCGGGCACGGGACGCGCATCGATCAGGACGAGCGCTGCCGCGTCAGGTCCAACCCGCGCGGCGAAGAGCGTGGCGAGCGCCGCGCCGAGGCCCTGGCCCGCCACCACGTAGGGACCGGGCTCGCCGCCCCGCTGAAGCAGAGTGAGCAGCTGCCCGGCCACCGCGTCGGGCTGATACCGGGCCGTGCCCGCTTCGCTCCATCCGAGTCCCGCGCGATCATAGCTGCACACGCGCGTGAGGTCGGCGATCTGGAGCTGCACCCAGCCCCAGGCCGCCGACATGCCGGCCGCCGGCGCCTCGAGCACCACCGTGGGCGCGCCGTCGCCGTCGCAGTGCAGGTGGAGCTGGTGTCCGCCCACATCGATGAGGCGTCCGGGGTGAGGAACCCGGCGGCGCTCGAGGGCCGTGGCCACGCCCTGATACGTGGCTCCAGCCAGCACGAGAAACATCAGGACCGCGCCTGCCGTCAGGGCGATGCGGCGCAGTCGAGCCCGCCCGCTCATGACGTCTCGGTTTCCGCGAGGCCGTACTTCTCGATGCGCGAGTAGAGCTGCGCGCGCGTGAGCCCCAGCAGCTTGGCGGCGCGCGTCTTGTTGTGGCGCGCCTGCGCGAGGGCCTTGACGACGAGCGACCGCTCGATGGCCTCGAGGCTGACCCCGCCCGCCGGCAGCGGCGCGGCCGCCGCGTCGGATCCTGCCGCCAGCCCCGTGGCAGACGCGCGAGGCGTCGTCACGGGGAGGTGCTCGCTGCGGATGATGCCGCCGTCGGCCAGGATGACCGCCCGCTCGATGGCGTTGCGCAGCTCGCGCACGTTGCCCGGCCAGGTGTACACGAGCAGCTGCTCCTTGGCGTCGCGCGCGATGCCCGCCGCGGGGCGCCCCACCGTTTCGCCAATCTCCTCGAGGAAGACGTCCGCCAGCTCGAGGATGTCGTCGGGGCGCTCCCGCAGCGGCGGCAACGCGATCTCGAACACGCCGAGCCGATAGTAGAGGTCTTCGCGGAACTCGCCGCGTTGAATCGCCGCATGCAGGTCGCGGTTGGTGGCCGCGATCACCCGGATGTCGGCGTGCGCCGCGCGGGTGCTGCCGAGCCGCGTGAACTCGCGCTCCTCCAGCACGCGCAGCAGCTTGGCCTGCACGGTCGGCGCCATCTCGCCGACCTCGTCGAGGAACAGGACGCCGCCGTTGGCCTGCTCGATGCGGCCGGGCTTGGCCGACACCGCTCCGGTGAACGCGCCCCGCTCGTGGCCGAACAGCTCCGACTCGAGGAGCTGGTCGGGCAGCGCCGCACAGTTGATCGCCACGAACGGGCCGTGGCTGCGGCGCGACCCGTGGTGGATGAACCGCGCGACGACTTCCTTCCCCGTACCCGACTCTCCCGTGAGCAGCACCGTGGTCTCGGTCTTCGCCACGCGCGCGGCGTGCGAGAGCACGTCCTTCCACAGCCGCGAGTGGCCGACGACGCGGCGATGCCCCGCGCGGGTTTCGAGCTCGCGCGTGAGGGTGGCGACTTGGGCCTCGAGCCGCGCCGCGGTCTCGCGCGCCTCGGCGTCGCGGCGGGAGGCCTCGGCGAGCCGCTGGTGCGACAGCGCCAGCGCCAGGTGGTCGGCCACGCGCCGCGCGAAGTCGAGGTCGCTCTCGTTGAACTGGGCCGCCTGGCACGAGGCGAAGAACAGCGAGCCGAAGATGCCCGTGCCGAGCGGCATGGGCACGCGGAGCGCAGACTGGACGCCCAGGCGCCCGAAGATGCGGCGGCGGACGCTCCCCGGCGTGATCTCGGTTTCCACATCGTGAATGACATACGGGTCGCGGTGCAGGAGCGCGCGCTCTTCCTCCGTCAGGATCGTTGGCGCCCAGAAGGCAGCGTCGTTGACCTCGGCTCCAGCCATGGCGTACACGCGGAAGGAACGGCCGTCCTCGCCCCAGGAGGTCAGCGCCAGGATGTCGTGAGGCAGCCCCGCCCGGAGGACCTCGGAGACTTCGGTGAAGATCTGCCGGATGTCGAGCGTTTCCGCCACGGCATGGAGCAGACGGTCGAGGCTGTCGAGCCGCTCCCGCCGCAGCGTCTCGGTGGTTTGCAGCGCGTCGTGCTGCAGCGCGAGCGCCAGCAGGTCCGACACGCCTTCGAGCAGGCTCTGATGCGCGGCATCGAAGGCGTCGGGTCGACTCGAGGTGCACCACAGGGCACCGTGGACGCCCGAACCGTAGCGCACCGTGCACAGCATGCGCGAGCGGGCGTCGGCGTCCATCGGCGGCTCCGACACGGGGTCGGCGATGCGGTGGCCGGTGACCTCGACCTCACCTGACGCGCGGGACGCGTAGAGCACGACAGAGTCGGCACGGTCGAGCCGCAGGACGTGCAGGCGCTCGAAGGGGATGGCGTCGCGCAGGATGAGGGCGAGCCGCGACACGAGGTCGACCAGCGCGGGGGCATCCGCCACCACGCGCGCCACCGCCGTCAGCACCGCGGACGCATCAATCTGGTGGAGCATGTGAATCGGATCCCTGAGTATAATCCCTGCCCTAGATGGCCATTCCGTGACCATCCTGGGACGAGGACTCTCGTGGGTGGACCTGCACTTCCTCGGCCGCCCCCACGCCATCGCCACCGCCGTCATCCAGGGCGCCGGAACGCTCGGGCTCGTGGATCTCGGACCCAGCACGTGCCTCGGAATATCGGGGTCGGCTGTCTCGGTCAATGGCTGTTCCACGCGGACCGAGGCCGCGTTTTGCGGAATCGGTTGCAGTGAACAGCCGCGCTCGCGGCTGAACACCTTTCGCTAACGTACGCTCAGTTACGGCATTGACGTAAGTCCCGGCGCGAACTTGAGACGTGCGCCCGTGAGAAGTCATTGACGCCGAAAGGGTCTGCTTCTACGCGGTTGTATTAACAAGCTTGACACATTTAAGACGCCCCACTTAACCAACGATATCGCTGTGACTGTCGACGAGTCCCTTTGTTCTTGACCGTATTAGAGGGATTAGCGATGTTGATGGAGCAGCCAGGAGGATTTGGCGCCTCGCGTCAGTCACAGATGTCAACAGGGTTTCAATTCTCAGGCCGGGTGGTGCAGGACTACCCGGATGTGTACACCGCTGAGGTGCATGAGGTTCTGGGTCTCCTGTCTGGACTCGAGCCGGCCAGACAGACCTTGATGCAGGCGCGATATGGGCGGCGTGCTGCACGGGCGAATCACCGCGAGCGAATCCGATTCCTCGATCCGGAGAGTGAGATCCGCGGTACGCGCATCACGGTGCGTGACGCCCGCGCCGGGGCCTTCGTGGGCGGCGATATTCCGCGCGATCTTCAGCGACAGTGGATTCAAGGCACAGGACCCGCGACGAGACCTGGAGTGTCCCTCGAGACATCGCTTCGGCAAGTCGGCTACGCCCTTCTCGCTGGTGCGGACGGGTGGATGTTCGATGGAGAGGATGCCCTCGGTCAGGTCGCGACGATGTCGCTCGACAACCAGCGCAATCTGAAGCTGGCCATTCACCGCAGTCCGTCGTTCCTGCAGGTAGCCGAGCACGTCGCTGACGAGATGAACCGGTGGGCGGAAAGGTTTTTCGGTCGGCACATCATCCATGACTGGCGGCAGCAGCTCGACTTCACGACGGTCATGTTCCGGCCCCGCGGGCTCCACCTCGACGATCGCCACGTTCGCTGCACTGATGGCTCAGGATTCTCTGCCTCCATCGTGGATGCGGTCCTCTACGTGGTGAACAACCACGAAGCCCTGCGGCGCGCGGGCGCGTCCATTGTGTTGTATCTGCCCAAGATTCAGACCGCGGAAGAAGCGGCTCTCTGGAATCAGATGCTGTCCGCGCTCGAACGCCATCTTGGGTTCGACACCGGCACGATCAAGACGTATGTGCTGGTCGAGCAGCTCGAGGCGTGCTTTCAGCTCATGGAGATCCGCGCGGCGTTGGGTCGCCGTTTCGTCGGCTTCAACACGGGTCGTTGGGACTACATCAATAGCGTCTCAGACGCGATGGCCTGGGATCGCGGCTTTCTCAATCCGAATATCGACGCGATCGCAATGACGTACGGCTATATGCGCCACTACGAAGACCGCGTTCGCCGGGCGGCCAATACGCCTGACCTGGATGGGCGTTGCGCCCTCTGGCAGGGCGGCATGGAGCCGAACATTCCCGTTGGATCCGAGGTGGGGGTTGACAGCGGCATGCGGCGCGCCGTTGCCGGAGCGGAGCGCGAACAGCGGGAAGGCGCCAGTGGCAAATGGGTGGCCCACTGGAAGATGGTGCACATCGTGCGGCCGGTCTGGGAGCGGGCGGGCCAGCTCAATCAACTCGGACGCGCATGTCCGCCACTGACGTACGAGCCTGAGGACGCCGATCGCCTCCTCCTGCTCGAGCCTGCGCCTCGTACGGTACGTGGTGCGCGAGACCTGCTGAGCGTCGCGCTCCAGTACGGCAATGCCTTTTTGCAGGGCTTCCAGGCCGCGGCCCTCAAACCCGCGGACTTCTTCGATACCGACGATGTGCTGTACCTCATGGAAGATATGGCGACCGGGGAGATTCGTCTCAGCATCCTCTGGGAATGGATGCACAAGGGCGCGCCATTCACGGAAGGCGACGCGACGGCGCACGTCGAGGCCGGCGATGTCCTCTCGCCGGGCTTGTTCACGAGCTTGCTCGATGAGGAATACGAAAAGCTTCTGCGCGCGGACGATCGGAATGTCCACAACGACTCGAAGACTACGACCCTGCCCATCGCGCGTGCGGTCGTCGCAAGGTACGTCAGCGAGTCGGCAAAGCTTCCCTGGTATGTCGATCTCCTGAACATCAACCTGAATAGCCATGACCTCGCAGAGGCGCGCCGACGCATAGACGTCTACGTATCGGCATTCCGCCAGCAGGGGATCCGCATCACGAAGAACGTTGATTTCGACGTCGCCACCCAGGGCGTTACGGTTGGGAGCCGCACTGATGAGCCTGTTTGATCAGCAGATGGCAGCGGCCCGTGAATGGTTCGACAGCCCACGGTTTTCTGACATCGTGCGCCTCTACTCGCCTCGCGACGTGGCCGAGCAGCAAGGCACGTTGCGCGCGGATTACACCGTCGCGCGGCGGGCGGCTGAGGCGTTCTACACTCGGCTGCGCGAGCTCTTCGCGCAACGGGGCCAGGTCACCACGTTCGGCCCCTACTCACCGGGTCACGCGGTGGCTATGAAGCGCGCGGGCATCGAGGCGATCTACCTGGGAGGATGGGCGACGTCTGCCAAGGGATCCGCCGACGAGGACCCCGGCCCGGATCTCGCGAGTTACCCCCTCAGCCAGGTGCCGAACGAGGCCGCCGTGCTCGTACGCGCGCTGTTGACCGCGGACAAGAACCAGCATTTCGCCCGCGCGAGAATGTCGGATGAGCAGCGCCAGGCAACACCCGCCGTTGACTTCAGTCCGTTCATCCTCGCGGATGCCGATACCGGCCACGGCGGGGATGCTCATGTACGGAATCTGATCCGGCGGTTCGTCGAGGCGGGCGTGCCCGGATACCACATCGAGGACCAGCGTCCCGGCGCCAAGAAGTGCGGCCATCAAGCGGGCAAGGTGCTGGTCTCCTCCGATGAGCAGATCAAGCGGTTGAACGCCGCGCGCTTCCAGCTCGACATCATGCGGGTCCCGGGGATCATCGTGGCACGCACGGACGCCGAAGCGGCGACCTTTCTCGAGAACCGCAGCGACGAACGCGACCAGCCGTTCCTGCTTGGCGCCACGAAGCTGGGGCTCCCAAGCTACAAAGTCGGTTACCTGGCAATGGTTCGGATGCTGGCGAGGCGCGGTGTCGGCGACGCGCGTGGT
Source organism: Acidobacteriota bacterium (assembly GCA_016210845.1). GTDB lineage: Bacteria > Acidobacteriota > Vicinamibacteria > Vicinamibacterales > UBA2999 > JACQTK01. The sequence continues at coordinate 14,752 of JACQTK010000137.1, read as the reverse complement.
CACCTGCTCTTCGAGATCTCTGAAACGGAATACCGTGCGGCTGAAGCGTGGCTGGAACGGGTTGGCATGACGTCGTTCATCGTGGAGACGGCCAGGGAGGTAGTAAACGGCTCCGTGCCGACCATTGAGTCCGCGCTGGCGAGGTTCGATGCGCGCTACTCCGACGTCTGGCACGTGGAAGCCGGGCTGAAGACCTTTGGACAGGCGGTGGCGGACATCATGAAGCTGCGCGCGGCCGAAGGCCACCGACTCGAGATGACGCTCAACGAGTGGCTCGCCTACGCGGGCAAGGCCTCCCTCTATGAAGCGGCAGCGAGGGCTCGATCGATGAGCATCGAGGTGACCTGGGACTGCGAGCTACCGAAGACACCGGAAGGCTTCTATCAGGTGCAAGGCGGGATCGGCTATGCCATTGCGAAATCACTCGCGGCGGCGCCATATGCCGATCTGCTCTGGATGGAGACCAAGACCGCGAATCTCGAGGACGCCCGCCGGTTCGCGGACGCGATGCATGCGAAGTATCCGGAGAAGATGCTGGCCTACAACCTCTCGCCCTCGTTCAATTGGGACACGACTGGCATGACGGACGAGGAGATGCGCGGGTTTCCCGAGGAACTGGGCACGCTGGGGTTCGTCTTCAACTTCATCACCTATGGCGGTCATCAAATCGATGGACTGGCCGCGGAAGAATTCGCGACGGCCCTGAAGGACGACGGCATGCTGGCGCTCGCGAGGCTCCAGCGCAGGCTGCGGCTGCTCGAATCGCCATACCGCACTCCTCAGACCCTGGTCGGCGGACCACGGCTCGACAGCGCGCTGATGGCGGTCTCTGGCCGCACCGCAGCCACCAAGGCGATGGGCAAGGGCTCGACACAGGTCCAGCATCTGGTGCAAACCGAAGTGCCGCCGCGACTGCTCGGGCAGTGGGTCGAAAAGTGGGCCGCTCACCACCAGTACGCATGCAATCTGCGCGTGCAACTCCGGCCCCAGACGGCCGGATCTGAGCTCCTTCAGCTACGAGTACTCAACGCGAGACAAGAGGCACTCGCAGAGGTCGTCGCCAGCGTACTGCGTGATCGCCAAGCCCGCACACTTCTCCTGGTGCGGGAGCAGTACACTGTCTCAGAGGCGCAACACAAGGGGTTGATGACCCTGGCACAGCTCTTCTTGATCTGGCGGCACCATGTGGAGTTCGTACATTATCTGACGCCAAACGACGACGATCAGCACGTGGCCATCGAAATGGCAGATGTCGGTATCTTCAGAAGGGTGTCTGCCGAGACGAGTCACGTCATCGTTGGCGAGGTTGATGAGGTACGGGTGGCTGAGTTCGTGGGCCGCGACGTTACGGCCCTCGAGTGGCTGATCTGCAAGGACGGTGCCCCCGATGCCCTTGCCGGCGTAGCGCTGCCGCAATGGGGACCAGGGGCGGCGCCTCGACTAGGCCTCGGCAGCGGTGTCGACGACAACGGCGATCCCCATACCGCCACCGATGCACAGCGCGGCAACACGATAGCGCCCTCCCGTCGCGCATAACGCGTAAAGCAGCATCGTTAACACTCGCGCGCCGCTCGCGCCGATCGGATGACCCAGTGCGATGGCGCCACCGTGCACGTTCACCTTGCTTGCATCGACACCAAGCTCACGCACGACGGCGACGGCTTGTGCGGCAAAGGCTTCGTTGAGCTGGAACAGGTCGATTGCCGCAATTGGAAGCCTCGCGCGGTCCAATGCTTTGCGAACCGCCGGCACCGAGCCCATCCCCATCACCATCGGATCGACGCCGGTAACCGCGTGAGACAGAATTCTTGCCACCTCTTCGGCCGTCATCCCCCTGTGGCACGCGTGGATCGCGCATGTGAGGCCTTCGCTCAGCGACGTTGACACAATTGACTCGATCTCTTATAAACGGCATCTTGGGTCAATTCTGAAAGTCGTGAGGCCGTTGAAAAGCCGTCATTCTTGTCAACGACTGTGCCACATAATGTAAACGTAGCAAATAAAGTAGAACGAGCTGTGGCAGAGAGAACCTTGGGCGGAAAGCTCCGTGCGCTTCGACGGCACCAGCGCTTGACACAGGCGGAGCTCGCACGCCGGCTCGACGTCTCGCCCAGCTACTTGAATCTCATCGAACACAACCGTCGGCCGTGCACTGCGGAACTGCTGGTGAAGCTGGCCGACCTCCTGCCCGTCGACATCAAATCGCTCTCGGCGAAGAACGACGAACGGACGATCGCTGAGTTGCTGGAAGTCTTCGGCGATCCGCTGTTCGAGAATCTGGACGTGGTGGCCTCGGATGTCCGGGAGATGGCCACGGGGCATCCGGTGGCGGCCGAAGCGGTGCTTCGCTTGTACGAAGCGTACCGGACGACGCGGGAGTCATTGCAGAACCTGGCGGCGACAGTCTCCGAACGCGGTGCATTCGATTCGGCGCCTGCGAGATTCCCGACGGAGGAGGTCAGTGATCTGCTCCAGCGCCATTTCAACTATTTTCCCGAGATCGAAGCCGGCGCCGATGCCCTTGCGCGGGATGCGCGTTTGGATGACCGTGACGCACTCTTCAGCCGACTTGCGACGTACCTCGAGCGCATGCATGGTGTGTCGGTCCGGATCGAGCGCGCCAGCCAGATGCAGGGGGCGCTTCGCCGTTTCGATCCTGAGGCGCGGGTCCTGTCGTTGTCGGAAATTCTCAGACGCGGGAGCAGGAATTTTCAGCTCGCGCACCAGGTCGGCCTTCTCACGCAGGGCGCCGCGCTCGATCGCATCTCAGACGATCCGCTGCTCACGACGACCGAGGCCCGCGCGCTGTGCCGCGTGGCGGTCGCGAACTACTTTGCATCCGCCGTCCTCATGCCGTACGACCTGTTCCTCCAGGCGGCGCGCCAGGAGCGATACGACCTCGAGTTGCTCGGCCACAGGTTCAGAACGAGTTTCGAGCAGGTCTGCCACCGGTTGACGACGCTCAGAAAGCCCGGCGCCGAAGGCATCCCGTTTCATATGGTCCGCATCGACATCGCGGGCAACATTTCGAAGCGTTTCAGCGCGTCGGGTTTCCGGTTCGCGCGTTTCAGCGGCGCGTGCCCCCGGTGGAATGTCTTTGGGGCGTTTTTGACGCCCGGCATGATTTGCACGCAGGTGTCACAGATGCCCGACGGCCAGACGTTTTTCGATGTCGCCCGCACGGTGAAGAAGCAGGGCGCTGGATTCCACGCGCCGCGCACCCAGTATGCGATTTCGCTCGGCTGCGAGCTGACGTACGCGCGCGAGATGGTGTACGCGGACGGGCGGGACCTCACCAGTCGCGACGCGGTCATTCCAGTGGGGCCGACCTGCCGTCTCTGCGATCGGCTCGATTGCGAGCAGCGCGCGTACCCGCCCGTTCAGCATCCCCTGACCGTGAATGAGCACACCCGGGGCGTATCTTTTTACGCGCCGTTGAAGAGCTGAGGTCTGGGATGGATCCGCGCGCAATGTGCGTCGTATGTTGAACGTCCCGCTAAGATCAACGGACTTCCTGACTCGAGAGAATCCTATTTGGCACACATGACACGTCGCGCAATGCCCTTGGCTCTCGGCCTTTCGTACGTCGATCTTGATTTTCTAGGGCGACAGAACACCATCGCCACCGCGGTCATCAGTGCACCTGGATCAATTGCGCTCGTCGATCCGGGGCCTTCGACCTGCATTGAATCGCTCGAGCTCGGCTTGCAGTCGCAGGGGCTGAGGCTGGAAGATGTCACCGCGATATTTCTGACCCATATCCATCTGGATCACGCCGGGGCCACGGGAACAATCGTCAGACGGCAGCCGCGTATCCAGGTGTTCGTCCACGAGCGCGGCGCCTCGCACTTGTCTGATCCGACGAAACTCATCGAGAGCGCAGCGCGGTTTTTCGGCCCCTCCAATATGGAGCGCTTCTGGGGCGACATCGCGCCAGTGCCAACGGAGCGTTTATGTCTGTTGCGAGGCGGCGAGCATCTGGATGCCGGAGGACGGAGCTTCGAGGTTATCTTTACGCCGGGGCACGCTTCGCACCACGTCACGTACTTCGACCGATCCAGCGGCATTGCGTTCGTCGGAGATACGGCAGGCATTCGGATCAGCGGAGGCCATGTGCTTCCGCCCACTCCGCCGCCGGATATCGATGTCGACTTGTGGCTCGATAGCATCGGGCAGATCGGCGCCTTGCGGCCGCGGACGATTTTCTTGACACACTTCGGCCCCGTGGAGGAGGTGCAACCGCATCTCCAGACGGTCGCGGCCAACCTTCGATGGATGGCCCGTGTTGTGCGCGAGTCCCTCAGCGTGGACGCGAGCGACGAGGCACGGAGCCGGGACTTCGGAGATCGACTCCGCCGAGAGATTCTCCAACGGACCGACCCGACGCTGGTGCCGGCCTACGAGCCGACGGCACCACTCGAATCGCTGTGGTTCGGGTTGGCGCGTTACTGGAGAAAAAAGGAGGTCTAATTGAGAATCGGAAAAACTGGTCGCGCTGCGCACGTGTGATAGTCGTTGGCCGAGGAAGACCGGCCGCCCTCGGCAAGGGGTCGGTATGCGGTGCAGACGACGACGGGCAACGTCGGGTACTTGGAGAACCGAGGATCGGTGAACGACTGCCGGCACAGTGTGAAGACCGAGCCGCGTGACCAAGTAACAATCTGCGCTTTGACGCACCGTTCACAGAGTCCGACCGTCACAGCCGCTCGATTTCTTCTTTCACGCGCGTGTAATCTGGTCCGTAACGAACGTCCTCCAGAACCTGGCGGCACCGGACTATTCGACCGTTGGTGATCCATGACATCTTACGAGTACTCTCCAAACGACTCTCCAACTTGGCCGGGAAGATCTGGCGCGGTTGGGCTGATGGGCTCGCTCCTGCCGCTGTTCCTCTCTGCGTTCGGGCAGGTGCTGAACCCGACGGGATTCCGGTGTTAATGCCGGCGTTGGCGTCGAGGCGGCTGCCGCCGGTCTCACGCCGTCTGACCAATCCGAGTGCTCTCCTGGCCGAGGTGCCAGTCGTTCGGTGGTGTCACGTACGACCGATCGAGATTGCCCACACATGAGCAGCCCAGCAGTCTGAGCGTGCGGCCCATGTCGCCGCGCAGAATCTCGAGGGCGCGGGTGACGCCCGCTTCGCCGCCGGCGGCGAGCCCATACGCGTACGCGCGCCCGATCAGGACGGCGCGCGCGCCAAGGCACAGCGCCTTGATGACATCGCTCCCGCGCCGGACACCGCCGTCGAGCAGGACCTCGACCTGGCTCCCGACTGCGGCCACGATTTCCGGCAGCACTCGCAGTGTGGGTGCCACGCCGTCCAGCTGCCGGCCGCCATGGTTGGACACCACGATGGCGCTCGCGCCGGCATTGACGGCCCGCCGTGCGTCATCGTCGGTGTGGACGCCCTTGACCACGATCGGGCCGTTCCAGAGATCACGAATCCACCGAAAATCATCCCAGCAGACGACCGACTGCTCCAGTGCGGTCCCGACATCGGCGTAGCCCATCGGTCCATCCGGCAGCATGACGTTGGGGAAGTGCATGAGACCGCCGTCGGCGAGCATGTCGACCAACCATCGTGGCTTCACCATCAACTGAGGCAGCCAGGGAAGCATGGTAAGGGGCCGGCGACTCAGAAGCTCTCTTGTGCCGTTCCGAACGTCTCGCTCCCGCAGCCCGGCGACCGGCGTATCGATGGTGACCACCAGGGCCGAGAAACCGGCGGCTCGGGCTCGCTCGATGGCGGCCACGGCAACATCGCGGCCGCCGCACAGATAGAGCTGATACCAGCACGGGCCCTTCGTCGCCGCCCTGACCTCTTCCAGTCGCGTCCCCGACAGGGTGGACAGCACGTACGCGGTGCCGGCGGCTCCCGCAGCTCCGGCGGCAACGGCCTCGCCGCGGGGCCAGAACAGGCGGCTGCTGCCGACCGGTCCCAGCAGTACGGGCATCGCGAGCTCGACGCCAAGCACGGTCGTGCGGAGATCGCACGTCTCGAGCTCGACGGCAGAGCGCGGGCGGAAGAGCACCGACTCGAAGACCTCGCAGTTCCGGCGCAGCGTCACTTCCGCGTCGGCGCCGCCGTCGATGTAGTCGAACACCACACGAGGCAACCGGCGGCGCGCGACGCGACGGAGATCGGCGATATTCACGACGCGATGGGCCGTAAGCGAGAAGGACATTGGGACGCACTATTTCAGGAATTCGTCGTGGATCGACGAAGGCGGGAGGGGCGCGTGACCCGGGAGCGAAATCGTGGCAAGGCGAAATCGTGACACAAGGCGAAATCGTGGTGTGACAACGAATGGCGCTTCCATCTATCGTATCGGGCTCTAAATGGGATCCAGGATCCTATCATGGAGTCGCGCTCTCGGCGTGGTGAGAGAATCACATATCCGCCCGTTCCGCACCCGCTGACGATCAACGAGCACACGCGCGGCGTGTCCTTTTATGCTCCCGTTGAAGGGCTGACCCGATGCAGCCACTCCGAACGTCAAACGCTGGACTTATTGCGCGTTCGGCACCAGACGTCGTTTTCCACGGGCTGTTGTTGAGGTCTTGCTCTTTCTGAGGCGAGCTCGCTCGGATTTCAGAGTGGTCGGCGCTTGGGCCGCCGTACGGCTGTCGACGTTCCCTTCGGCCGCGGCCCTCAGTTGTTCGAGCAGTGTGGCGCTCGCTGCGTGCATGTGGGCTTCAGCTTCCGCTCCGGCCCGCGGACCATCATGCGCATCGATTGCATCCAGAATCGAGGTGTGCTCGTTCCACACGCGTTCCCGCAGCTTAGGCACCGTCAGCGTCACTGACATGACGCGCCTGATGTGCGCCCATTGCCCATGCATGACCGATGAGAGGACCTGGTTTCCCACGCTGTCGTACAGCATGGTGTGAAACCGCAGGTCCAGTTCGATAGCACGACTTACGTTGCCGGATGCAATGGCTTTGCGCCCAGATGTCAGGACCTGACGAATCGTCGACGAATCGAAATCTGGACGGCGAGCGAGAGTTTCCGCCACGTGTCGCTCCACGACAGCCCGAAATGCGTACATATCGCGGATCAGGTCCGCATCAAGAGGCGCGACAATCGTCCCGCGCCAGCGATCCGTTCTCACCAGGCCTTCACGCTCGAGCGCCAAAAGCGCTTGGCGAATAGGCATGCGAGACACACCCATCTGGGATGCGAGATCTTCTTGCCGCAATCGCGTGCCGGGCGACAGTGTTCCTGCGAGAATGGCGGAGCGAAGTGCCGAAAGAGTGCGATCTTCGGCGGCTTCCCGATCCAGACGCTTCAACTTGGGCATGTGCGGCGTCCAGTATAGCCATGTCGGACATCCCAAAGCACTCGACTTGGGGTCGCCCTGCTCGAGACGTGAAGAGCGGACGTGGTTGCATAATGGATTCTGGATCCACTGATGTAGATCTCGTCGGGGGGGGAATGCGTCATTTGCGCGCTCGCGAGCGTTGACTTGAGCCGTCCCTCCGTAGCAAATGTTGATTAGAGGATCCAGGATCACACTGACTTCAGGCATCTTCCAGCCAACAGCTACGCGATCGACCGACACCGTCGCGCCGTCATGTCCGTGCTTCCCGACAGGTCGCGGCATGGTACTGAACCGAGGCGGGTGTCCGCCGGCCTTCGGAGGAAGCAGGGTGTGGAGTCAAATGTACAGCCCGCTGCTCGGGGCGGCGACCCGCGTGAGCCGACCGACGAGAGCCGACTGTTCCGCTTCACGCTCTGGCACAGCATCCTCCTCGCGAGCGCGATCGGAGTGATCTACTCGGCGTATGCGTACGTCGTACCGGGCTGGATGCCGCAGCCGTAACCGCGAGGTGAGATGAGGTGAGATAACGTGCCGCCGACGAACGTGGGAGATCCCGCACCTGATTTCACGCTGACCAACCATGATCGCCAGCCGGTGCGGCTCAGCGAGGAATGGCGACGAGGCTCCGTCGTCCTTACGTTCTTTCCCGCAGCATTCAGTCGCGTGTGCACGGCCGAAATGTGCAGCTTCCGTGACAGCATGAACGAGCTGCGCCAACTCTCAGCGGTGGTGCTCGGCGTCAGCACCGACAGCTTCTTCGCTTTGAAGGCGTGGCGCGATGCCTTGCAGCTGGATTTCCCGCTGCTCAGCGACTTCAACAAGGACGTTGTCCACCTGTACAACGTCTACAACGTGGACCTCTATGGAATGAGAGGCACCGCGATGCGGGCGGTCTTTGTCGTCGACACGAGGGGCATCATCAGAGAACGCCAGGTTCTCGACGACGTGACCCGCGAGCCGGACTACGAGAAGGTTCGGAGTACGCTGGCGTCGCTGTGACGCGCAGATGCTTTCGTAGCCCGTTTCGCCAGGCCGTGCTCCCTGGCGTCACGATCGCCCCGCTGGGATGAAGCGTTCGGGAATATTCGTAAGGATCCGGGATCCGATACTACAATGAGCTCGGCAGAACGTCCGGATGCATCCTGACCTCGAGGAAGCCGTCTCGTTTCACAACGCCGTCGTCGCGGAGGGCGGCAAGGCGCTCGTCGGCTACGAGACCGCCAAGGTCCTGGCGAACGTCGTGCTCCTGTCGGAGATTCCGACGACCTACGACAGGAAGGCCGACCGCCAAGTCAACGCTGGCAACCTCCTCCTGCGCGGCGTGCCCGGTGTCGGCAAAACATTCTTCGGCGTGATTCTCGCGGCGATCAGCGACGCGAAATTCGCGCGCCTCCAGGGCCGATCGGATCTGCAGCCGACCGAAGTCGTCGGTTTCCAGATGATTCGATTCACCCCGTGACTGGAGAGCTCATCACGGAGTTCGGCCCGCTCGCGTCCGCCGAAGTGATTCTGCTCGACGAGATCAACCGTATTCCGCTGAAGTCGCAGAGCGCGTTTCTCGAAGGGCTGCAGGACCGGACCGTCACGGTCGGCAACACGACGTACGAGCTCCCCGCGTTCAGCTTCGCCATCGCGACGATGAACCCGGTCGAACTCCGCCAGGGCACCTTTCCCTTGTCCGAAGCGGCGACCGACCGCTTCGCGATCATGGTGAGCATCGGCTACCTGCCGAAGGACGAGGAACGCAAGCTGGCACAGTTCGATTTCAAGGGCGTACGGCTGAACCCGCTGCTGTCGAAAGAGCGCATCATTCAGCTGCGCGCCGCGATCACCGAACACGTCTTCCTGCACGACGCGATCGCCGAGTACATCCAGCGCCTGGTCGCGGCGACGCGTCCATACAACCCCGACACCGGCGCGCTCGATCGCTCGCCGTCCGATCTCGTCGAGCGCGGAGTCGACCTCGGCGCGTCACCCCGCGCCGTGATTTGCTGGGCGCGGCTCGCGAAGACCTGGGCGCTGCTCGTCCGCGGCCGGGACGAAACATATCGGGAGGACATTCAGGATCTGGCGCCCTATGTCCTTGGACACCGCATCTGGCTTGGGCCGCACGCGGCAAGCCACGGGCTGACGACCGATCTCGTCATCAACAACCTTCTCGCCAGCGTTCCGGTACCGTGAGCCCCGAGAGTCGGGACCAGGAACCGCTCGTCGACCACGACGGGCGCGATGATCGCGCTGGTGAAGTACGGCAGCGGCATGCCGTTTCACCGGCTCGAACGACTCCAAGCCCATCTCCAGATTCCGCTGCCGGCCTCGACGCAATGGGAGATCGTCAACGACCCGTGTGAGGGGCCGTTTCATTCGGCGTCGCCGGCGCGTCCACGGCCACACCCGCGCGGGCGAGCACATCGCGGGTGTTCTCCGTCTGCGCCCCCAAGAGCAGGTGGCGGAGGCCGGCGAGGGTTGTGCCCTTCTGTTCGAGGAGCTCCGCCACGTAGCCCAGGGTGTTGATCGCGGCTTTCAGGGTCGCGTGCTCCTCCTCGGTGAGCGGCGCGTGCCGGGTCCGGTCGACGAGGCGTTCGAGATCGTCCATGCGCAGATCGATCGGCGAGATTGTCCGCGCCATCTTAGCCCTCGCCGAGGCGCCGACGAAAGTCCGCGACGAGCGGATAGCCGAGGACTTCCTTGATGGGCCGCGTGGGCTGCTTGGTCGGCGCGCGATGCCCACGGCCGCTGGTGCGGCCGAGCACGATCCAGTTCGCGGCCCGATAACACGTGCCCCGAAACCGTGCCGGGTCGATGAAGGTTTCGAGCCAGACGATCGGATGGTGGTAGACCTGTTGCCAGTCCGCCGAGAGCCGCGCCGCCATGCGCGCGAGCAGATGCGAGGCGAGATGCGGCACCTGCACCCAGGGCAGGATCAAGAAGCGCGTATTCGCCGCGAGGAGCCGCAGGTGGCGACGACGGGCCTCGGCGCTCCACCCGATAAAGCGATCGCGGATCCCGAGCGCGCCCGGCGTCGAGCCCCACGCGAAGCACGCCACCGGCCGGTCGCCGGCCACGACGAGATATTTCAAATGCTCGCCGACGGGCTGCTGATACCCGAGATAGTGATACTGCGCGAGCAGGCTGTTGAAAAGCGCCTCGTCGGGCGTGCGGCGTATTTGATGGAAGACCAACGGTCCGAGTGCCCGGAGCGACGTCGCGATCGGCGTGTAGCGCCTGTCTCGTTCCTGCGAACGGCGGGCGTCGATCTCGTCGTGCTCCAGGACGGCTCGTCGTCGATGTACGTCCGCGACGTCGATCCCGACCGGTGGCAGCGATCGATGCGCTTCGTGAGGACGCTGGCGGGGTCGCTGCAGTGGACCGAGCGTGACCGGATGGCGATCGCCGTGTTCGCGCACATCGCGGCGCCGCAGGTGCGGCTGACGACGGATCCCAACACCGTATTCTTCTTCCTCGACCACCTGTCGGCCAGGTCGCCGTTTCCGCTCGAGGATGTCACGACATGGAACACGAACATCGAGCTTGGAATCGCATGGGGTCTTCGCCTCGTCGAGAGGGATGAAGAGCTCAACGGCCCGTCCCCCAACGGAAAGGTGCTCGTCCTCATTTCCGACGGCAGGGCCTGGAGCGGGGAGCTGGCACGGAGCGTTGCGCTCGCGCAGGCTCGCCGGATCCCCGTGTTCGTCGTCGGCGTCGGGACGCCGACCGGTGACTTCATTCCCGAAGCCGCTGTCTCACCAGACGGGGCGGCGCCCGCGGCCAGGATGAGTCCGATCCGTGCGACGCTCGACCGCGACAGCCTGCGCGACATCGCGGCTGCCGCAGGCGGCGGGTACTTTGAGCTGGATCGCCAGAGCGATCGGCAGATCGCGGTTGCGGATCGACGCTGGCAGGCGCCGGGCGGCCGAAGTTGGAGAAGAAAGCCGGGCGGAGGAGCTGTACGCGGAGTTCCTGCTGGCGGCCGCGTGCCTGCTGTGCCTCGCGACCCTGCTGCTCCGGGAGTCGTTCGATCTCTGGGTGCAGGCCGGCGGCGCAGCGGTGACACTCGGTGCGCTGTGGTGGCTGATTCGGTAACGGGCGGGGCCGGGCGTGGCGATGACCTGGGCTCAGGTGCTGCGTGAGCGTTGATGCCCCATCACGGCGATAAGCTTCGGGCAACGGGCTCCGGGATTCACAATGCGGAGCGCGAGTTGAAGGGGACCGGAAGGCGCTCCTCTCCGTAAGGCCGCCGGGGCGCGGAGAAGCGACGTGAGATATGTCCACGGCGAGAGACGCGGCGGCCCACGCTTCGATTCTGCTCGTTGACGACGACAGCGAGCTGGGCGTGTTGATGTCGGAGTACTTCGCGGACCGGGGGTGCGTGCTCGATGCGGTCGCCGATGGCGAGCAGGGGCTCCGACGGATTTTCGCCGACAGGTATGACCTGCTGATCCTCGATGTAATGCTGCCGGGTCTCGACGAGTTCGAGGTCCTGACCCAGCTCCGGCGGCGCAGCGATCTACCGGTGATCATGCTCACCGCCCGCCGTGGCTTGCGCTCGCGGCTTGCCGGCCTGGCGCACGGTGCGGACGACTACCTGCAGAAACCTTTTGCTCCAGACGAGTTGGTCGCACGCGTCGCTGCAGTGCTGCGACGGGCGAGGCACACGGTTCACGATGCGTCGCCGGTCGCCGTGGGACATGTTCGCATTGACGCCCGCACGCGCGAGGCGTCGGTCGGACGCAACCGTGTCGCGTTGACAACTACCGAGTTCGATATTCTCGATCTCCTGATGCGGTCCGCCGGCCGCGTCGTCTCGCGCGACGAGATCGCGGCGGTCCTCTACCATCGCAGCAAGGCGCCGTTGGAACGCACGGTTGACGTACACGTCAGCCATCTGCGCAAGAAGATCGAGCAGCCTGGACGGCCTCTCATCCGTACGATTCGCGGCGTGGGCTACTTGTTCATGAGGGAACGATGATGCAGTCGCTCTATGCTCGGATTCTGCTCACGAGCCTCGCGACGCTGCTCTTCGCGCTGGCAGCGTTTCTCGTCATCTCGAGCAGGTAGTCGTAGGGGTCAATAAGTACGTCGACCCGCCCGAACCTGCGAACATCGAGATTCATCGCATTGATCCCGAGTCGGAAGCGAGGCAGATCGGGAAACTTCGTACGACCCGGATGAGACGGAACAACGCTGAAGTGGAGCGGCTGATGGATCACCTTGCTGCGGAGGCCGAAGATCCGTCGAAGAATCTCATGCCCGTCACGGTCGCGCTCGTCAAGGCTCGCGCGTCAATGGGCGAGATCGTGCAGCGTCTTCGGGCCGTCTTCGGCAGCTACGTCGAAACGCCGGTCTTCTGACCGGCCCTCACGTAGGCATCACAGCACCTCACGGGCAGCACCGGGTAGCGCGGATATCGTGAATCCGAGATCCACATGGTGCACAGGTGGAACGTCGTTCCCCGCGAGGAACGGATGACGCGTGCCCGTTCACACGACTCACACAAACCGGCAGCGATCGTTCGTGGGTCATCGGCCACTATCATTGGATCCCGAATCCATAATATCAGTCGAGCGAGACAGACGAATGACGATTCGAAGCGTGGGGATCGTGGGTTGTGGGTTGATGGGCGGCGGCATTGCCCAGGTTTGCGCGTTGGCCGACTACACGACGCTGGTGCGCGAGGTGTCCGACACCGCACTCGAACGCGGCTTGTCGAGGATCTACAATCAGGTCGAACAGTCGGTCGCGAAGGGGAAGCTGTCCGGCGACGCGCTGGACCGAATGCATAGCCGTCTGACCGGCACGACCACGCTGGAGGGGTTCGACACAAGTGATCTCGTCATAGAAGCCATCGTCGAGAACCTTGCGGACAAAGTCCAGTTGTACGCCGATCTCGAATTAGTCGTCCCCACGCACACGATTCTTGTGTCCAACACCTCGTCGCTGGGCATCACGCAGCTGGCCGCGGCAACTGGACGCCCCGATCGTTTTGCCGGGCTGCACTTCTTCAATCCGGTTCCGGCGATGAAACTGGTCGAAGTCATCCGTGCGCTTTCGACCAGTGATGAGACGGCGGACGCCGTGTGCGCATTCGCCAGAACCGTCGGCAAGGAACCGGTCGACGCAGCGGATCGCTCCGGCTTCATCGTGAACCGGCTCTCGATTCCATATCTGCTCGATGCGATCCGTGAATACGAAGCCGGATTCGGGACGCGAGAAGCCATCGACACCGCGATGAAGCTTGGATGCGGCCATCCGATGGGGCCTCTGACGTTGGCCGATTTCATCGGCCTGGACACGACGTACTACATCGCCAACATCATGTTCGAGGAATTTCGCGAGCCTCGATTCGCGCCGCCGCCGCTCCTGCGCCGCATGGTCCTCGCCGGCACCCTGGGGCGGAAGACTGGCCGCGGGTTTTACGAATACCCGACGGCATAGCCGCGGCACCGGAGATTATTACGGCAGCCGCGGCATGTCGAAGACATTGGACGAGAAGTAGATCTCTGTTACCGCTTTCACGCTGCGGCCGCCGTAGCGAAACGGGATGATCAGCCGCATCGGCGCACCATGCCTCGGCGGAATCGGCTCATCATTCAGCATCCACGCGAGCATGGTCTGCGGATGCAGCATCGTCTGCATCTCCTCTTCGACCCAGTAGCGATCGGATCCCACGACGCGACAGTAGTGCGCGAACGGCTGCACCCCGAGCATGCGCGCGATCTCCGCGAATCGGACCCCGGTCCATTTCACGATGCCGCGAGGATTGGGAGAGGCGCATTGCAGGAGCACGACTTGTGAATGCTTCGGGAGCAAGTCGAGATCGGCAAGGGTTAGTGTTCCGCCGCGCGTCGCCGTGCCTCGGTTGTCGACCTTGATCGTGCTCTTCCGGTAGTCGAATTCGATCGCCGGTGTTTGATTGTCGGTATAGCGCCAGAGTGTTGGCTCGGAAATCGTCCCGGCGCGCTCTGGTGGGTACTCGACTGCCGATCCGTTCGGCGTCAGCGGGAGTTCCGCGATGGTGCGGAGCTTGGTGTCGAGCAGTCCGCCGGGCTGTGCCTGGCGCAACGCGTCTGGGGCGGGCGGGGTTCCGGCGTTGCCGCGTGTGACCATGCCGAGCGTGAACGTCGCCATCGCTGCGCCCGCGGCGCGCAGCGAGTCTCGTCTCGTGAGTCTCATATAGGCCCTCGCGGCAAGCAAAGCCGATGCCATGCAGTGCCGGGATACAAACGACAACGTGAACGAAATCAGCAGCGCAGGGCCCGGGTGCTTAACGGTTTTGGGGATCGCGGCCGGGTACGTCGTTGTATGCCTCGCTAGTGTAGTGTCCGCGAAATAACTGGACAGTCATTTCTTTCGTTTTCTGGCCCGTGGACTGGTGCAGCCAGGCGCGATTTGTTCCAACGTCCGCCGGCAACGAGAGAGTTTCTCCGTAATCG
>JACQTK010000135.1 GCA_016210845.1 Acidobacteriota bacterium | reverse complement strand
GAGCTGCGCCGGGAGCTGACCATCCACTTCGTCCAGAGCGTCGACGAAGTGCTGTTGCTCGCGCTCACGCCTGGACCGAAGCAGACCGATCGCCAGGATCGCCGCATGCAGCCGCGGCTGCAGTGACTCCCAACCCTCCAACTCCCAAACCGATCACTTGGGCGTTGGGCCTTGGATAGTTGGGAGTTGTTGGGCGATCAGCGCGAGCCCCGCCACCGTCTTCAAATCGACGATCTCGCCCGACCCGATCATCGCCCGGATCGCCTCCACGGAAAACGGCCTCGCTTCGATGTCTTCGTCTTCGTCCCGCGCCGCGGGACCGTCCTCGGCGGCGGGTGTACGCAGACCCGTCGCCCGGAAGTAGTTCATCTCCTCGTCGCAGTAGCCCGGGGTGGGAAAGAACGACCCGAGCCGCTCCAGTCGAGAGGGAATCAAGCCGGTTTCCTCGTGGCATTCGCGCGCCGCCGCCCGCTCGGGATCCTCGTCGCGGTGGAGGCTCCCCGCCGGCAGCTCCCACGCCCATCGTCCGATGGCGTGCCGGTACTGTCGCACCAGCACGATCTCGCCCGTTTCCGTGATGGGCACGAGCACCACCGACCCCGGGTGCCGCACGATCTCGACATCGAGGCGATGACCCCGCGGCAGAATGATCGACTCGACATCGACGGCGAAGATTCGGCCCTCGAACGCCTTTCGGATCTGGGTGGGAACAATGGGTCTGTCCATGGATCCGCTCTACTCCTCCGAATCGGTCCAGCCGGGGAGATCATGGAGCACACGACGAAGGTCGTCGGGTAAGGGTGCCGTGAATTCCATCCGCCGGCCGTCGCGCGGGTGGTGGAAGACCAGGCGCTCGGCATGCAGAAACGGCCGGTCGAGCCGTTGCACCGCCCGGATGTCGCCAGGCACCCGCCTGCGTACGCCGCCGTACAGCGCGTCGCCGACGATCGGGTGCCCGATGGCGCTGAGGTGCACGCGAATCTGATGCGTACGCCCCGTGTGAATCGCCACCTGGCACAGCGTGAGGCCCGGCAGGTGACGCGCCCGTGTGATGCGCGTGACCGCGTGCCGTGCTCGGCGCGCGCGGGCCGACATTTTCTTCCGGTGGACCGGATCGCGTCCGATTGCGGCGTCGATTCGGCGTCCGGCCTGGACGACCCCCCACACGAGCGCGACGTACTCCTTCTCGACCTCGCGATCGCGAAACTGCCGCGACAGCTCCTCGTGCACGGCATCGTGCTTGGCGATCACCATCACGCCGGACGTGCCGCGGTCCAGGCGATGGACGATCCCCGGTCGCCGCTCGCCGCCGATGCCGCTCAGGTCCGGAACGTGGTGAAGCAAGGCATGGACGAGCGTGCCTGACGCATGGCCGGCGCCAGGATGGACCACCATGCCGGCGGGCTTGTTCAGCACAGCGATGTCGGCGTCCTGGTAGAGGATCTCGAGGGGCAGCGCCTCGCCGACCATGGCGGGACGCGTCGCCTCGGGGATGTCGACGGTGACCCGATCGCCCTCGCGCACCGCGAGGTTGGCGCGCGCGGCGACCTCGGAAGGTGCCGCACTGCCGCGGGCAACCGCGGGGCGGACGGCCACGCGGCCGTCGGTGATGAGCCGCTGGATCTGGGAGCGCGACTGCCCTTCGAGCATCGAGACCAGGAACCGATCGAGGCGGTGGCCGGCGAGCTCAGGCGGGACGGTGAGCTCGATCGGCGCCACAGGTCACGCCGCCACCTTGCGTCGGCGGGTCATCTCCTGCGGCGTCTCTGGCGTCGTCCGCGACAGCCAGACGAGCATCAGGAGGCTGAGCGGACCCAGCAGCATCGAGATGAACTGGGAGGTGGACAGTCCCAGGACCTCGCCCCGCGGATCGCCGCGATAGATCTCGACGATGAATCGCGAGGCGGCGTACAGGAGCATGTAGAGCCAGAACGTGCGTCCTGCGAACGGCCGCCCGCGACGCTCGGTGGCGAGGAGCACCCCAAGGATCAGGAGCTCCGCACCAGCTTCGTAGACCTGTGTGGGATGGAGCGGGATACCGAGCGGCGTGCCCACGTTGGCGGCCGCGAGCGGATTGGTGAACGTGATTCCCCACGGCAAGTCGGTCGGCCGGCCGTAGCAGCACCCCGCCGCCAGACACCCCAGGCGTCCCGTCACGTGTCCGAGGGCGATTCCGGGGGCGAATACGTCGCACGTCGTCCAGAAGGGCATCCGGTGGCGGGCCACGTACCAGAAGCCGACGGCGATGGCAAGGATCAGGCCGCCATAGAACACGCCTCCCGAACGGGCCAGAGACAACAGGTCGGCGGCCGATCGGCTGAACTGATCGAAGTCGACGATGAGCAGCAGCAGCTTGGCGCCGACGAGCGCGGCAATGATGATGTAGATGCCCAGGTCGAGCACGCGGCTCGGGTCGAGCCCCCACCGCTTGGCGCGCCGCATCGCCAGCCAGAGGCCAAGCAGGTACGAGATGGCCAGCAGGACGCCGTACGAGTAGACGGTGACGGGGCCGATGCTAAACAGTTCTGGATACACGGTGCCGTCCTATGCCGAGCAGGTCGAGGATCATCAACGACACGCCGATGGTGATGGCGGCATCGGCCACGTTGAACGCCCAGAAGTGCCAGCCGCGCCAGTACAGATCCACGAAGTCCACGACGTACCCCGACCTGATGCGGTCGATGAGGTTCCCCGCCGCCCCGCCGACGATCGATGCGAGGCCCACACGGGCCAGCCGCTGGTCGGGGGGGAGCGTGGCCCCGTAGATCGTCAGTCCCGCCAGCGCCGCCGCCGCCACGAGTGCCAGCACCACGTCCTTGAACGGAAACTCCGCCGCGTTCAGCAATCCGAACGCCGCGCCGAAATTGTGCACGCGCGTCAGGTTGAAGAACCCCGGAATCACCGTCAGGGTCTCGTGCTCCACAAACGCCGATCGGACCGCAGCCTTGGCCGCCTGATCGAGCACGACGATGAGCCCGGCGATCGCGAGCTCGATCCGCAGACGGCCCACATTCACGCTCAGCGGTTCACCGGCTCCGCCAGTGCGTCGACGCAGCGTTCGCAGATGCCCGCCCAGTCCGGTTCCGTGCGGACGCGCGGTACGTATCGCCAGCATCGATCGCATCGGACACCCGTCGCCTTCTCGACTTCCACCCGCACGTCATCAGCGCCGTCCGGCGCTCCCACGTGCAGCGCGACGTCGGAGACGATGAACAACATCGGGAGGTGGCGGCGATGTCGATCGAGCAGCGCCCCGATGGGCCCTGTCGCCCTGATCGTGGCACGGGCGCCCAGTGAGTTCCCGATCACCTTGTCCTGTCGCTGCCGCTCGAGCGCCACGTTGACCTCGTCCCGGACCTTCAACAGCTGGTCCCAGGAGGCCATGACATCGCGGTCCATGAAGCGGTCGACCACGGGAAATTCCTCGAGATGGACCGACTTGGACCGCTGTCCGGGCAGAAAGCGCCACAGCTCGTCCGCGGTGACGGGGAGAATCGGTGCCAGCAGGCGTGCGATGCCGTCGGCAATCGAGTACATCACCGTCTGTGCGGAGCGGCGGCTGAGAGACCGCGCCCCCAGCGTGTACATGCGATCCTTCGTCACGTCGATGTAGAACGCGCTCAGGTCCACCGTGGCCAGCGCGTTGAGGGACTGGAAGCACGTGGGAAAATCGTAGGCGTCGTAGGCGCGGACGATCCGCTGGGCGGCCTCCGCGTAGCGTCCGAGCGCGTACCGATCGACCGGTTCCAGACGCTCGACCGGCACGAGATCCGTCGCCGGATCGAAGTCGTACAGATTGGCGACGAGAATCCGGCAGGTATTGCGCAGCTTCCGGTACGCCTCGACGACGCGCGAGAGGATCTCGGGGCCGAGACGCACCTCTTCGCCGTAGTCGACCATCGACACCCAGAGTCGCAGGATCTCCGCGCCGCTCTGCTCGATCACGTCCTGCGGCACGACGGTATTCCCCAGGGACTTCGACATCTTGCGGCCCTGTTCGTCGACGACGAAGCCGTGGGTGAGCACCTGACGGAAGGGGGCCTCGCCTCTCGTGCCCAGGCCGATCAGCAGCGAGCTGTGGAACCAGCCGCGATGCTGGTCGCTCCCCTCCAGGTACATGTCGGCCGGCCACGTCAGCTCCGCGTACGCAGGCAGCACGGCTTCGTGGCTCGAGCCCGAATCGAACCAGACGTCGAGGATGTTGTGCTCGCGCTCGAACGCACGGGCGCCGCACGCGGGGCACGCGAACCCTTCGGGCACGAACTCCTCGAGCGGCCGCTCGTACCACGCGTCGGCCCCGTCCCGCTCGAAGATCGCCGCCGCGCGCTGGACCAGGGCCGGGGTCAGCGCCGGAGTCTGGCAGGCGGTGCAGGTCAGCGCCGGGATGGGCACGCCCCACGAACGTTGCCGCGAGATGCACCAGTCGGGACGGAACGCGATCATGTTGTAGATCCGATCGCGGCCCCACCCGGGGATCCAGCGGACGCGGTCGATGGCCTCGAGCGCCCGCTGCCGGAGGCCGCCCGTCTCCATCGAGATGAACCACTGGGACGTGGCGAGGAAGATCACCGGGTTCTGGCAGCGCCAGCAGTGCGGGTACTGGTGCGTCAAGGTGTCGCGGTGCCACAGCCGGCCGCGCTCCTTCAGCGCCCGTTCGACGTTCGGGTTGGCGTCGAACACGCGCTGGCCGCCAAAGAGCTCGACGGTCTCGAGAAAGTGACCGGCGGGGCCAACCGGCGCGTAGATCTCCAGCCCGTACTTCAGCCCGGTGTTGAAGTCGTCGGCGCCGTGTCCCGGTGCGGCGTGCACCACCCCCGTGCCGGCCTCCAGCGTGACGTACTCGCCGAGCACGGCGAGGGAGCCGCGGGCGTACAGCGGATGCCGGAACCGAATGTGCTCGAGCTGCGCACCCTTCATTCTGGCGATCGGCGCGAGGAAGGCTCGGCCGACGGCCTCGCCGACCCGTGCGGCGAGCGCCTCGGCGACGATGACCGCTTGGCTCGGCCGCTGCGCGGCCTCGCTCGTGGCAGGCCCCTCGACCTCGTAGGCCGCGTAGTCGAAGTCGGGGTGAAACGCGACGGCGAGGTTCGACGGAATCGTCCATGGGGTGGTCGTCCAGATCAGGACGGACACCTCGCGGCCGGCCAGCGCGGGCACGCGCGCGGCGAGCTCCGCCGCACTGTCAGCCGCGAGAGGGAACTCGACGTAGATCGAGGGCGACGAGTGATCCTCGTACTCGACCTCCGCCTCGGCCAGCGCCGTGCGGCAATGAATGCACCAGTGCACCGGCTTCTTGCCCTTGTACACCATGCCCTTCTCGACGAACTGTCCGAGCGCGCGCACGATCGCGGCCTGGTACTCGTAGTGCATCGTCAGGTAGGGCTTCGGCCACCGGCCGAGCACGCCCAGGCGCTCGAACTCCTCGCGCTGGATCTCCACGTACTTGGCCGCATACTCGCGGCAGGCCCGTCGGAACTGGGCCACGGACATGCCGCGCTTCTTCGGACCGAGCTCGCGATCGACTTTCAGCTCGATCGGCAGTCCGTGGCAGTCCCATCCCGGCACGTATGGGGCGTCGTAGCCGGCCATGGTGCGCGAGCGGACGACGAAATCCTTGAGAATCTTGTTCAGGGCGTGGCCGATGTGGATGTGTCCGTTGGCGTAGGGCGGGCCGTCGTGGAGGACGAACTTCGGACGTCCAGCGCGGCTCTTGCGGATCTCCTCGTACAGATCCATCTCCCGCCAGCGTGCGAGGCACTCCGGCTCGGCCGTCTGGAGATTCGCTCGCATCGGGAAACCTGTGCGCGGCAGGTTGACCGAGTCCTTCCATTCGGGCATAGACGCTCAGCTGACAGTCGGCAGTTGACAGCTGGAGCCGGTGCGGTGCTCTCACCTGTCAACTGTCTGCCGTCAACTAGATTCTATAATGCCAAGATGTCCGCGCCCGAACGATCCTCGCCTGAGGCGCCGCAGGTGCACGAAGAGGTGCTCGACAACGGCCTTCGCGTGCTCGTGCAGGAGATGCACACGGCCCCGCTCGCCTCGGTCTGGTGCTGGTACCGCGTCGGCTCGAAGGACGAGACGACCGGGCTGACCGGCATCTCGCACTGGGTCGAGCACATGAACTTCAAGGGCACCACGAACATTCCGCGCGACAAGGTCAAAGGCATCATCGAGCAGTTCGGCGGCTACTGGAACGGCTACACGTGGATCGATCAGACCACGTACACGGAGACGGCCACGCGGGAGGCGCTCGACCGCATGCTCTTCATCGAGTCGGAGCGCATGGCGAGCTGCCTGTACGATCCGGTGGACTGCGAGTCCGAGCGGACGGTGATCATCGCGGAGCTGCAGGGCGGCGAGAACGATCCCGACACGCTGCTCGATCAGGAGCTGATGGCTGCCGCGTTCCGCGCGCATCCGTACAGACATCCGACGATCGGATGGCTGTCGGACCTGCAGTCGATGACCCGCGAGGATCTGTACGGCCATTACCGGCGCTTCTACGTCCCCAACAACGCGACGCTCGTGATCGTCGGCGACGTGGACACCTCTGACGCGATGAAGGACGTCGTGCGGCACTTCGGCGGCATCGCGCCCGGTGACGTGGGCCGGCGCGCGCACACCAAGGAGCCCGCGCAGCTCGGCGAGCGTCGGGTGACCGTGTCGCGGGAAGGCACCACTGGGTACGTGAAGCTGGGCTACCACGCGCCCGCGGTGGGCGATGCCGACTTCTTTCCGATGCTGGCGCTCGACGCCGTGCTGACGGGAGCCAAGGGCGTCAACGTCTGGGCGAGCTTCCGCACGCCGCCGCCGCAGCGGAGCGCGCGCCTCTACCGTGCGCTGGTCAACACGGGTCTCGCCTCCTCGGTGATGGGGAACCTGGTGCCGACGGCAGAGCCCTTCCTGTACACGATCTCGATCACCGTCACCCAGGGAACGGCGCTCGCGCGGGTCGAGGAGGCGGCTCGGGCGGAGCTCGAGCGCGTGGGCGCGCACGGCATCACGGAGCCCGAGCTGCTGAAGGCGCGCAAGCAGTTGGTGGCGCGACTCGTGTTCGAGAACGACAGCATCACGAACGTCGGCCATCAGCTCGGGTACTTCGAGACGGTGGCGAGCTGGCGGCTCTGCGGGCGGCTGCGCGAGCGAATCGAGGACGTGACGGCCGAACAGGTCGCCGCCGCCGCGGCGGCGAGGCTGAAGGCGTCCAGTCTGACGGTCGGCTGGTACGAGCCCTTGCCGATCGGCACCGGGGAGCCGGTGTCGGGCCAGGGCGCCAGCGCCGGACCGGTGTCGCCGATGGGTGTGCGATGACCACCGCCACCCAGCGCGGGCTGGCTCCCGTCCGCGAGGTCGCCGATAACGGTGCCGTCCTCATCGCCAAGGAGTCGCCGACGACACCAGCGGTGACGCTGCACGCTTCGCTTCGCGCCGGCACGATCGTCGACCCCCCAGGTGGCGCGGGCACGGCACACTTTCTGTCGCGTGTTCTCGACCGCGGGACCGCCACGCGCGACGTCGACCAGATCGCGGAGGAGCTGGATGGCCGAGGCGCGTCTCTGACGACCGCCGTCAACCGCCACGCGCTCTCGCTCGTGTGCACGTGTCTCGTCGAGGACCTGGCGCCGATCCTCGCGCTGCTCGCCGACATCATCGAGCATCCGGCGTTTCCGGAACACGAGGTCGAAACAAGACGAAGGGAGATCGTCACCCTCATCCGGCAGGATGAAGACAATCCGGCGGTGATGGCCCCCGAGCGTCTGATGGCCGTGCTCTACGGCGAAGCCCATCCGTACGGGATGCGGCCCAAAGGCTCGGTCGACACCGTGCAGCGAATCGACCGCGTCGCGCTTCAGCGGTTTCATGCCGAGCGCGTACGGCCGGCGACACTGTCGCTGGTGATGGTCGGCGACGTGGCACCGGCGCGCGCGATCGACATGGCCAACGCGGCGTTCGGGAGCTGGCACGCGGCCGCGCACGCTCCTACCGTGCTTGCGCCCGTCCCGCCCGCCGCCGAACGGCGGGTACACGTCATTCCGATGATGAACAAGGCGCAGGCCGACATCGCGTACGGCTTCGTCAGCATCCTGCGCTCGGATCCTGCGTACGACGCGTACTGGATGATGAACAACATCCTCGGACAGTACTCGCTGGGCGGCCGTCTCGGCGACAGCATCCGGGAGCGCCAGGGGATGGCGTATTACGTCTTCAGCGCGCTGGACGCCAACGTGATTCCCGGTCCGCTGATGATCCGCGCGGGGGTCAGTCCCGCCAACGTCGACCGGACGGTAGCGTCGATAGACGAGGAGCTGGCCAAGCTCGCCGAGGAGGGCCCTACCGACGCCGAGCTGGTGGAGTCGAAGCAGTACCTGATCGGGTCGATGCCGCGCAACCTCGAGACCAACCTGGGCATCGCCGCGTTCCTGCAGACCGTGGAGTTCTTCGGGCTGGGACTCGACTACGACCTGCGCGTGCCCGAGCGGCTGCAGGGCGTCACGCGCGACGAGATTCACGAGGCCGCGCGGCGCACGCTCGTCCCCTCGCGCGCCACCATTGTCGTCGCCGGCCCGTATGCGGGCGGCGTGCGATGACGCTGACACGCACCCGTGCCGTGTTTTTCGACGTCGACTTCACGCTCATCTATCCAGGGCCGACGTTTCAAGGCGAAGGATACGCCCGCTTCTGCGCCGGATACGGCATCCCCGTCGACCCGTTGCGGTTCTCCGAGGCGGTGGTTGCCGCCTCGTCCATCCTCAACGAGGAGCAAGATCACATCTACGATCCGGATATCTTCGTGCGCTACACACGCCGCATCATCGAAGGCATGGGCGGCCGCGGTGAGCGGCTCGATGCCTGTGCCAGGGAGATCTACACGGAATGGGCGGCCTGCCAGCACTTCTTCCTGTACGACGACGTGACGCCAGCGCTGTCGACGCTGGCCGCGCGCGGCGTGAAGGTGGGACTGATCTCGAACTCCCACCGCTGCCTCGTGTCGTTTCAGCAGCATTTCGAGCTGCACGGGCTGATCGCGGCTGCGATCTCGTCCTCCGACCATGGGTACATGAAGCCGCATCCCAGCATCTTCGAGGCGGCCCTGAAGCTCGTCGGGGTGTCGGCTGGGGAGGCGGTGATGGTCGGCGACAGCTTTCCGCACGACATCGAAGGCGCGCGCAGGGTCGGCATGCGCGGCATTCTCGTGCAGCGCGCACCCGGAGCCGTGGCGCCCACGCCGCCGGATGTGCCGGTGATCGGCAATCTCTCGGAGCTCGGGACGCTGATCTAGGCGGGCCGTACAGGCCCGCCCTACGGCAGCATCGTCGGGCGCCCCTTTACGGGGCGCCATCTACCCCGGTGGCCAGGCGAGGGCGCGGCCCGCGAGCAGGTGCAGGTGGATGTGGAACACCGACTGCCCGGCTTCGCGGTTCGTGTTGAACACCGTCCGGTAACCGCGCTCGTGATAGCCGTGCTGCTTCGCCAGCGCCGCCGCACATCGGAACATCGATCCCACCAGGGCATCGTCTTCTGAAGACAGGTCGTTCAGCGACGGAATGTGCTTCCGCGGCACGATCAGCACGTGCAGCGGCGCCTGGGGGGTGATGTCCTTGAAGGCGACGAGCGCACCGTCCTGATGGACGATCGCGCCAGGGATGTCGCCCGCGATCACCTTGCAGAAGAGACAGTCGGTCATGTGAATTGGCGATTCGAGTGGCTAGATCCGTTCGACGACCGCCGTGCGGGGAATGCCCTGCACGTCGCAGCGAATCCGGCGAAGGCACAGCCCGGGTCGCTCCCCGACCAGCTCGCGCACGTCTTCGTCCTGGCCGAACCCGAACTCCATGACCAGCCAGCCGCCTGACGCGAGCCGGTTCCAGGCCGTTTCGAGCACGCCGCCGATGTCCCGCAGCCCGTCGGGACCCCCGAAAAGCGCCACCTGAGGCTCGTGGCGCACGTCGCGCGACAGCGCGGGCCCGTCTCCGTCCTTGACGTAGGGAGGATTGGCGACGATGAGGTCGAACGTGCCCTCGACGCCTTGGAGATAGGACGCGCACACGAAGTCGATGCGGTCCGCCACGCCATGCCGCTCCGCATTCGTCCGTGCGACCGCGAGCGCCGCGGGCGACAGGTCGGACGCCAGCACACGGCAATCCGACACGTCGTGCGCCAGCGCGACCGCGAGGCAGCCGCTGCCCGTGCCGATATCGGCGACGCGCACCGTGCGCGGCGCGTGGCCGCCGGAGCGGTCGTCGGAGGCCCCTGGGCCTCCGGACGCCAGCAGCGCCAGCGCCTCCTCGACGACGAATTCGGTTTCGGGGCGGGGGATGAGGACGGCGGGCGTCACGGCGAAGTCGAGCCCCCAGAACTCCCGAAGGCCGACAATGTACGCGCTCGGCTCGCGACTCGCGCGCCGCGCGATCCACTCGGAGAATCGAGGCTCGAGCTCCGGGGGCGAGCCGTCGCCCCGCTCGATAAGCAGCCTGGCGCGATCCCAGCCGAGAATCGTGCGTGCGTACAGATCGACATCGACCGAGGCCTCCGCCTCGGAAATGCCCGCTGCAATCAACCTCGCCCGAGCTTCACCAAGCTTCTCAGCCAGCATCTCGTGGTCGGTCCGAACAGGTCCAGTGTGACGCACAACCAGCCTCCGACGGGTGGGACGGACATCTCACTGAACCGTCGTGGCTTCCTTCAGCTTCTCGGCATTGTAATAGGCGATCACCTGATCGAGGATCTCGCTCGGGTCGCCCTCGAGCACGTCGTGCAGCCGGTGCGTGGTGAAGTTGATCCGGTGATCGGTGATGCGGCTCTGCGGAAAGTTGTAGGTCCGGATCTTCTCGGAGCGCTCGCCGGTGCCCACCTGGCCGCGGCGCTCCTTGGCGATCGCTTCCTGCTGCTTGCGCAGCTCCATTTCGTACAGCCTGGCGCGCAGCACCTTCATCGCCTTTGCGCGGTTCTTGATCTGCGACTTCTCGTCCTGCTGCGACACCACCAGTCCCGTCGGGATGTGGGTGAGGCGCACGGCGGAGTATGTCGTGTTGACGCTCTGGCCCCCCGGGCCGCTGGAGCAGAAGGTGTCGACGCGCAGGTCCTTTTCGCTGATCTGGACGTCCACCTCTTCGGCCTCCGGGAGCACGGCCACCGTTGCCGTCGATGTGTGGATGCGGCCGCTCGCCTCGGTGGCGGGAACCCGCTGCACGCGGTGCACGCCGCTCTCGTACTTGAGCCGGCTGTACACGCCGCGGCCCTCGATCGAGGCGATGACCTCCTTGAGGCCGCCGGCGCCGCTCTCGCTGCTCGACATGACCTCGAGCTTCCACCGGTGCCGCTCGGCATAGCGGCTGTACATGCGGAAGAGGTCCGCGGCGAACAGCGCCGCTTCGTCGCCGCCTGTACCCGCGCGGATCTCGAGGATGACGTTCTTCTCGTCATTCGGGTCCTTCGGCACCAGCAGCGTGCGAAGGTCCGTCAACAGGGCGTCGCGGCGCTCGGCGAGCGCCTTCAGCTCCTGCTCGGCCAGCTCGCGCATGTCGGTGTCCGAACCCCGGGCCAGCTCCTCAGCGCCTTCGATGTCCTTCCGGACGGCCTTGTACTCGCGAAACTTGTGCACCAGCGGCTCGAGCTCGGACAGCGTCTTGGCGGCCTTGCGGTACTCGGCCTGGTCCGCCTGGACCTCGGCCGTCCCGAGGCGGGTCATCAGCTCCTCGTACTGCGACTCGACGGTGCTGAGCTTGTCGAACATGTCGATAATCGTCTTTTCTTGAGTTGCCGCGGCGCGGACCTTGTCAGGTCCGCGAGGGCGAGCCTCACAAGGCTTGTCCCACGAGAGCAGCAACGTGCACCTTATCCGCCCGAGACCGGCGGCAGAAACGCCACCTCGTCCCCCTCCTGCACGGCCGCGCTCATACGCGCGTACTCGGCGTTGACGGCCACGGACATCAGGCGCTCGTACTGGACGAGCGCGGGCATCTCGGCCGTCAGGCCGTCCCACACCGTTTGGACGGTGGCCGGCGCGGGAACGTCCCGAACCAGTTCCCCTGTGCCCGCCAGATCGCGGAGCCGGGCGAACAACCGGACCGTCACGCGCATGCGATCTTCAGCGCCGCCCGCCTCGCCTCCTCGTCGTCGGGATCGGCCGTAGCGCCCTCGAGCCAGACCTCGCCGCCCTCGAAGTGCTCGTGCTTCCAGACCGGCACGATCTGCTTCACGCGCTCGATGGCGTACCGGCAGGCGGCACAGGCGTCGCCACGGTGCGCCGAAGCGGCCGCGATGACAACGCTCGCCTCGCCAATCTCCAGGCGTCCCACGCGGTGATGGATGCCCACCCGTACCCCGGGCCACGCCTCGCGCGCTTCCTCGACGATCCGGAGCAACGCGCGCACTGCCAGCGGCTCGTATGCCTCGTACTCCAGGAAGCGGACGGTCCGCCCCTGGTTATGGGCGCGAACCAACCCCGTGAAGGTCGCAATGGCGCCGTCACCCGCGGCACTGGCGACTTCCGCCGTCAGGGCGGGCAGATCGAGCGGCGCGGCTGTCACCGCCACGGGGGTCATTGGTTCAGTTTACCGTGTCCAGAAGTGGTTCATCGGCCCCTGACCGCGGCCGAGACGCGGCGCGTGCCGAATGGCGCCCGCCACATATTGCTGCGCCAGCGGGATAGCCTCATTCGGCGTCCGGCCCAAAGCGAGATGCGCGGTCAGCGCGGCCGTGAAGGTGCAGCCAGTTCCGTGCGTGTGACGGCTCTCCACCCGTTCGGTCCGAAACTCCTCGAAGCGATGGCCGTCGTAGAGCAGGTCGACGATGTCCGGCGAAGGAACATGCCCGCCGGTGATGATGACCGCCGACGGGCCGAACGCCAGGATGAGACGGGCGGCCTTACGGCGATCCTCCTGGGTGCGGATCGCGATACCGGAAAGGATTTCGGCTTCGGGCACGTTGGGAGCCACGAGAAACGCCCGTCGCAGCAACTCGGACTTCATCGCGCCCAGTGCATCCTCGTCCAGGAGGCGGTCGCCGCCCGTGGCGCGTACCACCGGGTCGACGACCAGCCACGGAATCTCGAGATCCCCCACCGCTGCCGCGACGGCTTCCACGACGGCCGCGGTCGCCAACATGCCGGTTTTGGCGGCATGGGCGCCGATGTCCGACATGACCGCTTCCATCTGCGCCGTGACCAGGTCCGCGGACATCGGCATGACGGCCGTGACCCCGCTGGTGTGCTGGGCGGTCACGGCAGTGACGACGCTGGTGCCATAGAGGCCGTGCGCCGCAAAGGTCTTGAGGTCCGCCTGGATTCCTGCGCCGCCTCCGGAATCACTGCCGGCAATCGTCAGAGCGGTACGCATGATGCTCGTCGGTGCGACCCCCCTCTACCGTCCCAGGACGAGCAGGTAATGGTAGGGAAGGTTCTCGCGTGCCAGCACGCGCAGCCCCGACGCCAGCGCGTCGGCCTCTACCGACGCGCTCTCCACGCGGACGCCTTCCTCGGGCGAGGGTCCGGGCCCGCCGCGTCCGGGTTTGTAGTTGACGATCCCGATGCGCCCCGACGGCCGGAGCGCCGCGGCAAGGTTTCGGAGAAAGGTCACCCGATCTTCCACCTCGGGGTAGACGTCGACCACGAGGATCGCGTCAATCGACCGCGCGGGCAGGTTGGGATTGCTGTCCACGCCCAGCACGGTTTGCACGTTGCGAAGCCCTTCCCGCGCCACGCGCCGCCGGATGGCGTCGAGCATCGGCTGCTGTACGTCCTGCGCGTAGACCTTCCCGTTCGGTCCGACGCGCCGCGCCAGGCGGATCGTGAACCAGCCGGCGCCTGCGCCGATGTCGGCCACCACCGAGCCGTCGGCAATGGCCAGCGCGTCCATGATCTGATCCGGCTTCTGCCACGTCTCGCGATCCGGCCCCTCGAGCAGTCCCAGGTTCTCCGGCGGGAAGAGGCGCCCGTGCCGCTGGCCGGCGACGGCCTGGAGCTCCCAATGCCGCAACGCCCACCTCCCAATTTGGGACGTGGCTGTTGGGAGGTGGGCGTTTGCGAGCGCGAGCGAGATGGCCAGCGCGAGCGCCATCACTTCTTCACCTCGCCGGCAATACCGGGACGCGTCATGTTCTCTACGGACAATACTCGATCGAGCTGCTCTGCCTCCATCAGGCCCCGCGCGAGCACGAGCTCCCGAATCGGCCTGCCCGTCCTCACCGACTCCTTGGCAATCTCGGCCGTCGCGCCGTACCCGATATACGGGCTGAGCGCCGTCGCCACCGCGGTGCTGCGATCGAGCAGTTCACGGCATCGCGCGGAGTCCGCCTCGATGCCATCCACCGACCGCACGCGCAGCGCGGTCATGGCCTGCCGGAGGATCGTCGAGGCATGGATCGCGTTCCAGGCGATGACGGGCATCATGACGTTCAGCTCGAGCTGCCCGGCCTCGGCCGCGGTGCAGATCGTGACGTCGCAGCCGATCACCTGGAAGCAGACCTGATTGACCATTTCGGGGACGGACGGGTTGACCTTGCCAGGCATGATCGACGACCCAGGCTGCACGGCCGGCAGCACGATCTCTCCGATGCCCGCGCGCGGCCCCATGCCGAGCAGCCGAAGGTCGCTCGCGATCTTGCCCAGCTCCGCGGCCAGCCGACGCATGGCGCCGGAGTAGGCCAGCACGTCGCCCATGCTTTGCGTGACGCGGAACCGATCGACCGCGGGCCTCAGCGACAACCCCGTGTACCGGCTCAAGTGTCCAACGGCCATTGCGGCGTACTCGTCGCCCGCGTTGAGGCCGGTGCCCACGGCGGTGGCGCCCAGGTTCAGTTCCTCGAGCCCCGTGGCCGCGTGCTCCACGTCATCGGCGCCGCGGTGCAGGCAGGCGGCGTACCCGCCGAGCTCCTGACCGAGCGTCATCGGCACGGCGTCCTGCAGATGCGTGCGCCCGACCTTCAGCACCCGATCGAACGCCCGTGCTTTGGTCTCGAAAGACGAGGCCAGTGCACGGGCCGACTCGACGAGCGGCCGGTGAACCAGGAGCAGGGCCAGCCTCGTCGCGGTCGGGAACACGTCGTTCGTCGACTGCCCCATGTTGACGTGATCGTTGGGATGGACGAGATGGTACTCGCCCTTGGCGCCCCCGAGCAGTTCCGCCGCGCGGTTGGCGAGCACCTCGTTCGTGTTCATGTTGTGCGAGGTGCCTGCGCCCGCCTGATAGACGTCGACCACGAACTCTTCGCGCAGCGCGCCGGCGAGCACTTCGTCGGCCGCGCGTACGATGGCGTCGCCCAGGCGGCCATCGAGGCGGTCGAGCGCCACGTTGGCCTGGGCCGCGGCCTTCTTGATCAGCACGGTGGCCGTGACGAGCTCGGGCTGGGCGCGCAGCCCGCTGATGGGGAAGTTCTCGAGGGCGCGGGCCGTCTGGATGCCGTAATAGGCCTCGGCCGGCACGGCGTGCTCACCGAGGGGATCGCGCTCGGTGCGAAACATGGGTCGATAGGTCTAGGTGGCCTGGTAGCTGGGTAGCTAGGTCGCCCATCGACCCAGCTACCCACCAACCCAGCCACTCAAATTATACTGTCCACCATGCCTCCAGCTTTTTTCGACAGCGTGCTCTCGCTCATCGTCCGGACGTCGACGGATCTGCCGCCGGACGTGCGGGCCGCCATGAAAGTGGCCAGGGCCGAAGAGCCGGCCGGCACCCAATCCGCCCAGGCGCTCGCGATCATCGCGCAGAACATCGACCAGGCGGCCGACTGCGAGGGTGCCATCTGCCAGGACACGGGCATGCCGACCTTCGAGGTGAAGACGCCGGTCGGCGCCAACCAGATCGTGATGAGGCAGCAGATCCGTGAGGCGGTCGCCGACGCCACCAGACGCGGCAAGCTGCGCCCGAACTCGGTGGATTCGATCACGGGCGAGAACTCGGGCACGAATCTCGGGCCCGGGACACCGATCGTCCACTTCGACCAGTGGGAGCGCGACGACATCGAGGTGAAGCTGATCCTCAAGGGCGGCGGCTGCGAGAACATGAACGCGCAGTACTCCCTGCCCACGGAGCTCACGGACCTCGGGCGGGCGGACCGCACGCTCGAGGGCGTGCGCAAGTGCATTCTCCACGCCGTCTGGCACGCGCAGGGCAAGGGCTGCGCCCCGGGCGCGGTCGGCGTGTGCATCGGCGGCGATCGCACCGCGGGGTACGTGCATGCGAAGGAGCAGCTGTTCCGCACGCTCGACGACGTCAATCCCGACCCGCGGCTGGCGCAGCTCGAGGCGTCGATCATGGGCGAGGTCAACAAGCTGG
>JACQTK010000013.1 GCA_016210845.1 Acidobacteriota bacterium | reverse complement strand
GACCTGCAGGTTGGCGGCGCCCTTGCTGCGGTTGCATGACTGGTGCGTCAGGGCAAAGTTGTTCTCCGCGTCGAGCCCGTCTTCGACCAGCGGGTCTATGTGGTCGATATCGAGCTGGCCCTTTTGCAGCATCAGGTCGATAGGCTCGTCGCAAATGAAGCAGCGGCCGGATTGTCTGGACAGCAGTCGCTGCTCAAGCTTGGTTCGTACGGATTCTCATGAATGGCCGCACGATTCCAGGAGCCCGCATCGGAGGGGCACGGCGCCGCCGTGCCCCACGGCACAATTCTCGCCCCTACCGCCGCGACAGGAACAGCGCGCCGAATCCGGGCAGGTACGCGAGCGTCCACGCGCCAAAGTGCACCGCGTAGTCCCAGCCCTGCGGATTGAAGGGACGCCAGATACCGGAGATGGCATAGAAGGCGACGCCCGACGCGATCGCGGCCAGCGCTCCGCGTCCGGCAATCGCGCGCGCGTCGATGCGGATGTCGTGACGGTGGCCGATGTCGATCCGTGCGGCGTTCAGACGTCCGTACAGCCAGGCCAGTGCCAGCCAGACGGCCATCCACGCGGCGAACATCGCCGAGAAGCCCACGACCGGCGACAGCACGTAGAACGTGCCAGCCGCGAGGAATCCGATCGCGGCGCCCCCCAGCGCACCGCGTGCCGCACGGCCGGAGATCGTTCCAAGGACGAAGCCGATCGCCAGGAAGAGCAGGGTGCCGTGCGTCAACCCGAACACGGCCATGTGGCGCGGAATCCAGGTGGCCCAGATGAAGTCGCCGAGCGTGCTGACGGCGGCAATCGCCAGCGATCCGGCCACCGTGGCCCCAAGCCCCGTCATATGACACCTCCCAACTCCCCAAAGCCAACTCCCAATTGGAGACTGGGCAGTTGGGCGTTGGGAGTTCAGTCCGGAAGCTCCGCGTGCTTCGGCTCGGGCAGCCAGAAGCTCACGAGAAATCCGATGAGATACGCGACGGTTCCGACCGTGGCTGCGGCGTAGGCCAGCCTGAACGGGACGCTCTCGCCAGGCATCAACGGAACGAGCGAGGTGGCGATGAGCGCCCCGGACGTGCCGATCATCCGGCCGCCCACGTTGGTGGCAAAGCTCTCACCCGTGCCGCGAAGATAGGTTGGGTACACGCGCGGGAGGTAGTTGCCCCAGAAGCTGAACTGGCCAATCGTCGCGAGGCCGACGATGAAGACGCCGAACTGCGCCCAGGTGAGCCCCATGCTCGGCATCAGGAAGTAGAAGATCGGCACCAGCAGCGCGCCCGGAATCTGGAACAGCCAGAGGAGGCGGCGGCGTCCGATGATGATCGCGGCGAGGAACGCCAGCAGGAGCCGGCCGCTGAGGCCGCCGATCTCCTGGAACGTCCCGATGCCGCTGACGGTCTGTTCGACGGCGGTGCGGTCCATGGCCTGCACTTCGACCAGCCCAGGGACAATGCGCGGCGCCTGCTGAATGGTGCCGAACCCGACCGCGAAGGCGCACGCCATCATTACCGTCGTCACGAGCGTCGTCCGGCGGTACTCGGGCGCGAACAGGGCGCCGATCGCCGGGCGTTTCAACGTGCCCGCCTGCTTCTTCTCCCGCCACATCGTCGACTCCGGGAGAAACGGCCGGATGATGATGAGCGGGAGCGCGGGGAAGACGCCGGACATCAGCATGTACCGCCATGCCTCGTGCCCGCCGCGAATCTCGGGAAGCGACGCGGCATTGGTGACGATCCAGTAGTACGCTGCGGCCGCCAGAAGGCCGCCCACCGAGCCGAACGCCTGGGTGTAGCCGACAATCCGCTCGCGCTGCGTCGGATTCTGGAAGATTTCGGAGAGCCACGCGACCGCCGCCACGAACTCCACGCAGATGCCGACGAAGGTGCAGCAGCGCCAGAACAGCAGCCACCCGACGGAGGTGGAATAGCCCGCGGCCAGGGCCGAGAACGCATAGACCAGGATGCTCCAGACGAGGACGCGCCGGCGCCCGAAGAGGTCGGTCAGGTAGCCGCCGAGCAGCCCGAAGATCCCCGCGGGGATCGCGGGACTGAACTGCATGTAGCCGACCCACGCGTTGACCTCGAGGCTGTTCGGCGCGACCCCCAGCAGGTCGGCCAGTGCCGGCCTGACCAGCAGCGGCAGCATCAGCAGCTCGTACGAGTCGAAGAGAAACCCGACGGCGGCGATGAAGAGGATGACCCATTCGATGGGTGTGAGCGGCCGGGCGTCGGTGTCGCTGCGGACGGTGGTGGCCATGTGCCTGCTCAGAAATACCGCGCCAGTGTCGCATCCGACGGGCGCGACGCCGCCGTCAGGCGGGAGACGATGACCATCAGCAGCGCGGACACGACGGTCATCGGGACCACCGGCAGCATGCCCAGGACCAGGGTGCCCACCGAGGCCCGCGTAATGATATCCGCGCCGGCCACCGAGACGATCGTCACCGACTCGCCCGCGGGCGGGACGGGCACGACCGCCTGCAGCACGGCCACGGCCATCACGGCCGCACCGGTCCACAGCGTGGACGCGAGCGCACCCCACCTGGTGCTGCCTGCCCAGAAGAGCGCGGCCACCAGGAGCGGCGTCAGCGCGCTGAAGCCTGCAAAGGCGTACTGGGTGGCGATGTCGAAGATCGACTGGGGGGCGCGCAGCGCGATGGCGTACGCCGTGACGGTCAGCACCACGACGAACAGCCGTCCCGTGCGCACCTGCACGGCTTCGCCAAACCGGCGTGTGCCTCCGTAGAAGGTGAAGACGTCCTCGGTGAACATCGTGGACAGGGCGAGGATCTGCGAGTCGCTGGCCATGACGGCGGCCATGACGGCCGCGCCGAGGAGCGCGGCCAGCCACAGCGGGGCGTAGGCCTCCACGAGGCGCAGGACCACGTTGTCGCCCGGGATGTCCGTGGCCTGATGCGCCACGACGCCCAGGAAGACCGAGGGCAGCCAGATCGCCAGGATGCAGATCGGATAGAGCACGATCGTCTTGCGGAAGTACCCCACGCGGCGCGCCGTGAGGCAGAAGATGCCCATGTGCGGGAACGCGATCGACGAGAGCGGAATGAAGGTGTAGCTGAAGAAGTACCAGGGCGAGATCCGGTCGCGCGTGAGGAGCGGGGCCGTGTCGGGCGAGGCCAGCATCGACTCCATCGCTGCCCGAAAGCCGCCCATCCCCGAGCCGACGACCCACACCGCAATCGTCCCGAACGTCAGGAACATCACGGTTTGCAGGGTGTTGACCCACGCCGTGCCGCGCATGCCTCCCAGGAACACGTAGCCCATCACGACCAGCGATACGATGGCGCCGCCAGCCCAGTAGGGCACCAGGCCGCTGCTCACCGTCTGCAGCGTGGTGCCGCCGCCCATGACGGCAATGATGATGTAGGGCACGAGCAGCACGGCCTGCACGGCGAAGATCAGCGTGCCGATGTGGCGGCACTCCCAACGGTCGCGGAACATCTGGACGGGCGTCATGAACCCGTGGCGCTTGCCGAGCGCCCAGAGCCGCGTGCCGATCACGAGCAGCGCGACGGGAATGATCAGCGCCGACGAGGAGCCCATCAGGCCGTAGGTAACGATGCCGTTGGCGAACGCGTGGCCGGAGGCGCCGAGGACGGAGAAGGCGGTCATGTTGGTGCCGACCAGCGAGAGCAGGAAGACCGCCGGCCCGAGGGCGCGGCCCGCCAGAAAGTAGTCTTCCGCGTCGGACGCGCCCGCGCGCGCCCGAAACGCGAAGATCCCGATGTAGAGCACCAGCGCGAGGTAGGCGAAGACGACCGCCGCCGGAATCATCGGCGGGTCGCCGCCTCTTGGACCGCTATGCGGCCCCGAACGCGAATTCTGTCCTCGTTGTTGTTCCGCATAGCGGTCCCAGGCGCGCGGAGCGCGCCAAGCCAATACTGCCGACCAGCCAAGGGCGAAGCTCCACGGTCATCGGGATATCAAGGGCGAGCCCGTGGCTGGTCCAGATGCGCCGGCCAGACGAGCCGGACGACCGCCCACAGCGCGAGCGACGTGATCAGCGTGAACAGCGCGTGGTACGCGAGGCCGATCGGCAGCACGCCAAAGACGAGCGGCCGCGCCTCCCGCCAGAACCAGACGTCCTGGTGCAGCGCGTAGAGCACGGCCACAATCAACACGGCGAGCAGGCGCGTCATGGGAAGAAGGCGTAGGGGCGCCATATGTGTCGCCCCTACGGGCCCGTTATACTACGAGACCATGTCCGTTTCTGCGACGGCGGCCGACGCACACGTCCGCGCCGCGCGCGAAGCGCTCGATGCGTGGGTGTGCGAGGTGGTCGACTGGCACTTCGATCCGGCCACCGGGTGTCCGTTCTGGCTCGAGCGCGCGAAGACCCTGGGCTGGGATCCGCGGCGCGAGTTTCGCGGGTTCGACGACCTTCGACGCTTCGGCTCGTTCGAGGACGAATGGCTGCGCGGCGGACCGGTGCAGCGCTGGGTGCCCCGCGGCCTGGCGGGCAGGCCCGTGTATGTCTTCGAGACCGGCGGCACCACGGGCGTTCCCAAGACGCGCATTGCGTGCGACGACTTCCGCCTCGACTACGAGCTGTTCAGCGCCACGCTGCCGGACGACGCGTTTCCGAAAGGGTCGAACTGGCTGATGCTCGGCCCATCGGGCCCGCGGCGGCTGCGCCTGGCGGTGGAGCACCTGGCCCAGTACCGCGGCGGCATCTGCTTCTGCGTGGACCTGGATCCCCGCTGGGTGATCAAGCTGATCCAGAAAGGCTGGAGCGAGCATCTGCACGCGTACAAGGACCACGTGATCGATCAGGCGATCACCATCCTGCAGGCGAACCACGACATCCGCTGCCTGTTCACAACCCCCAAGCTGCTCGAGGCGCTGGCGCTGCGGCTGGAGTCGATGCGCAGCAGCATCCGGAAGGCGGGCATCACGGGGATCTTCTCGGGGGGCACGGAGTTCACGCCGCAGTGGAACCGCTTCGCCCACGAGGAGCTGCTCGACGGGGCGTACATGACGCCCACCTACGGCAACACGCTGATGGGGCTGGCCGCGAGCGCGCCGACGGGCCCGCACAACAACTACACGATCGCCTACTACGCGCCGCAGCCCCGCGCCGTCATCGAGGTCGTGGACTTCGACGACCCCGGACGGGTCGTGGAGTACGGCCAGACGGGCCGCGTGCGGCTGACCACGCTCACGAAGGAATTCTTCATGCCCGGGTTTCTCGAGCGGGACGAGGGCGAGCGCGAGCCGCCGTTCGAGCGCTACCCGTGGGACGGGGTGAGCGGCGTCCGCCCGTATCGCGGCGTCGCGGCGACCACGACGGTCGGGGTGTATTGATCTGGAGACGCGCACGCTGAAGCGTGCGCGCTACAGCTGCACAAGTACGTGTAGAGCGGCGGCTTCAGCCGCCGCGTTCCGGTAGCGAGTCATGTTGCATCTTCCGATCCTTCGCTGGGGCGAGCCGTACACCAGCATGGACGTCGACGAGGTGGTGCACTTCGCGACGGGCGAGCCGATGGCGCGCGTCAGCCGGGCCAACGGGGGTCTCATCCAGCGCGACATGCGCAAAGCCCAGCGCGCGCGCGACGCGCTGCGCGCCCTCCCGATCGACGACCTGATCGCGCGCGTCGGCCGCGCGGGCGAGCTCTACATGGAGGGCACGCTGCCGATGGGCGACGGCACGCAGACGCCGCAGGAGTTCGTCCGCGCGCAGTCCGCGAGCACGGGGCTCCCCGAGCAGATGTGCCGCGCGAACATGAAGAAGAACGCCTTCGTGCTCGCCGAGATGCGCGGCATTCTCACGTCGCTCACGCGCGGGCTCGCCTTCGACCTGCTGACGTCCGGCCACGGCGAGGAGCGCGGCGTGCCGATCGGCTACCAGGCGCAGAGCCCGGCGCTCGGCCTCGTGCTGCCATCCAACTCGCCAGGCGTCCACGTCCTGTGGCTGCCGATCGTGCCGCTGCAGGTGGGGCTCGTGCTCAAGCCGGGGCCGCAGGAGCCCTGGACGCCGTACCGGATGGCGGCGGCGTTCTTCGAGGCGGGCATTCCGCGCGAGGCGATCTCGATTTATCCGGGAGAGGCCGACGTCGGCGCCGCGGTGCTCGACAGCTGCCCCCGCAGCCTGATCTTCGGCGGCACGCCCACCGTCGAACGCTACCGCGGCAACCCGCGCGTGCAGGCCCACGGTCCGGGCTTCTCGAAGATCCTGCTGGGCGACGATCGGGTGGACGACTGGGAGCGCTACCTCGACATGATGGTGGAGAGCGTGTTCGCCAACAGCGGGCGGAGCTGCATCAACTGCTCGGGCGTCTGGGCCAGCCGGCACACGAGGGAGATTGCGGACGCGCTCGCCCGCCGCCTCGCCGACGTGCAGCCGCTGCCGCCCGAGCATCCCGACGCCAGCCTGGCCGCCTTTACCGTACCCGGCGCGGCGGCCGCGATCTCGCAGGCCATCGACGCCGACCTGCGGGCGCCAGGCGTGACCGATGTCACGGCGACGTACCGTGACGGGGAGCGCCTCCGCCCGCACGGGCGGGCCGGCTACCTGCTGCCGACGGTCGTCCACTGCGCGTCGCCCGATGCGGCCGTCGCGACAAAGGAGTACATGTTCCCGTTCGTCACGGTGGTCGAGTGCCCGCAGGAGAGGATGATCGGGGCCATCGGCCCGACGCTCGTGTGCAGCGCCATCACGTGCCACGAGCCGTTCCGCCGGCAGCTGCTCGACGCGGTGCACATCGACCGGCTGAATCTGGGCCCGGTGCCGACGACGCGGCTGAACTGGCTCCAGCCGCACGAGGGGAACATCGTCGAGTTCCTGTTCCGCGCGCGCGCGTTCCAGACGGCGCCGCTGGAGTGATCGAGAGGCTGCGAGACGTGGCATGTCCTTCGCAAAACCGGCTCCGCTCGACTTACAACCAGCCTTTGACGGGCGTCCCGCCTCGCGTCGCGGCTTGCGCCTGCCTACGGTTTGCTCCGGAGGCACCGCGCTTCATGCCCACGTTTCGCCGGCCGCGAGGGGTGGTGTGTCCGCAGCAAAACCGTAGGCTGCGTAAGCGCGAGGCGAGTCCGGACTACCGAAATTGGGATTGGCGTTTCGACGAGCCGAGCCGGTTTTGCGGAGGACATACCACCCCTCGTGGCCGGCGCGGTCGCAAGTGAGGATCCTCCAGATCACCGCCGGCGCCGCCGGGATGTACTGCGGCAGTTGCACGCGCGACAACGCGCTGGCGCGGGAGCTGCTCGCGCGCGGCCACGACGTGACGCTGCTGCCCGTGTACACGCCCACGCGCCCCGACGAGCCGAACGTCAGCGAGCCTCGCG
The DNA here is from genome assembly GCA_016210845.1 of Acidobacteriota bacterium. Classification (GTDB taxonomy): domain Bacteria; phylum Acidobacteriota; class Vicinamibacteria; order Vicinamibacterales; family UBA2999; genus JACQTK01. The sequence continues at coordinate 9,768 of JACQTK010000013.1, read as the reverse complement.
TGCTGTTCGGCGGCATCAGCGTGTACCTGCAGCAGCACGCCGCCATCTTTCGCAGGACGCCGCGGCTGCTGGACCGGCTCTGGGACTCGCCGCGCGTCATCCAGGCGCTCTCGGGCCGCGCCGTCTCCACCGACGCGCGGATGCTCGGCGACCTCACGGTGTCGATGTTGCGCGGCGAGCAGGGGCCGCTGCGCAAGGAGTTCGACAAGCTCGTCGACTGGATCGGCCAGGAGCTGCCGCCCGATATCATCGATCTGCCCAACTCGCTGCTGATTGCGCTGGCGGCCTCCCTGAAGCGGGCGTTCGGGCGTCCCGTCTGCTGCACGCTGCAGGGGGAGGAGCTGTTCCTGGACGGGCTGGACGCGCCCTATCGCGAGCAGGCGCTGTCGATGATCCGCGAGCAGGTCGCCACGTCCGACCGCTTTCTCGCGGTGAGCGACTACTGCGCCGGGTTCATGTCGACGTACCTCGAGATTCCCCGCCCGCGGATCAGCGTCGTCCCGCTCGGGATCACGCTGGACGGCTACGAGCGCCGGCAGGAGCCCAACGAGGCGTTTCGCGTGGGCTACTTCGCGCGCGTGGCGCCCGAGAAAGGCCTGCACGTGCTCGCGGAGGCCTACGTCCGGTTCCGGCGGCGGACGGCGGGTACGCCCGCGCGACTCGAGGCGGCGGGGTACCTCGCTCCAGCGAACCGGACGTACCTGGAGCAGACGCGTCTGGCGCTGGAGCGGGCAGGCCTGGGCCACGAGTTCGACTATCGCGGAGAAGTCGATCGCGCCGGCAAGCTGGCGTTCCTCCGCGGTCTCGACGTCCTGTCGGTGCCCGCCACCTACGACGAGCCCAAGGGGATGTTCCTGCTCGAAGCGATGGCGGCCGCCGTCCCGGTGGTGCAGCCGCGGCGGGGCGGCTTCACCGAGATCGTCGAGCGCACGGGCGGCGGGCTGCTGGTCGCGCCCGACGATCCGGAGGCGCTGGCCGAGGGGCTCCACGCGCTCTGGTCGGACGCGGGACTGCGGACCACGCTCGAGGATCGCGCGTTTCACGGTGTCCGCGCGCACTTTGGCGTACAACAGTCGGCCACTCGACTGCTCGAGGTCTACGCCGACGTCATCGCGGGCGGTGCCCGGCGGGAGCCGGTCGGCCCGAGCACGTCGGTCGCGTAGCGCCGTGCTGGCCGTCACGAGCGTCAGCAAGCAGTACCCCACCCCGCGTGGCCCGCTGGAGGTGCTCGCCGACGTCACGTTCTCGCTGGCGCCAGGCGAGGCCGCGGCGATCACCGGGCCCTCGGGCAGCGGCAAGAGCTCGCTGCTCTACATCCTCGGCGCGCTGGAGCCCCCCTCGTCTGGCACCGTGACGCTCGCGGGCCGGAATCCGTTCGCGCTCGACCAGGCGGCGCTCGCGGACTTCCGCAACGCCGAGATCGGGTTCGTGTTCCAGGATCACTGTCTGCTGCCGCAATGCACCGTCCTGGAGAACGTGCTCGTGCCGACGCTCGTGGCCCGAGGCGACGGGGGCCGCAACAGCGACGACACCGTGCAGTGGGCGCGGTCGCTCGTCGAGCAGGTCGGGCTCGCCGATCGCCTCGAGCACCGTCCCGTCGAGCTCTCGGGAGGCGAGAAGCAGCGCGTGGCGATCGCGCGCGCCCTGATCCGGCGGCCGCGGCTGCTGCTGTGCGACGAGCCGACGGGCAACCTCGATCAGGTGTCGGCATCCACGGTGGCCTCGCTGCTCCTCGATCTGCACCGCCTCCAGCAGAACATCCTCATCGTCGTGACGCACAGCAGCCGGCTGGCCGCCCAGTTCCCGATCCGGTTCGAGATCGCCAACGCGCAGCTCAGACGGGGCAGGTCGGGCGAGTAGGGCTTCATTGGGCCTTGGGCCTTGGGCCTTGGGCCTTGTATTGTGTCCCCATGCGCCCGCGTCAGCTCGTGCTTCGCGGCCTCACCTACTACTGGCGCACCAACCTCGCGGTCGTGCTGGGCGTGGCCACGGCGGTGGCCGTGCTGGCGGGCGCGCTGCTGGTGGGCGACTCGGTGCGGGGCAGCCTCCGCGAGCTGGTCGTCCAGCGGCTGGGGCGCACGGATCAGGTCGTCCTCTCGACGGGCTTCTTCCGCGAGCAGCTCGCGGAGGACCTTCAGACCGATTCGACGTTCGCCTCGGCCTTCACCGGGATCGCTCCGCTCGTGGCGGTGCAGGGGTTCGTCACCGAGCAGGAGAGCGGACGCCGGGCCGGCCAGGTGCGGGTGTACGGCGTCGACGATCGGTTCTGGCGCTTTCACGGTATCGATCCGGTCACCGGACCGCAGGATCGGGACGCGTACCTCAGTCCTGCCCTGGCGGAGCGGATTGGAGCGCAGGCGGGCGGCGCTATTCTCGTGCGCGTGCAGCGGCCCTCGGACGTTCCGCTCGAATCGCTGCACGGGCGCAAGGACGACCTCGGCCGCACGCTGCGCCTGAGCGTGCGCGCGGTGCTCGACGTCGCAGCGCTCGGCGAGTTCTCCCTCCAGGCGCAGCAGGCCGACGTGCTCGCCGTGTTCGTGCCCCTGTCGCGGCTCCAGGAGGAGATCGAGGTCGGCGACCGCGTCAACGCGCTGCTCGTGTCGACGGGACCCGATCGCACCACCGACGCTGCCCGCGCGCTCGAGGATCTCGTACGGCGCGAAGCGGACCTCGCCGACGTCGGCCTCACCGTGCGCGCGCTCGGCGATCGCGGCGCCATCGAGGTCGGCTCCGAGACGGGTCTGCTGGATGCGGCGCAGGTGCGCGCCGTGCAGCAGGCGCTGGAAGGCAGCGGCATGCAGGGCAGGCCGATCCTGACGTATCTGGCCAACGCGATGCGCGTCGGGAACCGGGAGATTCCCTACTCGCTCGTCACGGCGGTCGACCTGCGTACCGTCGCTCCCAGTCTCGTGGATGCGCCCATCGAGGCGGAACCGCCAATCGTGTTGAACGACTGGGCCGCGCGCGATCTGCAGGCGGAGCCAGGCGAGACGCTCACGATGGAGTACTCCGTGTGGGAGGAGCCTGGACAGCTCGTGACGCGGACCGCGGAGTTCCGCGTCGCGGGCGTGGTGCCCGTCGAGACGGGAGATCCCGACCTGGCGCCAGTGTTCCCGGGCATCAGCGAGTCGCCCACGCTGAGCGGATGGGATCCGCCGTTTCCGATCGACCTCCGCCGCATTCGCCCGGAAGACGAAGCGTACTGGGAGCGGTATCGCACGACGCCGAAAGCGTTCGTCGCCCTCGAGGCGGGGCAGCGGTTGTGGGGCTCGCGCTACGGTGCGTTGACGTCGGTCCGAATCCCGGCCCCCGCCGAAGACGACTTGCAGGCGGCCAGCGAGGGATACGCGCGGCGGCTGCGCGCGGGCATCGACCCGCTGGCGCTGGGATTGATGGTGCGGGACGTCAGGACCGACTCGCTGGCGGCGTCGCGGGGCGCCACGGACTTCGGGGCCTATTTCGTCTACTTCAGCACCTTCCTCGTGATCTCCGCGCTGCTGCTCGCGGCACTGTTCTTCAAACTGGGCGTCGAGCAGCGGTCGCGCGAGGTGGGCGTGCTGCGCGCAGTCGGATTCGATCCGACGGCCGTCCGCCGTCTGTTCATGGGCGAGGGCCTGCTGCTCGCGGTGGCCGGTAGCGCCGTCGGCGTGCTCGGCGCGCTGGGCTGCGCGTGGCTGATGATGTTCGGCCTGCGCACGTGGTGGGTGGACGCGGTCGGCACCGACGCGCTGACGCTGCACGCGTCGGCCGTCTCGCTCGTGGCGGGAGCGGCGGGCGGCGTGGCGGCCGCGATGGTCTGCATCTGGTGGACGCTGCGGAGCCTGTCCCGCATCTCCGAGCGCAGCCTGTTGTTGGGACAGCTGGACGCCGGCCACCTCCCAACGCCCCAACACCCACGGTCCGCCCCGAGACGTCTGGCGACTGCCGCGTTGACCCTCACGCTCGTCGGCCTCGCGCTGATCACCGCGGCCGTTGCGGGACTGGCCGATCGGGCGGGCGCGTTCTTCGGCGGCGGCACGGCGTTGCTGGTTGCCTCGCTCTGTGTATTCGGTGCGCTGTTCCGCCGCCCGCCTCGCCACGTGCTGGGCGGCCGCGGCTGGCGGCCGGTCTCGCGTCTGGGGCTCCGCAATGCGACGTACCGTCCTGCGCGCAGCGTGCTCTCGATCGCGGTGATCGCGTCGGCCACGTTCATCCTGATCGCCGTCGACGCGTTTCGGCGCGAGGGAACCTTGGACACCGCCGATCGGCGCTCGGGCGTCGGCGGCTACGCCCTGTTCGTCGAGACGGTGCTGCCCGTCGTGCACGATCCGAACACACGCGAGGGACGCGAGGCGCTCAACCTCTTCGACCTCGACGGGGTCACGCTCGAGCCGTTTCGGCTCCTGCCCGGAGACGATGCGAGCTGCCTGAACCTGTATGAGGTGAGGAACCCGCGGATCCTGGCGCCGCGCGACGGCTTCCTGGCGGCGGGGCGGTTCAGCTTTCGGGACTCGCTGGCGTCCAACGATGAGGAGGCGGCCAATCCCTGGCTCCTGCTGCATCGCCCGGAGCCGGACGGCGCCATTCCGGTCATCGCCGACGCGAACTCGATGACCTACGTGCTGCACCGCGCCCTCGGCGAGGACATCATCATCGCGCGCCGCGATGGGCAGATCCGGCTGCGTCTGGTGGCGGCGCTGCGCGACAGCATCTTCCAGGGCGAGCTGCTGATGTCGCAGGCCAACTTCCGGGAGCTGTTTCCCGAGCAGGAGGGCTCACGGGTGCTGCTGGTCGAGATGGCCCCCGAGCGCGCCGCAGCCGTCGGCGCGCAGATCGAGGACGCGCTCGTGGACTACGGTGCGGACGTCACGAGCACGGCCGCGAAGCTGGCCGAGTTCCATCGCGTCGAGAATACGTACCTCTCCACGTTTCAGACGCTGGGCGGCCTGGGACTGCTGCTCGGGACCGTGGGGCTGGCGACGGTGCTGCTCCGCAACGTGCTCGAGCGGCGCCGCGAGCTGGCCCTGCTCGGCGCGGTCGGCTACCGCCGCGCGCACTTCATGCTGATGGTGGCCGCGGAGAACACGCTGCTGCTGGTGGGCGGGCTCGCGGCGGGCGCCGTGTGCGCCGGCCTGGCCATTGCGCCGGCGGTGGCCGAGCGGGGGGGACGCGTGCCGCTCACCAGCGGCGGGGCGCTGCTGCTGTTCGCGGTACTGGTCATAGGCCTGCTATCCTCGCTGGTCGCCACACGACTGGCCACGCGCGGGCCGCTGCTGGAGTCGCTGCGCGCGGAGTGATCGGCGCGCGGAGCGCGCCAAGCAGATACTGCCAAGCAGCCAAGGGGCTCGGCCGGGGATATCAAGGGCAGCCCCTTGGCTGGTTCGCGCTGCGGACGCGGGGAGGACGCCTTGGAGCAGGAGCTGTCGAGGGAGCTGCGGCCGATCCGCCGCGGCGCCTACCCGGAGATCACGTGGCCCGCCATCCTGGTGGGATACGCGATCGGCTCGCTGATCGCGATCAGCATCGGCTACCTCAGTCTCCGGCTGGGCTTCTCGATCGAGGGGTCGGAGCTGGCGGCCATCCTCGGCTTCGGGGTGCTGCGCGGCGTCATGCGCCGCAACAGCATCATCGAGAACAACATCAACCAGACGCTGGCGAGCGCCGTCAACGGCGCCTCGGCGGGGATGATGTTCTCGCTCCCGGCGCTGTTCATCCTCGGGTACACCGAGTTCAGCCGGCCGCTGGTCGTGCTCGGGTGCATCGCGGGCGGCGTGCTGGGCATCGCCTTCATCATTCCGCTGCGCAAGCAGATGATCGACTTCGACCGGCTCGCCTATCCGGGCGGGATCGCCACCGCGGCCATCTTGAAGGCGCCCGGCGCCGGCATCCGTAAGGCGCAGCTCCTGCTGGGCGGCGCCCTTGTCAGCGCGTTCGTGCACTTCCTGTCGCTGTCGAGCGGCGTCGAGAACTGGAACCTGGGCGCCATCCTCGGGATGCCGCCGTACATGAACGGCGTGTGGTACCTCTCGCTGCTCACCGTCGGCATCGCGTTCCTGGCCGGCAGGGGCGGCTTCTTCTTCATCGTCGGCGGCTACGTCTGCTACTGGATCCTGGCGCCGCTGCTCGCCGCCACGGGCCAGCTGCCGGCCACCGACCCCGGGACGCTGCGGGCGACGCTGTTCCAACCGGTGGGGATCGGCATGCTGGTCGGCGGTGCGCTCACCGGCATCGCGCTGGCGTTTCCGCTCGTCCTGTCCGCGGTCCGCGCCATGCAGTCGGCGGCCCGGACACGCGCGGTGGCGTCGCACGACGAGATGCCGATCTCGCTGCTCTACGGGGCGGTCGGGGCCGCGTTCCTGCTGCTGGCGGTGATCTCGGTTGTCGCCGTGCCGGCCGTCGGGGTGGTGCGCGGGCTGAGCATGGCGCTGCTCGGGACGCTGTGGATCTGGGTGGCCGGCGTCGTGCTGGCCGAGTGCATCGGCCGCACCAACTGGTCGCCGCTGTCGGGGATGACGCTCATCGGCGTCACCATCCTGATCTTCGTCGCCAGCGGCCTGTCGAACCGCGACACGGTGGTGGCGTCGATCGTCGTGGGCGCGGCGATGTGCGTGGCCATGGCGCAGGCCACCGACCTGATGCTCGACCTCAAGACGGGGTACCTGGTGGGCGCGCTGCCGCGCCGGCAGCAGGTGGCGCAGCTGCTCGGCACCTGGCTGGGGCCGATTCTCGTCATGGGGCTGATCGTCGTGCTGCACCAGGCGTACGGGATGGGCAGCGAACGGTTGCCGGCCCCGCAGGGGCAGGCGCTGGCCAGTGTCATCCGCGGCATCCTGGGCGGCGACGTGCCGATGGACAAGTACCTCGCCGGCGCCGGCCTGGGTGCGCTCCTGTCGTCCAGCGGCATCGGCGGCCTCGGGGTGCTGGTCGGCCTGGGCTTCTATCTGCCGTTCAACATCGTGCTGACCTATACCAGTGGCACCCTGCTGCGGGTGGCCAGCGATCGCTACGCCGGCCGCGCCGTCAGCGAGGACACGGGGGTGCCGATTGCGGCCGGCTTCATCGTCGGCGAGGCGCTCATCGGCGTCGGCTATTCGCTGGCCGTGGTGTTCGGCTGAGGAGGGCGGGGAGATGCAGGCGCTCGGGTATCTGTCGATCGTCGCGGGCTTCCTCGGCGGCTCGTACGCGGCCGTCGTGCGGCAGGAGGGCGTGCCGGTCGCGTCCTACGTGGCGGCGCTCGCGGCCCGCATCGTCGGCGTGGCCCTGGTGCGTACCGTGCTCCGCCGCGCCGCCCGCCACGAGGCGACGCTGGCCGCCAACATCGGCAGCCTCGAGCGGAGCCTGGCGGACGTGGTGACGCGGGCGGCGGCGCTGGCGCGAGCCAAGCGGGAGGTGGACGTCTACGACCTGCGGCAGCGCATCGACGAGGAGTTCGCGCGGCCGCTCGACGACTTCGTCCAGGCGCGCGAGGCCCTCGCGCACAGCTACGGGCTGCAGGCCTATGCCGATGTGATGAACCCGTTCGCCGCGGGCGAGCGGTACCTCAACCGGGTCTGGTCCACGTCGACCGACGGCTACATCGACGAGGCGCACATCTATATCGACAAGGCGCACGAGCAGTTCGACGCGGCGCTGCGGGCGTTCCGGGACCTCACGGCGCGAGGGGCGCCGGGCCGGCCGGCAGCGACGCGTCATCTCGCACGGCCTGAATCGCTCGAAAGATCTCCTGGGTCAACGAGTTTCTGGGGAAGGTGATCGGCGCGCTGCGCCCGCGACCGACGGAGTAGTCTGCGGGCCGCTCAGGCCGCGCGGTCCCGCTCGCGCTCGCGGCGGTGCTGGCGTTCGGCGAGCAGATCGTAGATCCCGATGACCGTCGCGAACAGCACCATGCCCCCGAAGATGATCAGGACAAACGCTAGGTCGTCACTCATGTTCGTCCGCGTCGGCCAAGCCAAAAGGCCCAGGCAAGCACCACCACCCACCCAACGGCCCCCGTAACGCCTAGGAGCAGCGAGAAGGGCCGATCCCCGAGGAACTGGCCGAACACAAGCGCCCCCAATGCCAAGTTCGCAGCATCGGGCAGCTTGTCCATCAGCATCTGCCGCTGCTCAGACGTTAATCCTACCATCGTCGACTCCGGGCGGGACGTTGCTCGGTTGCTGGGTTGTGGAGGGGAACCGAGCTACTCATCGACCCAGCGACCCAGCGACCCAGATAGGTGAGCCAGAATCGTGCCGCTCGAATTTCGAGGCAATCCGCGGACTGAAGCGCTCGCGAGTACGACGGAACGTCAAACGGGTTTGACGTTTTTGCCGAGGCGAGCGCGAAGGGAAGGGAGGTACCATTGGCCGTGATGCGACCGCTCGCCACCTTCACCGTGCTGGCCTTGCTCCTGTGGCCCACCGAACGCATCATCGGCCAGGCGCCCGCCGAGTCCGCCGTCCGCATGATTGCTGACGAGGGCGAGGCCGCGAAGTACTGGGCGCGCTGGCGCGGGCCGTCGGGCCAGGGGCTGGTGGCGGGGCGCACCTACGTCGACGCCTGGTCGCCTACCGAGAACGTGCTGTGGAAGACGCCCGTGCCCGGCGACGGCAACTCGTCGCCCATCGTCTGGGGCGATCGCATCTTTCTGACCACCGCCTACGACGGCGGCCGCCGCCTCTCGGTGCTGGCCTTCCGGCGGTCCGATGGCGCCAAGTTGTGGGAGACGTTCGCGCCGCAGGGCCGAACGGGCTCGAGCGCGCATTTCAAGAACGGGCATGCGTCGGCCACGCCCGCGACCGACGGCCAGCGCGTGTACGTCTCGTTCGGAACGCGAGGACTGCTCGCGCTCGATTTCGACGGGAAGATCGTGTGGCACCGCGATCTCGGTCCGATGAATGCGTATCACGGCACCGCGGGATCGCCCTTGCTCTACAAGGACCGGATCATCCTCTACCAGGATCAGTATTCGGGCTCCTTCATTGCCGCCTTCGACACGCGTACGGGCCAGGAGGTCTGGCGCACGCCGCGGCAGGCCAGCGTGGGCTGGGGCACCCCGATCGCCGTCCGCGTTGTCGATCACGACGAGATCATCGTCAACGGCCAGCAGCGCGTGTACGCGTACGATCCCGAGCGCGGCCGCGAGCTCTGGCGGTGCAGCGGCACGACGTACGAGGTCATTCCCACACCCGTGGTCGGCTACGGCATGGTGTTCTGCTCCTCGGGACGGGCCGGTCCGACGCTGGCCATCAAGCCAGGGGGCAGCGGCGACGTGACGCGGACGCACATGGCCTGGACGAGTCCGCGCGGCTCCCCGTTCGTGCCGTCGCCCATCCTCTACGGTGCGCAGCTCTACATGGTCAACGACATGACGAGCATCGTCACGTCGCTCGAGGCCACCACGGGCCGCGCGCTCTGGCAGGGCCGCCTCGGCGTGGCACGGCGGGAAGGATTTTCGGCGTCGCCCGTGGCGGTCGATGGGAAGATCTTCTTCACGAACGACGAGGGAGAGACGTTTGTCCTGCGGGCGGGGCCGACCTTCGATCTGGTGCGCGTGAACCGCCTGGCCGAGCGTACGCTCGCCTCGCCGGCGCTGGTCGACGGCCGGTGGTACATTCGCACGGATCGAAGTCTCTACGCGATTGGCCGCGCAGGCTGAAGCCTGCGCTCTACACCTGGAGAGGCGGCGCAGCTGCATCCGCCTGTAGCGCGGGGGCTTTAGCCCCCGCGGGAACTATCGGCCGGTGGCAGGCCGAATCCCCTGAACGCCCGGTCGGGCAAGCTCATACACATAGCTGCGCCAGCTCCCTG
>JACQTK010000144.1 GCA_016210845.1 Acidobacteriota bacterium | reverse complement strand
GGGCAGCTCCGGCATGGCCGCACGCACCGCGTCGATGCGGGCGGCGTCGACGACCAGCGGCGGCAGATCGGGCTCGGGAAAGTAGCGGTAGTCGTGCGCCTCCTCCTTGCTGCGCATCGAGTGGGTGCGGGCGGTGGCCGTGTCCCACAGGCGCGTCTCCTGCAGGACGCGCCCGCCCGAGTCGAGCACCTCGATCTGGCGCTCGATCTCGTACTCGAGCGCCTTCTGCAGGTACCGGAACGAGTTGACGTTCTTCACCTCGGCTTTCGTGCCGAACCGCGCCTCGCCGGCCGGACGCACCGACACGTTGGCATCGCAGCGGAGGCTCCCCTCTTCCATGTTGCCGTCGTTGACGCCGAGCCACACGAGGATGTCGCGGAGCCGCGCAAAGAACTCGGCGGCCTCCGCGGCCGAGCGCATGTCGGGCTCGGTGACGATCTCGATGAGCGGCACGCCGCTCCGGTTGTAGTCCACGTAGGTGCGGCGGTCCGAATCCGGAAAGCCCTCGTGGAGCGACTTGCCGGCGTCCTCCTCCATGTGGATGCGCGTGAGGCGGACGTGCCGCGTCCCGCCTCCCGCCGTGATGGCGAGCCCGCCGCCGAGCGCCAGCGGCCGCTCGTACTGCGAGATCTGGTAGCCCTTCGGCAGGTCCGGATAGAAGTAGTTCTTGCGCGCGAAGATCGAGGCGGGCTGAAGGTCGCAGCCGAGCGCCAGCGCCGTCTTGATGGCGTAGTCGACCGCCTGGCGGTTCAGGACCGGCAGCGCGCCAGGCAGGCCGAGGCACACCGGGCAGACCTGGGAGTTCGGCGGGGCGCCGAACGCCGTGCCGCAGCCGCAGAAGATCTTGGTCCGCGTCTGCAGCTGGGCGTGGATCTCCAGGCCGATGACGGGCTCGTACATAAAGGCCCAAGGCTCAAGGCTCAAGGCCCAAGTGTGCCTGGGGCCTTTCTTACAGCCGCGGCCCAGCCGCGACTATTGACGGCGCGACGTCGCGCTCGAACGTCTTGAAGTTCTCCACGAACATCGCCGCGAGCTTCCGGGCCTGCTCGTCGTACGCCTCGGGCTTCGGCCACGTGCTGCGCGGATCCAGCACCGCGTCGGGCACGCCCGGACACGTCGTCGGCACGTCGACGTTGAAGATGGGGTGGACGCGGTAGCTCACCCCGTCGAGCTGGCCGCTCAGCGCGGCGGTGATCATGGCCCGCGTGTGCGCGATGCGCATGCGCGTGCCGACGCCGTACGGCCCGCCCGTCCAGCCCGTGTTCACCAGCCAGACGCGCGCCGTGTGACGGGCGATCCTCTCGCCCAGCATGCGGGCGTAGACGTTGGGGTTGAGCGGCAGGAACGGCGCCCCGAAACAGGTGCTGAACGCCGCCTTCGGCTCCGTCACGCCCTTCTCGGTCCCCGCGACGCGCGCCGTATAGCCCGACAGGAAGTGGTACATGGCGCCGTCGGCAGAGAGCCGCGCAATGGGCGGCAGCACACCATAGGCGTCGGCCGTCAGCATCACGACGTTCCGCGGATGTCCCGCGCGCCCCGTGGGAATGGCGTTGTCGATGAACGAGATCGGATAGGAGCCGCGCGTGTTCTCGGTCAGCGAATCGTCGTCGAGATCGAGCGCGCGGGTCTCGGGATCGACGACCACGTTCTCCAGGATCGTGCCGAAGCGGCGGGTGGTCGAGTAGATCTGCGGCTCGGCCTCGGCGGACAGCCGGATGACCTTCGCGTAGCAGCCGCCCTCGAAGTTGAACACCCCCTGGTCGCTCCACCCATGCTCGTCGTCGCCGATGAGCCCCCGCAGCGGGTCGCTCGACAGCGTCGTCTTGCCCGTGCCCGAGAGGCCGAAGAACAGCGCCGTGTCGCCGTCGCTGCCGACGTTCGCCGAGCAGTGCATCGACAGCACCCCCTGCAGGGGCAGAGTGTAATTGAGAATCGTGAAGATCGACTTCTTGATCTCGCCCGCGTAGCTGGTGCCGCCGATCAGGACGAGCTTACGGGCGAAGTGCACGAGGATGAACACGTCCGAGCGCGTTCCGTGGCGCGCCGGATCGGCTTTGAAGCTGGGCGCGTCGATCACCGTGAACTGCGGGAGGTGCTCCGCGCGCTTGACCGGATCGTCCTCGGGCAGAAACATGTTGCGGGCGAAGAGGTTGTGCCAGGCGAACTCGTTGACGATGCGGATGGGGAGGCGGTACGTAGGGTCGGCGCCCGCCCAGGCGTCCAGGACGTAGAGCTCTTTGGCCTGGAGATACGCCATCATGTCGCGATGCAGCGCGTCGAACGTGTCGGCCGCGATCGGCCGGTTCACGCTCCCCCAGTGCACGTGCGGCTCGCTCGACGGCTCGCGGACGATGAACTTGTCGTTGGGCGAGCGCCCGGTATGCTGGCCGGTGCGGCACACCAGCGGCCCCTCGGCCGCCAGGATGCCCTCGCCGCCCTGAATCGCCGCCTCGTACAACACGGCGGGGGACAGGTTCCAGTGGACGCGTCCCGACCGTACGATGCCCAAGGCCTCGAGGCCGTGCGCCCGCTCAAGCTGCGTGCTCATTGTGTGATGACTCCCAGATGTACGCTGCGTCGACGTTGCCGCGCCGGAAAAGAGCATCGTACCGGCCAAGTCAGAATCGAGTCAACTCAACCAGCCAAGGGGCTCCGCCCCTTGATATCCCCGCGGAGCCCCTTGGCTGGTTCCGGTCTCTTCTGCCGCGCTCCGCGCGCCTGGGACCGCTATGCGGTCGGGCTGCGGGCATGGAATTCGGAGTTGGGCCGCACAGCGGTCCGTGACCTGAGGTATCATGACCGGGCCGAAGAGGGCTAAAGCCGGTGCTGTTAACCCCTTATCAAGATTGTTAAAACGCGGTAAACGGCTGCTTCCTTCCGACGTATATATGCCCAGAACGCCTCCCCGACGCGTGGCGGCACCAGCCGCGGCCGGCTCTCCGGTTCAGGGACCGCCGCTGTCGAAGGATTCGGCGATCGCGGCCGACGTCAAGGCCCTCGTCATGTCGGGCGCGCGCGACGCCGCCCGGGAGCGCTTCGCGGACCTGGTGGCGCTCCAGCAGCGGCGCGCGGTGCGCATCGCGTACCAGTACTTGCGGGACGTGCACGACGCAGACGAGGCCGTGCAGGACGCCTTCGTCAAGGTGTTCACCCATATCGCCAGCTACCGCGAAGACCTGCCCTTCGAGGTCTGGTTCACGCGGATCCTGGTGAACGGGTGCCTCGACCTCCGCAAGGCGCGCGGCCGGCGGCTCCGGTGGGCAGTGCCGATGTCTCCCGCGGGCGATACGGTGTCGCACGAGCCGATTGCCCCGGACCCGAGCCCCGAAGCGCGGCTGGTGGCCGCCGAGCGGGGCCGACAGATCGCGGCGGCGGTGGAACAGTTGCCCGAGCGGCAGCGAACGGTGTTCACGCTGTGCCAGGTAGCGGAGCACAGCACGAGCGAGGTCAGCCAGGCGCTGGGCCTCAGCGAAGCGACGGTTCGGGTGCATCTGTTCCGGGCCATCCGCAAGCTGCGGCGGCTCCTGGAGCACGAGCGATGATCATGGCCCACGGGCATTTGTCGGACGACCAGCTCATCGAGATCTGCCTGGACCGCTCCCTCGGGGCGCGCGAGCGGCAGCATCTCGATGTCTGCCCCGACTGCGTGGGGCGTCGCGCCGACATCGCGCAGATGCTGACCGATGTCACCGACACGGTCGTTGCCGAAGCCGATGCGGCGTTTCCGGCCGAACGGCTCGCCCGCCAGCAGGCGCGCATTCTGCACCGCCTCGCCCAGGACGGCCGCCCCGGTCGCGTGATCGCGTTTCCCGCGACGCATGCCGTGGAGCCGCCGGGGCCGCGCGCACGACCCGGTATGCGCTGGATGGCGGGCGCGGCCGCAGCAGGCATGGTGATTGGATTGCTGGCCGGACACCTGGTGCATGACCTGCCTGGCCAGGCACCGCTGGCACAAGTCGTCTCGTCCCGTCCGCGGCCGGCGGCAGGCGCGCCCGCGCTGCGGGCCGTGTCCACGACGCTCACCGAAGAGGAATTCCTGGGCCAGCTGGAGCTGGCCACCCAGGGTTCCGCCGGCCGGGCGCTGCGTCCGCTCGACGATCTCACCCCGCGCGTCTGGGAGGTATCGGCCCGCTAGTGCCGCCTCTGATCTTCCGGAAGGGCCTCGACTTGAAGCACGAGGTCGCCGGGGTGCTCGCCGAGAGCTATCACAGCGATCTCGTTGATGCGGTCAAGGAGGCGGGGTTCCGCTATCAGTCGGGCCGTCTGACCATCCATCTGGCTCGCGAGTTCGGGTTCTGCTACGGCGTGGATCGCGCCGTCGACTACGCCTACCAGGCGCGGCGCCGCTTCCCGCACCGCCAGGTCTATCTCACGGGCGAGATCATTCACAACCCGCACGTCAACGACCAGCTCCGGTCGCAAGGCATCCGTTTTCTGAGCGATCCGGGCCAGTCGCTGGACCGCCTGACGCCCGACGACGTGGTCATCCTCCCCGCCTTCGGCGTCACCCTGGAACTGCTCGCCGAGCTGCAGGGCCGAGGGTGCACGCTGGTGGACACGACGTGCGGCTCGGTGCTGAACGTGTGGAAGAACGTCACGCGGTACGCGTCCGAGGGCTTCACCTCCGTGATTCACGGCAAGTACTGGCACGAGGAGACGCGCGCCACGGCCTCGCAGGCGCTGCTCACCGGCCGAGGCCGCTATCTGGTGGTCCTGAACCGCGAGGAGGCCGCGGTTGCCTGCGACTACCTTCGCACGGGCGGAAGCGCCGAGGCGTTCCTGCGGCGCTTCGAGCGGGCCGTGTCGCCGGGCTTCGATCCCGACCGCGATCTCCAGCGCGTGGGGTGCGCCAACCAGACCACGATGCTCAGCTCCGAGTCGCTCGAGATCGGGGAGATGTTCCGCGCCGCCGTGCGCGATCGCTACGGCGAGGCCGAGCTGGCCACGCGCTTCCGCGCGTTCGACACGATTTGCAGTGCCACGCAAGATCGGCAGGACGCGGTCATCGAGCTGCTCGCCGGGCGGAAGGTGGACCTGATGATCGTGATTGGCGGCTTCAACAGCAGCAACACGTACAATCTCGCGCGCATCTGTGCGCGCGAACTGTCCACCTACCACATCGCCGATCCGGACGGGCTGGTGTCGGCCACCGAGATTCGGCACAAGCCGCTCAACGAGCAGCGGGAAGTCATCACGGGAGGCTGGCTGCCGGACGGAACCGTGGCAGTCGGCTTGACCTCCGGCGCATCGACGCCCGACAACCTGGTCGGCGCGGCGATCCGCAGGCTCGACGAGCTGGCGAATCTCGCCGGGCCGTAACCGCCTCCGCCATGGTCGGGTCGCTGCGCGACCCGACATGCCAGTGCTGCTTGACAGTTCGCTTCCGCGAACTGTCCTGGCGGTCCGCCGAAGCTTTACGCGAAGGCGGAAGGCCCGGCCGACGTACGCAGGGCGGCCCCGTGCGGGTCGCCGGCTTACTCGGATTCCCCGTCTGGTTCGACGGTCATGCGGACGCGCTGGCCGACCCTGGACCGCAGGTACGCATGGAAGTCGCTGCCCGGTTTCACCACGATCATCGTCTGGTTGTCGATCGCGAAGTATCCCTCCTGCGCCTCCTGATCCGTGGCCCCGATGCGGCCACTCAGCGAGAACCCCTGTTGCGCCGCCGCCAGTCCCATCAGCAGCGTCCCCAGGATCACCGTGAGTATCCAGAACCGTCTCATACCTGCATCCCCTTCCCAAGGGCGCGTCGCGCACCGGAATCGGTCGCGCAAGGGCCATGCCACCAGAGGGCCGCCGGTCGAGAAAAATCCCCTGCTGCCGCCCCACGCATGGTATCTGTATGTGTTTGCAACGATGGCAGTAAACGTCACAAACCCAGCTGGCGTATTCTGAGGCAAGTCCGCTATGAAAGTCTCGAAAATCTTCGCGCGCCGGGCGGCCGCGCTGGCAGCCCTGATTCTCCTGTTCCTGGCCGTGCCGATCTCGGCTCAGCGCGGTAAGTGGTGGCTGGACGACCGTTTCCAGCGGGAGCTGGGTCTGACGGCCGAACAGAGCGCGCGGCTCGAGGAGATCTTTCAGAAGCATCAGCCGATGCTCCGGCAGCGCATGGAGGCGCTCGACAAGGCCGAGCGGTTGTTCGACCGGCTGGTCGAGCAGGCCGACGACACCGAAGTGATGGGGCAGGTCGAGGTGGTCGAGTCGGCCCGGGCCGAGTTGAACAAGGCGCGCACGATGATGCTGCTGGGGATGCGGCGAAGCCTGACCAGGGACCAGTGGGCGACGTTTACGGCCCTGGCGCAGGAGCAGCGGGACCGCGATCGCGGGCGGCAGCCGAATCCCCGATAACGACGACCCTACCTGCCCTTCCACAGCCGAATTTATGACCAAGCTGGCCACGCGCACGCGGTTTGGGGCCCTCCTGCTCACGGGCGCCCTCTTGCTCATCGCTCATCCGGCCGCCGCACAAGGCGATGCCGCGGATCGCGCCCGTCTCGACGAGATCGCGCGCATTGCCGCGCAGCAGTTCGTCGCCGCACGCGCCGACGCCGATCAGACGCGGCCCACCGTGGCGCCGCCGCCACCGGGCACGATGGTCGATCTCACGCTGCAGGAGGCGACCGCGCGTGCGCTCGAGCGCAACCTGGAGCTGGCCGTCGAGCGGCTGAACCCGCAGACCTTCGACCTGAACATCGCGCGCATCCGCGCGGCGTACCGGCCGACGGCGACGTCCACCTTCGGCCAGCGCTCGCGCGTCCAGCCGCCGACGAGCACGCTGAACGGCGGCACGGTGGTCGGCAACGAGTTCACGACCTACAACGCGGGGATCTCGCAGGCGCTGCCCTGGTTCGGCGGCAGCACGACGCTCCAGTTCAACAACCAGAAGCAGGTATCGTCGAACCTGTTCGCGAACTACAACCCGCTGTTCAACAGCTCGTTCAACTTCACCTACACGCAGCCGATGCTGCGCGGCTTCCTGATCGACAACAACCGCCAGCAGCTCCGCGTGACGGCCATCAGCCGCGACATCTCGGAAATCCAGCTCCGCGGCACGATCGCCACGACGCTCGCCAACGTCCGCAATACGTACTGGGAGCTGCTCTACGCGCTGCAGGCGGTCGAGGTGGCGCGGGGATCGCTGGCGCTCGCCGACAAGCTGGTCGAGGACAACCGGACGCGGGTGGAGATCGGGACGATGGCGCCGCTCGACGTGGTGCAGGCGGAAGCCGAGGCCGCCACGCGGCGGCAGGCGGTGGCCCAGGCCGAGGCCACGTGGCGGACCTCCGAGCTGGCGCTCAAGCGTCTGCTCGTGAACGGCACCGATGATCCGCTCTGGCGCGCGTCGATCAATCCAGTCGATCGCCCGGTGTTCGCCCCCGAGCCGCTCGACGTCGAGGCCGCGGTGCGCCGGGCGCTGGAGAACCGGGCGGACCTCGAGCAGGCGCGGCGGCAGATCCAGAGCAACGACATCACGATGCGCCTGATGCGCAACCAGACCTTGCCGAACCTCGACCTCACGGCCAGCTATGGCGCCGAGGGGCTGGGCGGCACGCAGTACCGCCGCCAGGGCAGCGGCGTCACGAGCATCATCGTCGGGACGCTGCCGGGCGGCTACGGCGACGCCTTGCGCACGCTCACGGGCCGCAACTATCCCAACTGGAACCTTCAGTTGAACCTCTCGTACCCCATTGGCGCCAGCGCGGCCGAGGCCAACTACGCCCGGGCGCGCGTGCAGCTCAACCAGTCGGCCGCGCAGCTGCGCGCGCTGGAGCTGCAGGTGGCCACCGAGGTGACCAACGCGGCGCTGCAGGTGGACAACGGCCTGCGGCGGTACGAGGCGGCGTCGGCGGCGCGGCAGCTGGCGCAGACGCGGCTCGAGGCGGAGCAGAGCCGGTTCGACGTGGGCCTCTCCACCAACTTCTTCGTCGTCCAGGCGCAGCGCGATCTGGCCACGGCCCAGAACTCGGAGCTGCGCGCGCTGCTCGACTACCGGAGAGCGCTGGTCGACTTCCAGCGGGTGCAGGAAGCGCCCGCCAGCCGCGGCGGCGGCATCACCACGATCAACGCCGGCGGCGGCAACTAGGGGCGTAGGGGCACGGCGGCGCCGTGCCCTACAGGGAGTTCATGAAGAAGCTTGTCATCGTCGTCCTGGGTCTGGCCGCGCTCGCGGGCGTGGCGGTCTATTCCGGTGTCTTCACGCGCGAGCCCGCGCAGGCCGCGCAGGGCCAGAACGCGCAGGCCGACGCGGGAGGCGGGCCGCAGGGGGGCGGCGGCTTCGGCCCAGGCGGTTTCGGCGGCGGGGCCTTCGGCGGCGGCCGCGGAGGGCGGGGCCGCGGTCCGACGGGCCCGATGACGGTCGAAGTGGCCCTCGTGTCGCGCGGCACGGTGGCCCAGCAGCTCACCGGCGTGGGTAACCTCGTCGGCGATGCCACCGTCGCCGTCGTGCCGCGGGCCGCAGGACGCCTGCAGGAGATCTACGTTCGCCTGGGAGACCGGATCACCAAGGGGCAGCGCATCGCGAAGATCGAGGACCTGGAGCTGCAGGAGCAGGTCAAGCAGAGCGAGGCGGCCCTCGAGGTGTCGAGGGCGACGATCCGCCAGCGCGAGGCCGACCTGAACCTCGCGCAGACCAACGTCGAGCGCTCGCGGAACCTCTTCGCGCGGCAGCTGCTGCCCAAGCAGACGCTCGACGACTCCGAGGCGCGCTACCAGGCCGCGGTGGCGCAGCTCGACTTGGCGCGCGCCCAGAACACGCAGTCGACGGCGCGGCTCGAGGAGCTGCGCATCAACCTCGCCAACACGAACATCATGTCGCCGGTCAACGGCTTCGTCGCGCGGCGCGCGGTGGACCCTGGCGCCTTCGTCGGCCAGAACGCGCCCGTGGTCGACGTGGTCGACATCGGCCGCGTCCGCCTCGTCGTCAACGTCATCGAGAAGGACCTGAAGCAGATCCAGGCAGGCGACGAGACGAGGGTGGAGGTCGACGCGTATCCCGGAGAGGTCTTCACCGGGCGCATCGCGCGGGTGGCGCCCGTCCTCGATCCGGCCACGCGCACGGCGCCCATCGAGATCGAGATTCCCAACCCCGCCTTCCGCCTGAAGCCCGGGATGTACGCGCGGATCAGCATCACCACCGATCAGCGCAAGGAGACGCTGGTGGTGCCCGCCAACGCGGTGGTCGATCTCGGCGGACGCCGCGGCGTGCTCCTGGCCAACGCCGACAGCACGGTGACGTTCCGATCCGTCAGGGTCGGCATCGAGGAGCGGACGCAGATCGAGATCCTCGACGGCGTCAACGAAGGCGAGCGGATCGTCACCGTCGGCGCCGCCGCGCTGCAGGACGGTGCCCGCGTCATCGTGGCCGAGAAAGACGGGCCCAGTGGGCCGGTGGCCGGTGCACCAGCCGCGGGGCCCGCCGCCGCGGGCGATGCCCCGGCGTCAGCAGCCGCGACGGGCGGGGCGTCGGCGACGCCGCAGGTCGACGGGCGGCGCGGCCGGCAGGGTGGCGAGGCAGCCGGCGGGCAGCCAGGCACCGGACGCCGGGGCCGCCGCGGCGGCGCCGCGGGGAATCAACAGAATCAACAGAGTGGACAGCAGCCGTAATCGCACCGCTATGCGGCCGCCAACCGTGTCAGGTGTGAGGAGCCGCATAGCGGTCCAAGGGGTGCTGCCGGGGTATCGCGGGACGGCCCCTTGGCTGGTTCGACCTCTCACGCTCTCCTCACCGACAGGAATCGTTATGAGCATCCCTCGTCTTGCGATTGAACGCCCGGTCACGATGTTCATGTTGAGCGCGGTGGTGGTGCTGCTCGGCGCCATCTCGCTGACGCGCCTGCCCGTCGACCTGATGCCGGAGATCCAGCAGCCGACCATGAGCGTCAGCGTCAACTACAGCGGCGTCGGCCCGCTCGAGATGGAGCAGCTCGTGACGCGTCCGATCGAGCAGGCCGTCGGCGCCGTGGCGGGGCTGCGCCAGGTGAACTCCACCTCGTCGGAGGGGTCGAGCAACGTCCGGCTCAGCTTCAACTGGGGTACCGACATGAGCGAGGCGGCCGATGAGGTGCGCACGCGCCTCGACCGCATCCGCGGGCGTCTGCCGCAGGAGGCCGACAACCCCCAGATCTTCAAGTTCGATTCGAACGCGCAGCCGATCATCAACCTGGCGGTGGAGGGCGACTTCGACCCGGTCACGCTGCGCGAGGTGGCGCAGAACGAGCTGGCGCCGCGGCTCGAGCGCGTGGCGGGCGTCGCCGCCGTCACCGTCAATGGCGGCCTTCGCCGCCAGATTCACGTGCAGCTCTCCCGCGAGAAGATCACGGCCCTCAACCTCTCGGTCGATCGCATCGTCCAGGCCATCCGGCAGGAGAACCAGAACACGCCGCTCGGCCAGGTGAACCAGGGGGACTCGACGTACCTGGTGCGCAGCCAGGGCCAGTTCACGAGCCTCGACGACATCCGCAACCTGGTCGTGCTCACGCGGGCAGGCGTGCCCGTGTACCTCCGCGACATCGCGGACGTCGTCGACTCCACCGAGGACCGGCTGTCCTTCCTGCGCATCGACGGCCGGCCCGGCGTCCGTATGCAGGTCAACAAGCAGACGGGCGAGAACACGGTCGCGGTTGCCTCCGCCATCCGCGCCGAGGCCGAGCGCATCAACCGTGAGGTGCCGGGCATCCGCGTGCTCGTCACCAACGACCAGGCGCGATTCATCGACCGGGCCATCAACAACGTCCGCGAGCACGCGCTCACCGGCAGCGTACTGGTCGTGCTGATCATCTTCGCGTTCCTGCGCGACCTCCGGTCGACGCTCATCGTGTGCGTGTCGATCCCGATCTCGGTGATCGGCACGTTCGCGCTGCTCTACTTCGGCGGGTTCACGCTGAACACGATGACGTTTGGCGGCCTGGCGCTCGGCGTCGGGATGATCGTCGACGCCGCCATCGTCGTCCTGGAGAACACCAACCGCCACCTTCACATGGGCAAGGACCGGATGCAGGCGGCGATCGAGGCCAGCGACGAGGTGTGGTCCGCCATCCTCGCCTCGACGCTCACGCACATCGCCGTGTTCGTCCCGTTGCTGTTCCTCTCGGGCACGTCCAGCATCCTCTTCGGCCAGCTCGCCTTCGTGGTGATGTTCTCGCTGGCCATGTCGCTGTTCGTTGCCGTGACGGTCGTGCCCGTCCTCTGCTCGCGCTGGCTGAAGACGCCGGACCAGGAGGCGGCGCGGAGGGGCGTCTTCGGTACGTTCTATCGGGCCAGCGAACGGGCCCTCGAGCACGTCGACGATGGCTACCGCCGCTTCCTGCATCTCGCGCTGGCGCACCGGCCGACCGTGCTCCTCGGTGCAGCCGCGTCCGTCGTCCTTGCCGTGACGCTGTATCCCATGCTCTCGACCGAGCTGCTGCCGCAGACCGACGAGGGCGAGGTGAACGTGAACGCCGAGCTGCCGGTCGGCACGCGCGTGGAGCGGACCGAGGCGGTGATGCTGCAGCTCGAGGAGATGGTCCGCCAGGCGGTTCCCGAAGCCGATACCCTCATCACGAGCGGCGGGGGCGGCGGCGGC
>JACQTK010000129.1 GCA_016210845.1 Acidobacteriota bacterium | reverse complement strand
TCATCGAGGACCGCAACATCGTGTCGCCCGCGGAAGCCGTGATCAATCTGAACCTGAAGGAACAGACCGAGGCGGTGCTCAAGACGCTGACGCCCCGCGAGGAGAAGGTGATCAAGATGCGGTTCGGCGTGGGCGACGGCAGCGAGCACACCCTCGAAGAGGTGGGCCAGAACTTCGCCGTGACCCGCGAGCGCATCCGGCAGATCGAGGCCAAGGCGCTGCGCAAGCTGCGTCACCCGTCGCGGTCGCGCAAGCTCAAGGCCTTCTTGGAAGGACGCACCTGAAGAAGTGAAAAGTGAAAAGTGGAAAGTGGAAAGTAAGTTGAAAAGTGCGTCCGGGTGGCCAGCCAGTTACTTTCCACTTTCCACTTTCCACTTTTGACTTTTGACTTGCAGGGGCCCGTAGCTCAGCGGTTAGAGCGGCCGGCTCATAATCGGTTGGTCCCAGGTTCGAATCCTGGCGGGCCCACCCTTCGCTCGCGTGACACGCGAGCGAGCTACGGGTGGCGAGCCACCCTTCCCGCGAAGGGTATCCACCGAAGCTGCGTAGCAGCGAAGGTGGACCTGTTGGCAAGCGAGTGATCACTCTCTGATGTCTCCTGATCTCGAACGGCTCGTACACCTTCAGCAGGTCGACACGACGATTGAGGATGCGCGGCGGAAGATCGCCGCCCATCCGCAGCGGCTGGCCGACGCCGACGCGCGCCTCGATGCCGCGAAGTCGAAAGTGGAGGCCGCCAAGCAGCGTCTGAAAGAGAACCACGAGGCGCGCCGCGCGCTCGAAAAGGACGCGGCGGTCTTTCAGGGACGCGTCAGCAAGTTCAAGGACCAGCTCTCCGAAGTCAAGACCAACCGCGAATACCAGGCCATCCAGCATGAGATTGGGACCGCCCAGAGCGAGCTCGGGGCGGTCGAGGAGAAGCTGCTCGAGCGCATGATGGAGGCGGACGCGATCGCCGCGGACATCAAGCAGGCCGAGGCCGCGTTGGCGGCGCAGCAAAGGGAGGTCGAGGTCGAGAAGAAGGCGCTGTCGCAGGAGCTGACCTCGGTCGAAGCCGCCCTCCAGCAGGCCACCGGGCGCCGGGCGTCGCTGCTCGGTGAGCTCGAGCCGCATCTGCTCGCCCTCTACGAGCAGGTGGCCAAGGTCCGCAAGGGTGTGGCGATCTGCACTGCCACCCGCGACGGGCTCTGCTCGGTGTGCCACGTCCGCCTGCGCCCGCAGGTCTTCCAGCTGGTCCGGCAGAACGACGCCATCATCCAGTGCGACAGCTGCCAGCGGATTCTCTACTACGTCCCCCCGCCGCCGCCGGTCGAGCCCGCCATCACGCGGAGCCCGTGAACCAGCCCTCGTTGTTCGGTCCCGAGCGCGG
This sequence comes from Acidobacteriota bacterium, assembly GCA_016210845.1. Taxonomy (GTDB): domain Bacteria; phylum Acidobacteriota; class Vicinamibacteria; order Vicinamibacterales; family UBA2999; genus JACQTK01. Next base: position 1,675 of record JACQTK010000129.1, on the reverse strand, counting down.
CGGCGCCGCGATCGCCCATATCGACGGCGGCTCGCGGGGCAATCCGGGTCCGGCCGGCTACGGCGTGCGCATCGAGCAGCCGGACGGCGGCGTGGTGGAGTTGAAGGAAGCGCTCGGCACCGCGACGAACAACGTCGCGGAGTACCGCGGCCTGATCGCGGCGCTGGTCTGGGCGGGGCAGCACGGCATCGGGACGCTCCACGTGCGATCCGATTCGGAGCTGCTCGTCCGGCAGATGCGGGGCGAGTACCGCGTGAAGCATCCCGGACTGCAGCCGCTCCACGAGGAAGCGCGGCGGCTGGTCCGGCAGATCGGCCGGGTGACGTTCGAGCACGTGCGCCGCGAGCACAACAGGCATGCCGATCGGCTGGCTAACGAGGCGATGGACGAAGCGGCGCGAACGTCTCAGCCCGAATGCTGAATGCCGGTGTGTTTTTCCAACGCCGTGAGGCGGCCCTCGTGATTGGACGCGACACGCGCCACGAAGTCGCGCAGGTCTCTGAGCGGCCCCAGTTCGGCCTTGATCTCTCGGAGGAGCTGACCGTGCTCGTCCAGCTTCCGGCCGTGGTGCGCCTGCACCTCCGCAATCTGCCGGATCTGGGTATCGTGGTGCTCGACAACGACGCGCAGCTTGTGAACCTCGCCGCGCAGCCCGCCTACCTCGCCGCGCAGCCCGCCTACCTCGCCACGCAGCTCGCCTACCTCGCCGCGCAGCCCGCCTACCTCGCCGCGCAGCTCGCCTACCTCGCCACGCAGCTCGCCTACCTCGCCACGCAGCTCGCCTACCTCGCCACGCAGCTCGCCTACCTCGCCACGCAGCTCGCCTACCTCGCCACGCAAGCCACTCACCTCGTTGCGAAGCTGGCCGACCTCGCTGCCCACGGCGTCCAGGCGCCGCTCAATCCTGTTCAGACGTTCGTCCGACTCGCTCAGGGCCACAGTCCTGTCCAGGCCGACGACGATGCCATCGTCACGGAGAGAAGTCAATCGGCTCAAACACCGGTGTCAAGACTCGTTAGTTAGAAATGTCCCCATCCTTAACTCGATAGAAATGTCCCCTTGGTGAAAGGGAGAGGGCCTGTGGTAGCTGTGCAAAACCGTTCTGTAGTTTTCCAAGGACCTGTGGGCGCACGCCCGGCGCGTCCGCGGGCGCTCATGCCGGGAGACCGCCCGGGCCTCGTACCCTTTCGTTCTCCGCGCGTCTGCGAGCTATCTCGACGCCGCATCCATCGCACGGCTCAAAACCTCAGTGGTGGCTTGATGCTGGAAGTCGGAATCGCCTGACGCGGTACCGATGACTTCAACTCGCTTTCATCTATGGCCGTTCGGCGGACGGTCGAGGTCGACCTGCTCGACATCGGTCCACGGCACGTACTCGGGGCGCTCACGGCCGACGACGAAGATCAACATTCCCGCATTCCGCTCGCCGACGTCGCCGCTGCGCTCGAGCGGCCACTCCTCGCCGTCATGGAGAATGACCCTGCCGGGCTCGGCGCCGCGTCCTTTGTAGAACGGGGCAGCTTCCTCAGCCGGAACCGATGAGAGCGTTAGCATGGCCATGCTATTCCGATGGTGGATATTGTCTCCCGGCTAATGTGCCCACCGTGCCATGACGCGCTACATCGCTGAGATGCGGCACCGTGAGGCGAGCAATCCTGTGGCTGTGCTGAGGTCC
>JACQTK010000133.1 GCA_016210845.1 Acidobacteriota bacterium | reverse complement strand
TTACTGCTTACTGCTTACTGCTTACTGCTTACTGCTTACTGCTTACTGCTTACTGCTTACTGCTTACTGCCTACTGCTTACTGCCTACTGCCTACTGCCTACTGCCTACTGCCTACTTGAAGATCTCGAACGTCAGCGCGACACCGTTGATGCAGTACCGCAGCCCCGTCGGCGGCGGGCCGTCGTCGAACACGTGCCCGAGGTGGCCGCCGCACCGGCTGCAGTGCACCTCGGTCCGCGTCATCACGTGGCTCCGGTCGATCGTCGTGCCGACGGCGCCGGGCTGCGGCTCGAAGAAACTCGGCCACCCCGTGCCGCTCTCGAACTTGCGGTCGGCCACGAACAGCGCCTGGCCGCAGCCGGCGCAGCGGAACGTTCCGGGCCGGTGCTCGGTGAGCAGCGCGCACGAACCAGGGTATTCGGTGGCGTGGCCGCGGAGCACGGCGTATTGCTGGGGGGTCAGCGTGCGGCGCCACTCCTCGTCAGACTTCACCACCTCGAAGCGTTCGGCCTGTTGTTCCACACCGCATAGTCTATCGCCGGGCCGACCGAACGGTCTCCCCTCCACTGGCGTCGCCCCCGACCTCAATCCCGATCCCCGCATCGTCGAGGTCGCGCTGGAAGCCCGCGTCGCCGAGGTCGACGTGGCCGGCCGGCGCGTCACGGCCTGGACGTACAACGGCGGGCTGCCCGGTCCGCTGATCCGCGTGCGCGCGGGCGACCGCCTGATCGTCCGCTTCTCGAACGCCCTGCCGCAGCCGTCGACCGTCCACTGGCACGGCGTGCGCGTGCCGATCGAGATGGACGGCGTCCCAGACGCCTCCCAGCCCGACGTCCCACCGGGTGGCTCGTTCACCTACGACTTCGTGGTGCCAGACGCGGGCCTCTTCTGGTACCACCCGCACGTGATGTCGGCCGCGCAGGTCGGCTTTGGCCTGTATGGCGCGCTGCTGGCGGACGATCCCGCGGATCCGGTCGGCATCGAAGACGACGTGGTGCTGGTGCTGAGCGACATCGCCCTCATGGAGGATGGCTCGCTGGAGCAGCCCGACAGCGGCGGGACGACGGCGATGGCGTTCGGCCGCGAGGGGACGCATGTGCTGGTCAACGGCCGGACCCGCCCGACGCTGAGGGCCCGATCCGGTGCGCCGCAGCGGTGGCGCATCGTCAACGCGGCCAAGAGCCGCTATTTCACGCTCGACCTTCGAGGAGCGACCTTCACCCTCATCGGCGGCGATGGCGGACTGCAGGAAGCGCCGGTCGAGCACCAGTTCCTCCTGCTGACCCCTGGCGAGCGCGCCGACGCCATCGTCACGACCAGCGCCGCCCCTGGCACGCAGCTCACGCTGCAGTCGTTGCTTCACAACCGCGGCTTCGGCAGCGTCGAGTTCCGCACCGTGGAGCAGCTGCTCACGCTCGAGATCGCGGATCTGCCGCCTGTCTCGCTGCCGCCGCCGCAGGTTGGCCGCTCCATTGCGCCGCTGAGCACGGCTGGCGCCACCGGGGTGTCGATCGAGCTGACGCTCGGCCAGAGAAGCAACGGGACGTTCGAGTACGGGATCAACGGCGTGCCGTTCGCGAAGGCGCGTCCCATCCTGGCGCGGCTCGGCGAGACGCAGATCTGGGAGGTGAAGAACTCCACCAAGTGGTCGCACCCCCTGCACCTGCACGGCTTCTTCTTTCAGGTGCTCGACGAGCAGGGAGCGCCCGTGCGCCCGCTCGCGTGGAAGGACACCGTGAACGTGCCGCTCGAAGGGTCGGCGCGCTTCGTGGTGCGGTTCGACGAGCGACCGGGCGCCTGGATGTACCACTGCCACATCCTGGATCACGCCGACGGCGGCCTGATGGGCACCGTGCTGGTCGGGCCGTCGACGCCGGAGCACGTGCACACGGAGCCAGGTTCCTGATACGCTCGGACGCGGGGCACCGCGCCGCCGTGCCCCGCATCCGAGTGACCACTGACGTCGCGCCGCCCAGGGCCTCTCTCCTCCCGGTCTTCCTCATCGTCCTCGTCGATGTGTTCGGCATGACGCTGGTGATCCCGCTGCTGCCGATCTACGCCGAGAGCTTCCACGCCACGCCGCTCCAGGCCACGCTGCTCGTCTCCGTCTTTGCCGTGTGTCAGCTCGTCTCGGGACCGATGCTCGGCCACGCCTCCGATCGCGCCGGACGCAAGCCGATGCTCATCGTCAGCCAGGTGGGCACCTGCCTCGGGTTCATCGTGCTCGCACGCGCGACGTCGCTCTGGATGATCTACCTCTCGCGGATCATCGACGGCGTCACGGCAGGCAACCTGGCGCTGGCGCAGGCCTACATCGCCGACAACACGCCGCCAGAGCGGCGGGCGCAGTCGTTCGGGCTCATCGGCATCGCCTTCGGCCTCGGCTTCTTCGTCGGCCCCGCGGTGACCGGCTATCTGTCGGCCCGCTACGCCTTGAACGCGCCGATCTACCTGGCGGCGGTGATGTCGGCGACGAGCGTGGTGGCCACCTCGACGCTGCTGAAGGATGACGCGCGGCCGGCAGCGGCGTCGAGCGGCCGGCTGGAGGCGCTGAAGTGGAGAACCTACGCGCAGTATCTGGCGCGTCCCGAGCTGCGCAGCCGGCTGCTCCAGTTCCTGTTCTTCATGCTGTCGTTTTCCACCTTCCTCTCGGGCTTTGCGCTGTTCGCTGAGCGGCGGTTCGCGTGGGACGGACGCCCGTTTGGTCCGCGTGAGATCGGCTATCTGTTCGCGTTCGTCGGCTTTCTTGCCATCATCCTCCAGGGGATGATCGGCCGCCTGGTGAGGCGATTCGGGGAAGCGGCGCTCGTGGGGGCGGGTTTCGCCGCGCTCGTCGTCGGATATGCGGCCCTGGGCGTCATCTCCTCCGTCGTTCTGCTGGTGATCGCGTCGGTCATTGCCGGCTTCGGGAACGGCGTGCTGCGGCCCGCGCTCACGAGCCTCATCACGTATCAGGCGGGGCGGCATGAGCAGGGCGCCGTGCTCGGCCTCACGCAGTCGCTGACCTCCATGGCGGCCATCGTGGCGCCCTTCGTGGCGGGCGTCCTGATCGAGTACCGCCTGTTGACGGCATGGGCGTGGCTTGCCGCCGGACTGGCGACCGTTGGCGTGGTCATGGCGCGGAGCTCGACGCCTAGCGGGACAGGCGATCGGGCGTGAACGGCTTCTGAAGGAATGGCGCACCGAAGGGGAGGCCGTGGTGATGGCCGAGCGCATTGTCCGTGTAGCCGGACATGAACGCCACCTTGACGGCTGGCCGCAGCGCCTTGATTCGCTCCGCCACTTCGGTGCCCTTCAGTCCGGGCAGCACGACGTCGGCCAGGACGAGGTGGAGCGGCCCGTCGTGCGCGGTGGCCAGCGCCAGCGCCTGGGCGCCGTCCCCGGCCTCGAGCGTGGCGTAACCCTGCTCGGCCAGGATCGAGCTCGTCAGCACGAGCAGGGCCGGCTCGTCCTCGATGACCAGCACCGTTTCCGTTCCGCCGCGCATCGGCCCCGGCGCCTCGTCATAGGTCGCGTCCGGACGAATGCTTTCAAGCGCCTCGGGGAAATAGATCTTGAATGTCGTCCCGCGTCCCGGTTCGCTGTAGACCCAGATGTGCCCGCTGCTCTGCTTGATGATGCCGCGTACACCACGGCCAGGCCGAGGCCGGTGCCGCGGCCCAGCTCCTTCGTGGTGAAGAACGGCTCGAACAGGCGCCTTTGCGCCTCCGGATCGAAGTCCGCTGCCGGTATCCGACACGGCCAGCATCACGTACGGCCCGGGCCGCACCTCGGGTGGCGCCGCACGTACGCCCGGTCGAGGTCGACGTTCTTCGTCTCGACCAGCAGCTTTCCGCCCTCGGGCATCGCATCGCGCCCGTTGACGACGAGGTTGGTGAGCACCTGCTCGATCTGTCCCGCGTCCGCTCCCGGATAGAGCTTCCGCACCTCGGGATGGATGACGTCGTTGAGCGTGCGCAGGAAGGTGCGGGCCGACAGGTGGCCCTCGAAGAACATCGGGTACTTGGCGGCCAGCAGCGGTACGGCGCGCGCGCCGAGGAGCCGCAGCACGTCCTCCGGCGTCTGCCTGAACGCGGCCGCCGTGGCGTGCACCAGCTTCACGAGCTGGGCGTCGGGATAGTTGCCGAGCGACGTGTACACGCCATCGAGGTTCGCCGAGGCCAGCACGTCGTCCCAGGCGTCCTCGCCGCGCTCCTGCGACACGACCTGCTCGAACAGGTTGAAGATGATGCCTTTCACGCGTCCGGATGGTGGCACGGGCGGATGCTAGGATACGGAGCCTGTGCCGCATCGCGGTCCAATTCTGGGTGGGGTGCATTGAGCCCAAAGAGACGGGATCGAGGGGCGAAGAGCCGGCCGAGGGCGGCGACCCTGGATCGCGGGGCTGGCGCGGCACCCCGCGCGGCCGTCCGCTGGCGCGCGATCCTGATCGCGGCCACCGGGGTCCTCGTGTACTGGAGTGCGCTGCCGGCGCCGTTCCTGTTCGACGACCAGACGTCGCTCCTCACCAACGGCAGCATTCGCGAGCTCTGGCCGCTTTCCACGCCGCTGTCGCCGCCGCGCGAGACACCGGTGGCCGGACGCCCGATCGTCAACCTGTCGTTCGCCGTCAACTACGCCATCCACGCGCTCGATCCGGCCGGCTTTCGCCTCGTGAACCTGGCGATCCATGTGCTGGCCGCGCTCACGCTGTTCGGGGTCGTCCGGCGCTCGCTCGCCTCCCCACGGCTCGGCGGCCGGTTCCCTGGCGCGTCGCTGCCCCTCGCATGGACGTCAGCACTCGTCTGGCTGCTGCACCCCCTGCACACCGAGGCGGTGAACTACCTGTCGCAGCGCACCGAGCTGCTGATGGGGCTCTTCTACCTCCTGACGCTGTCCTGCAGCATTCGCGGCTGGTCCGGTCTGGCCGTCGCGGCGTGCGCGGTGGGCATGGCGTGCAAGGAATCGATGGTCACGGCGCCGGTCATGGTGGTGCTGTACGACCGCGTGTTCGTCTTCGACTCGCTGCGGGCCGCGTGTCGCGCGCGGCGCGGCCTCTACGTGGGACTGGCCGCGACCTGGCTTGTGCTGGCGGCGCTGATGCTGTCGACGCCGCGCACATCCGTCGGCTTCGGCGGGGGCACGAGCGCCTGGGTGTATGTGCTGAACCAGGCACAGGTAATCGTCCGGTACCTGTGGCTTACGGTGTGGCCCCGCGCGCTCGTGCTCGACTACGGGCTGCCGCAGCCGCTGACCCTCGGCGACGTCCTGCCGCAGGCGGCGCTGGTCGTCGGGCTCGGCCTGATGGTGCTGGCGGCATTGGCGCGACGGCCCATGCTCGGATTCCTTGGCGCCTGGTTTTTCATCACGCTGGCGCCGACATCGAGCATCGTCCCGATCGCGACGGAGGTGGGGGCGGAGCGAAGGATGTACCTCCCGCTGGCTGGGCTGGTCGTGCTGGCGGCAGTTGGGGGGTATGTGGGGCTCAAGTGGTTGTCGTCATCGTGGCGCGGACCTTGTCAGGTCCGCGCGGGCGAGCCTGACAAGGCTCGCCCCACGGAAGCAGAGCCACGTGAGGGGCGCCCCTGGCATGTGGCGGTCGCGGTCGTCGTGTGTCTCCTGCTTGCGACAGGCACGGTGCTGCGGAATCGCGAGTACGCCTCGCGCCTGTCGATTGCACGAACCATCGTCGATCGCTGGCCCTCGGGGCGGGGGCACTTCCTGCTGGGCAGCGAGCTCGTGGCGGCGGGCCGTCGCGAGGAGGCGATGGTGCAGTTCCGCGCGTCGGCCCGCGACTATCCGGGCGCCCGCTTCGCCATCGCCACGGAACTGGCGGCCGACGGCCGCTTCGCCGAGGCCGTCGTGGAGCTCGACGCCTTCCTCGAGGCCTTGCCCGCCCACCCCGCCGCCCCGGCCGCGCGCGACCTGCGGGGTCAGGCCCTGCTGGCCCAGGGGCGGCTCGACGAGGCCGTGGCGCAGTTCGAGCGCCTCCTGGAGCGGCACCCGGACTATCCGGCCGGCGACGCGGTGCGGCGACTGATCGATCAGGCGCGGCGCGCGTCGCAGCCGCCCGCGGCGCCCTAGCCATCGCGGCGGCTATGGCCGATCGCGGCGGATACGCCCGGACGCTTCAGCGTGCGCGTCCGACCACGCTTTTCGCGTGCGTGGCGACTGCGCTATGATTCGGGGGTTCCGACGGCCCGGATCATGTCAAGGCGAGCCCGATGAGAGAAGCGGTCGAAGCGTCGAGTCTGGCGGCGGAAGCCTACACGATTGTCCGTCAGCGGATCCTGCGCGGCGAGCTGCGGCTCGGACAGGTCATCTCGCGCCGCAAGCTGGCCGCGGAGCTGGGCATGAGCTTCCTGCCGGTGTCGGAGGCGCTGCTGCGGCTCGAGTTCGAGGGGCTGCTGGAAAGCCGTCCCCGCGCCGGTACCCGCGTCCGGATTCACTCGCCGGAGGACGTCCGCGGGCATTACGTGGTCCGCGAGGCGCTCGAGGTGCAGGCGGCCATGCTGTTTGCCACCGCCGCCACCTCCAGCGAGCGCGCCGAGCTGCGCAAGCTCGCCGTCCGCGTCGACGCGCTCTCGATGCAGTCGGATCGGATGCTGTATCTCGAGCTGCACCAGAAGCTGCACCGCCGGATTGCCGAGTGCACGCGCTGCGCGCCGCTGTGCGACGCCATCGAGAAGACGCACGCGCTGGCGACGATCTGGTTCTGCGTGATGCGCAAGCCGCTGCCCACCGACTCGCGCACCCGCCATCAGGATCTCGTGGAGGCGCTCGTCGAGGGCGACCCCGTCACGGCGGCGGAGGCCGTGCGCGCCCATCTTGCCGTCGGCATGCAGCACACGCTCGAGGTGCTGGAGCCGTACTTCCGGCTGCGGAAGGCCAGCGGCCGGACGTTCTACCGCAGCGAGCGGAAGCTCAAGTACACGGGCATCGAGCCCGTGTCCGTCACCTAGCGTCCTCCGGACCGCCCCTTACTGTCTCGCCGGCCGCAGCGATCCTGCCAGTAATCGCCGCCAGTCCTGTCTCGACAGGATTGACCGGCTTCCGGATTCCCACGATAGTTTGACGCCAAACTGATATTGCTGTCGACCGTCTCCGTCCGTGGCGCGGTGCGTGGCGCGCAGGGAGGTGCAGATGAAGCGCATGCTGCATGGCGTGGGAACGTCGTGCGTGATGTTCCTGATCGCCGCGACCGCGGTGGCCGGCCAGGGCGCCACCGCCCAGATCAGCGGCACAGTGCGTGACCAGAGCGGCGGCGTCCTGCCCGGCGCCACCGTCACGGTCACGCAGCGCGACACGGGGCTCGTGCGAACCGCCTTCTCCGACGCGACGGGGACGTACGTGCTGCCCAACCTGCCCATCGGCCCCTACGTGCTCGAGGTCAGCCTCACGGGCTTTCGGTCCTATCAGCAGAGCGGCATCGTCCTGCAGGTCAATGCGAACCCTCAGATCAACGTCGTCCTTCCCCTGGGTGAGCTGACCGAGACCGTGTCGGTCGAAGCGGCCGCGCCGCTGGTCGAGACCCGCAGCTCGAGCGTCGGCGGCGTCATCGAGAACGAGCGGATCGTCGAGCTGCCGCTCAACGGCCGCAATCCGGTCGATCTGGTCGAGCTGGCCGGCGCCGCGGTGCGGACCGGGTCGGCGTCGACGCGGAGCATGCAGGGCAGTTCCGGCGGCATCGCGGTCGCCGTGGCCGGCGGGCTGGGCAGCTCCACGGCGTTCGTCCTGGACGGCGCCATGCACAACAACCCGTACGACAACCTGAATCTGCCGTTCCCGTTCCCGGACGCGCTGCAGGAGTTCAGGGTCGAGACGGGCGCGGTCGCGGCCGGCAGCGGCGTGCACACGGGCGCGTCGGTCAATGCGGTCACGCGGTCGGGGACGAACCTGTTCCACGGCAGCACGTTCGAGTTCTGGCGCAACCACCGTTTCAATGCGACCAATCCGTTCAACGCCATCGGTGCGGACGGCGAGCGGGAGGGTGACGGCCTGAGCCGAAACCAGTTCGGGGCCACCGTCGGCGGCCCGATCCTCACGGATCGGTTGTTCTTCTTCGGGGGGTATCAGGGCACCTTCATCCGGCAGACGCCGACGAGCAACATCAGCTTCGTGCCGACGGCGGCCATGCTGGCGGGCGACTTCACGCAGATCGCGGGTTCGCAGTGCGGACGGCGGCTCACGCTACGTGCGCCGTTCGTCGGCAACCGGGTCGACCCCGCGCTCTTCAGCCCGGCCGCGCTGGAGCTGACGCGCCGCCTGCCCACCACGACCGATCCCTGCGGCGAAGCGGTCTACGGACGGTCGACCGATCAAGACGAGGGCCAGTACGTGGGCCGGCTCGACTTTCAGGCCACGCCGGACCATGGGCTGTTCGGCCGCTACATTGCGACGACCTTCGACCGGACGCCGCCGTTCGCCAAGTCGGACAACCTCCTGGTGACCACCAGCGGCGGGTTCGACAACACATCTCAGTCGCTGACGCTCGGTGAGACCTGGATCGTCAGTTCGTCGACGGTGAACGCGCTCCGCTTCGCCTGGAACAACACCAAGATTCACCGGCTGCACCACCCGATGTTCTCCGCTCAGGATCTGGGCATCAATATCTTCAGCTACCTGGATGACTTCACGATCCTCAACGTCACGGGCGCGTTCGGCATCGGCAGCGGCGTGCAGAACGAAGCGCGGTTCGACACCACCACGTTCCAGATCGCCGACGACCTGACGCTCGTCCGGGGCAGCCACCAGCTGGGGTTCGGCGCCAACGTCGCGCGGTGGACGTCGTTCAACACGGCGAACGTCCGGTCGCCGGGCAGCTTCACGATCAACGGGCAGGTCACCGGGCTGGCGCTGGCCGACTTTCTGCTCGGGAACGTCAGCCAGTTCATCCAGGCCGCGCCGAACTTCCTCGACATGGAGCAGTGGTACGCGGGGCTGTACGCCAGCGACACCTGGCGCGTCGGGCCCGGTTTCACGCTGAACTACGGGGTCCGTTGGGAACCCTTCTTCCCCCAGCAGCTCGTCAACGGCTTCATCTACAGCTTCGACCTCGACCGGTTCCGGCGCGGGACGAAGAGCAGCGTGTTCCGGAACGCGCCGGCCGGCTTGATCTACCCGGGCGATGCGGGGTTCGTCGGCGGCCAGTCGGGGATGAACGAGCAGTGGGACAACATCTCGCCGCGGGTGGGCGCCGCGTGGGATCTCACCGGCGACGGCCGCACGTCGTTGCGGACCGGCTACGCGCTCGGCTACGACTTTGTGAACGCGCAGTACCACCTGAATACGTCGATCGCGCCGCCGTGGGGCGCCGACGTGCGGATCCCGGCCACCTCGCTCGACGATCCGTATGCGGGCTTCCCGGGCGGCAACCCCTTCCCGCGGGAGTTCGACGCCGACGCGCCCTTCCCGGTGTTCGGCCAGTACCTCGCGATCGATCCCGACCAGTCCAACACGCGGAAGCAGTCGTGGAACGTCGTGGTGGAGCGGCAGGTCGGCGCCAACATGGCGGTGTCGGCCAGCTACATCGGCAACCACACCGACGACCTCTGGAACATGAAGGCCCTCAACCCGGGCCGCTTCCTGGGCCTCGGCCCCTGCACGCTGCCGGATGGGACCTTCCACCGGGTGTGCTCGACGCAGGGCAATCTCAACCAGCGCCGGGCGCTGATGTTCGAGAACCCCACGGAGGCGCGGTTCATCAGCGGCCTCGATCTGCACGACGCCAGCGGCACGCAGGATTACCACGGCCTGCTGCTCTCGTTCCAGCGCCGGGCGCCGAGCGGGCTCAGCGTCAGCACGAACTACACCCTTTCACGGTGCGAGGGGCATCCGACGAGCGATCTGCCCAATATCGGCACGGGCTGGTCCAAGCCGGATGACCCGGACTTCGACCGCGGCTACTGTAACCAGGACCGCCGGCACATCCTCAACATGACGGCCGGCGTGCAGACGCCCGATCTCGGGGACGGGGTCGGGTCGGCGATTCTGGAGGGCTGGCGCGTAAACGGCATCCTCCGCGCGCTGTCGGGCTCGCCGCTGACCGTGAGTACCGGGCAGGACCGGGCGATGACAGGCATCGTCGCCAATCAGCGGGCGAACCTCGTGGGCGACGCGGACGGGACGAAGACCGTCAACGACTGGCTGAACCCGGCGGCGTTCGCGCAGCCGGCGCTCGGCACCTTCGGCAACACGACACGGGGGCAGTTCCGCGGACCTTCGAGCTGGTCGGTCGACCTGGTGCTGGCGCGTCTGTTCCGGTTCGGCGCCGCCCAGCAGATCGAGCTTCGGGTCGAAGCGTTCAACGTGCTCAACACCGTCCGGCTGGACAACCCCCAGACGAATCTGAGCAACCGGAACTTCGGCCGGATCCTCGGCTCGGACGATCCCCGGATCATGCAGTTCGCGGTGAAGTACCAGTTTTAGCGCGTACATCCGTGACCGTGGCGCGGACCTTGTCAGGTCCGCGCCGGCGAGCCTGACAAGGCTCGCCCCACGCGATCCGACGCATGTAGGGGCCGATCTTCAGGTCGGCCCCAGGAGGCATGTGCGAGAGGGCACCCACACGACCAGCCTGGCGGCCGAAGTCTACGGCGTCGTTCGACGCCGGATCCTTCGAGGGGATCTCCCGGTCGGCGAGGTCATCTCGCGGCGGGAGATCGCGGCGGATCTGAGCACGAGCCTGCCGCCGGTGACCGAAGCCCTGCTGCGGCTCGAGTACGAAGGTCTGCTGGAGCACCGTCCCCGCGCCGGTACGCGCGTGCGGATTCCCTCACCCGATGACGTGCGGGGCCACTACATCGTCCTGGAGGCGCTGGAGGCGCAAGCCGCGGCGCTCTTCGCTGAGGCCGCGACGCGTGGCGAGCGGGCGGAGCTGCTGCAGATGGCAGCCAGGGTCGATGCGCTCGCCAGCGAGCCCGACCGCCAGGCCTACGCCAGCGTGCATCAGCGGCTGCATCTGTGGATCGCCGAATGCAGCCGTTGCCCGGCGCTCCACGAGGCGATCGAACGGACGTACGCATTACCCTCGATTTGGCTTCCCGAGATCCACCGGCCGTCAGGGAGCGCACCGCCTGGCTGGCATCGGGAGCTGGCCGCACGCGTCGCGGGCGGCGATCCGGCCGCGGCCGCCCGCGCGGCGCGGGCACACGGCGCCATGGCCCTCCGATGGGCCCTGGAGGTCCTCGAACCCTTTCTGCTCTCGAGACGGGCGGTGGCCCGCAGCTTCTCGCGAACCAGGCGGCGTGGCGCGGAATCCCATCCTGTCAGTACTTGACACACGCGCCGTGGGGGACGGCGGATTCACGTGAGATTCACGTGATGAGGAGCGACGTGCGAGAGGGGACTGAAGCCACCAGCCTGGCGGCGGAGGTCTACGGCGTCGTACGGCGGCGGATCCTGCGGGGAGACCTCATGATCGGCGAGGTCATCTCGCGACGGGCCATCGCCGCGGACTTGAGCACCAGCCTGCCGCCAGTGACCGAGGCGCTGCTGCGCCTCGAGTACGAGGGGCTGCTCGAACACCGCCCGCGGGCCGGCACGCGCGTGCGGATCCCTTCGCCCGAGGACGTGCGAGGCCACTTCATCGTCCGCGAGGCGCTCGAGGTGCAGGCGGCCATCCGGTTCACGCAGGTGGCCACTGCGCATGAGCGCGCCGAGCTGCGCCGGCTGGCCATGCGGGCCGATGCCCTCGCCGCCCAGCCCGACCGGCAGGCCCATGCCAGCCTGCACCAGCGGCTGCACCGGTGGATCGCTGAGGGGAGCCGCTGTCCCGCGCTCTGCGAGGCGATCGACCGAACCTGTGCACTGGCGGCGATCTGGATCCCCACGACGCCGCACCCGGCCGGCGAGATCGTCCTGAGACATCAGGTGCTGGCCCACGGCGTCGTGAGCGGCAATCCTGCCGTGGCGGCGCAGGCCATGCGGGATTACCTCACGGCGTGTCTCGAGAGAACGCTCGAGGCGGTCGAGGAGACTACACTCCGGGTGAAACGGCCGCTCCGTCAGTCCTTCGCCCGGGGCCCGCGAAGGCGCCATCCTACGGGGACCGGACACATCACGGAAGAAAGGTGACGAGTTCCCCGAAACATACTGTCATTTCATGACAGTTTCTCCTGGTTTGACATGATTGACCCCCGCCCCCGCTGCCCTTACGCTCCGGCGCCAGACATCAACTGATATCTCTGTAAGCCCTGCCCTGAGCCTGTCGAGGGGCCGCCGTCATCGCTGTTCCCCAGCGGAGGTGCAGATGAAGCCCATGCTGCGTGAGGTCACCACGTGGATCGTCGTGTTCCTGCTCGCCGGCGTCGTGATTGCCGGTCAAGGCTCGACCGCCCAGATCAACGGCACGGTCGTGGATGCCAGTGGTGGCGTCCTGCCCGGGGCCACCGTCACGGCCGTTCAGACCGACACCGGCTTCCGCCGGGAGGTTGTCACCGATGAAAGAGGCTCGTATGCCTTGACGAACCTCCCGATCGGTCCCTATCGCCTGGACGTGGCGCTTCCGGGGTTCCGCACGTACTCCCAGACGGGGATCGTCCTGCAAGTCGGGAGCAACCCGGTCATCCCGGTCACGCTGCAGCTCGGCGAGCTGACCGAGACGGTCTCCGTCGAGGCGGCGGCGCCGCTGGTGGAGACCCGCAGCCCCAGTGTCGGCGGGGTCATCGAGAACGAGCGGATCGAGGAGCTGCCACTCAACGGGCGCAACACCGCCGATCTGATCGAGCTGGCCGGCGCCGCCGTGCGCGCGGGCACGTCTTCCAGCCGGAGCATGCAAGGCAGCGCGGGTGGCGTGGGCTATGCCGTCGCGGGCGGCCAGTCGTTCGGCGTCGCGTACGTCCTCGACGGCGCGCTTCACAACAACCCGTATGACAACTTCAACCTGCCGCTGCCGTTCCCCGATGCGACGCAGGAGTTCCGGCTGGAGACGAGCGCGCAGAACGCGACCAGCGGCTTCCACGGCGGCGCGTCGGT
>JACQTK010000012.1 GCA_016210845.1 Acidobacteriota bacterium | reverse complement strand
GGGCTCCGCCCCTTGATATCCCCGCGGAGCCCCTTGGCTGGTTGCCAGTATCTCTGGCCGCGCTCCGCGCGGCTAGGACCGCTATGCGGTCGACGCACGCGAGTACAAAATTCACGTTCTGGGCCGCATAGCGGTCCAGGCATAGAAGCGTGAACAAGGGGGTCGTGCTCGTCACCGGCGCCTCGGGGTTTGCCGGCAGTCATCTGATCGAACGTCTCGCGGGTCGAGCCGAGCTGGTGGCCTGGACGCGATCGAAAGCGCCTGGGGCGCTCTCGAAGCTGGCCAGTTGGCAGCCTGTGGACCTTCTCGACCGCGATCGCGTGCGCTCGGCCATCCGGACCCTCCAGCCGAACCTCGTCTACCACTGCGCGGGCTCCGCGCACGTGGCGCGTTCCTGGACCAACGCCACCGAGCCGATGGCGAGCAACGTCCTCACGACGCACTATCTGCTGGATGCCCTGCGGCGCGCGAACGTACGCTGCCGCGTGCTGCTTCCTGGCTCTGCCACGGTCTATGCGGCGTCGGCCGCGCCGCTCGACGAGCAATCCCCACTGGCGCCAGCCAGTCCCTACGCCCTCAGCAAGCTCGCGCAGGAACAGCTCGGGCTACGGGCGGTCCGCGAGGACGGCGTCGACGTGATCGTGACGCGCTCCTTCAACCACACGGGACCACGGCAGAATCCCGATTTCTTCGCGGCGGGCGTCGCCAGGCAAATCGCACTGATCGAGCACGGGGCGGGCGATCCCGTGATCAAGGTGGGAAATCTGTCGGCCGAACGCGATGTGCTCGACGTCCGCGACACGGTGCGCGCGTACGTGTCACTGATGGAGAAAGGCGCGCCAGCGACGATCTACAACGTGGCCTCGGGCCACGGCCGCCCGATGCGCGTCGTCCTGGACGGCCTCGTCCAGCGATCCCGGGTTGCGGTGCGCGTCGAGACCGATCCCTCTCGGCTTCGGCCGCACGACATCCCCGTCCTCGTCGGGAATCCGGCCCGCCTCATGGCCGCGACCGGCTGGACGCCGCAGATCACCTTCGATCGAATGCTCGACGACCTGCTTGAATACTGGCGAGCCACCGTACACACGTACACACGCGACCCGGTGCCGTGATATCTGCAGTGGAAATGAAGGCGAGCAGGCGGCTCGAGCGTCAGACGGCCATCGCGTTCGGATCGATCGTCGCGACGAGCCTCGGGCCCACCGCCTCCACCACGATCCGGTCGTCGCGCACCACCACGTGGAAGCTGCTGGCCTCCTTCCAGCGCTGGCTGAGCGGCAGCTTGATGCGGTCGTCGATCACGCGCTTCAGGAACCGCGCGCCGTACGCCAGGCTGTAGCCCTCGGCCACGAGCTTCTCCAGGGCCGCCGGCTCGACATCCAGCGACTTGTTCCAGCGCCGCAGCGTCGTGGCCACCTCGGCGATGTACTTGAGCGCGATCTCCCGCACCTCGTCCTTCATGAGCGGCTGGAACAGCACCACCTGGTCGATGCGGTTGCGGAACTCCGGCGGGAACCGGCGCTCCAGCTCCCGATTCACCTCCGACTGCACCTGGTCGATCGGCATCTGGCCCGACCAGAACCCCATGGGCGTGCTGAGGTGCCGGAAGTGCTCGGAGCCCGCGTTCGACGTCATGATGACGATGGCGTCGGACAAATACACACGCTTGCCGCGGCCGTCGGTGAGCCACCCCTCGTCAAACGCCTGGAGGAACAGGTTCAGCAGGCTCGGGCTCGCCTTCTCCACCTCGTCGAGCAGCACCACCGAACAGGGATTGTCCTTCAACTGGTTGGTGAGCAGGCCGCCGCGCTCGCTGCCGACGATACCGCGCGGCATGCCAATCAGCTTGTCGACCGACACGCCGCCGTCCTGATACTCGGACATGTCGATGCGAATCATCTTCTTGTCGTCGCCGAACAGGAACTCGGCCACCGCCTTGGCCAGCTCCGTCTTGCCGACGCCCGTGGGGCCGAGGAACAGCAGCACGCCGTCGGGCCGGTCGAAGCCATCCTTCAATGGTCCCTTGTTCAGCACGAGACGATGGGCCAGGGCTTCGACCGCCTTGTTCTGCCCGACGACACGCCGGGCAAGCCGCCGCTCGATGTCCTTGAAGCGGTCGCCGACGTCGCGGAACACCATGTCCTTGGGGATCTGCGCCGCGTCGGAGATCACCTCGATCACGTCGTCGCTCTTCACCTCCCAGCGGCGGTCGATCTCGGCTCGGACGGCGGCCGTGTCGAGCCAGCCGATCACCTTGTCGGGCAGGTGCAGGTGCCGCTCGTACCGCGGCGACATCTCCAGCGCCGTATCGATGGCCTCGTCCAGCAGGCGGACGGCGTAGTTGCGCTCGATCCTCGAACGCAGGCTGTAGAGGATGCGCCGCGTTTCCTCGACCGTCGGCTCCGACACGTGCACCGTGCGGAAGCGCCGCGCCAGCGCCTCGTCTTCCTGGATGTACTCCTTGTACTCGCTGAGCGTGGTGGCGCCGATCATGCGGACCTCGCCGCGGGAGAGCACGGACTTGAACACGTTGGCCGCGTCCGAGGGAGCGCCGAGCGCGGATCCGGCGCCGACCATCGTGTGCGCCTCGTCCACGAAGAGAATCAGGCTCGGCCGCTCTTTGATCTCGCGGATCACGTTCTGGATTCGGTCCTCGAACATGCCGCGCAACATGGTGCCGGCAACCATCGTGTTCATCTGGAGGTTGACCACCTGACAGTCGCGCAGGCGCACCGGCACGTTGTCCGGCTCGAACTCGATCCGCCGTGCCAGGCCTTCCACGATCGCCGTCTTGCCGACGCCAGGCTCGCCGATGAGCATCACCGAATTCGATCGCTCGCGGTGGCACAGAATCTCGAGTACCTGCTGGATCTCGCGATCGCGGCCGTAGACCGGCGCGATCCGATCCTGGCGCGCCAGCAGGTTGAGGTTGGTGGCGAAGTGCTTGAGGAACGGCGGCAGCTCGAAGCGCTTCCGCAGGCGCTCCTCGCGGAGCTCGTTGTCGCGCATTCTGGTGGCGACGCGCCTCACCAGCACCTCGGGCTCCACGCCGTGCCGCCGGATGATGGAGACAGGAACACCCTGACTTTCCTCGAAGATGGCCGAGAAGAGATCGGAGGATTCGATCGTCTGCCGCCCCGCGCGGCTCGCCTGATGGAAGGCCAGCTTGAACACCAGCTTCGTGGCCGGTGCCACGCGCAGCTCTCGGCCCGCGACGCGCGGAAGCACCTGCAGATGCTCCTCGAGCGCCTGGAGGATCTCGTGAGGGTTCAGCTCCAAGTCGCGCATCACCTGCGCGAACGTGTCCCACTCCACCTGCGCGAAGGCGAGAAAGATGTGCTCGTTGGTCAGCAGCGAGTGGTCGCGCCGGCGCGTCTCCTCGATCGCCCGGTCCACGACGCGTTGGGCCGAATCGCCGATCTTGTTCTGGGCAATGTCGAAGTCGTCCACCGCAGTCGCCGCCTCCTTGAAACTACGACGCGCGCAGCCTCTACTCCGGTCCAGAGCAAGACAGGGGCCAGCAGCCATCGCGGCGAATTCCTTGGGAGCGGGTCGTCCGTTCGGCGGAGGCCCCCACGCCACGGCCGAGTCGGCTGGCTTGATAGCCCAATCAGCTCTATAAGTTGTGGACTTCGGGCAGGCGCCAGAAGCGAACTGTCCTTCTATAATGACTGCATGCGGGGATGGGTGGTCGGTGTCCTGGCCTCGGCTGTCGTCGCGACGTCAGCCTTCGATCCCGCTGCGCCGCAGACGCCGCAGCCGTTTCCGCGTCCTGGCACGGTGCAGGCGCCCGCCGTACCTGCGCCGGCGCCCACGGCGCCCACGCCTCCCGCCGCGGCGGCCGATCCTGCCGCACCGACCGAAGCGACCCTGGGATTCCCGATCTATCCGACGGCACAGTTTCTGGCGTCGTACGACGCCGGACGTGGACAGCGGTATTACATTTTCGGTGTGACGGCGCCATACGCCGACCTCGTTCTGTACTACCGTTCACAGCTTCGTGAACGCGGCAACGAGGTGTTCAGGGAACCGCCGACGTACATGTTCGAGGTTGGACGTTTCCGCAGCGAGACGATGGCGTTTCCGCCAGGCGTGACGATCAAGGACTGGACGTGGGGCGGATCGCAGGGCTACCCGAATCCCAAGCTCGGCGGTGAGCCGGCGCGGTTCCCGAGCATCATCATGATCGTCCCGCCGCCGCCACCGGCGCCGACGTCGCGGTAATCGCGGATCGCGGTGGCTGAAGCCACCGCTCTACAGGCAACGGTGGAGAGCGCAGGCTTCAGCCGGCGCGGTTCACGTAGATCTCGCCCACCCGCTTGAACTCCTCCGACTTCTCCTTCATGCCCTCCCGCAGCGCGTCGACGCTGGTCAGCTGGTGCGCTTCGGCGTATTCGCGCACCTGCTGCGTCACTGCCATCGAGCAGAATTTCGGGCCACACATGGAGCAGAAGTGTGCCACCTTGGCGCCCTCGGCGGGCAGCGTCTCGTCGTGGTACGCGCGCGCGGTCACCGGATCCATCGACAGGTTGAACTGGTCCTCCCACCGGAACTCGAAGCGCGCCTTCGAGAGCGCGTCGTCCCACGCCTGCGCGCGCGGATGGCCCTTGGCCAGATCCGCGGCATGCGCCGCGATCTTGTATGCGATGACGCCCGCCTTCACGTCGTCGCGATCGGGCAGGCCGAGGTGTTCCTTCGGCGTGACATAGCAGAGCATCGCCGTGCCGTACCAACCGATCATCGCCGCGCCGATCGCCGACGTGATGTGGTCGTAACCAGGCGCGACGTCGGTCGTCAGCGGCCCGAGCGTATAGAAGGGCGCCTCGTCGCACCACTCGAGCTGCTTCTCCATGTTCTCCTTGATG
>JACQTK010000128.1 GCA_016210845.1 Acidobacteriota bacterium | reverse complement strand
CCTCCGAACGCGCACGCTGAAGCGTGCGCTCTACAGGGTGGATAGCCTATCCTCCTGTAGAGCGGCGGCTTTAGCCGCCGCGACGATACATCATTCGTTCGTATTGATCGCGCGCTCGGGCAGCTCGAACACCCAGAGCGACGCCGCGCGGTCCGGCGGATTCCGGATCTCGGGCACCAGCGCGGGGAACGTCGCCGCCTGGGCGCCGCCGTTGCCGACCGTCAGCGCGACGTACTGCCGGCCGCCGACCGTGTAGGTGATCGGCGCCGAGTTCGGCACGTCGTTCAGGCGCGTTCGCCACAGCTCACGTCCGGTGGCGTCGTCGTAGGCCGCGAACACGCGATCGAGCGCCCCAGCGAACACCAGGCCGCCCGCCGTGGCCAGCACCCCACTCGACATCGGCGCCCGCTGGCGCATCGTCCAGAGCGTCTGCCTCGTCTCGACGTTCACCGCCTGCACGCGGCCGTACTTGCCGTCGCTGTCGGGCCGCGGGCGCAGCGTCCACCGCACGCCCGTCGTGAGGCTGCCGCGGCCGCCCGCGGCCACGGGCACCAGATCCATGCACGACTCGACGAGCGACACGAACAGCATCTTCGTGTCCGGGTTGTACGAATCCGGCAGCCAGCTCTTCGCGCCGCCCGCGTGCGGGCACGTCGTGATCGCCTCGCCGCCGCCTGGAATGAGACGCGGGTTGATCCGCTTCGCGCCCGTGACGGGATCGATGCCGATCACCACGTCCTGCAGGCCGAGATCGAAGGAGAAGGCGTACGTGCCCGTGCCCGCTTCGACGAAATCGAAGATCGCCTGCTTGCCCCCGGTGCCCACGAGCGCCTTGCCGTCGGGCGCGAGCTTGAGGACCAGACGCCCGAAGGCCCAGTCGTAATCCCACTGGTCGTTCGGCTGGTGCTGGAAGTGCCACACCAGCTTGCCCGTGTCGGGATTGATCGCCACCGTCGCGTCCGTGTAGAGCAGGTCGTTGTTCTGTCCCTCCACGAGATTCCGGTACGGGCCCGTGTCGTAGGTCTGTGCCACACCGATGTACACGAGGTTCACCGCGGCGTCATAGGCCCCGGGTACCCACACCGATCCGCCGTTGCGCTTCTCGTACGGGACGCCGTTCCACGTGTTGCCGCCAGGCTCGCTTTCCTTGGGAATCGTGTTGAAGCGCCACGCCTCCTCGCCGGTGTTCGCGTCGAGGGCGACGATGAAGTTGCCGCCGCCGGCGCGGCCGGTGGTCCCCGCGATCACCGTGCCCTTGGCGACGGTCACGCCGCCCGTCAGGCCGTAGCCCGCCTTCTGATCGGCGATCTGGCGATCCCACACCACGCGCCCCGTCCTGGCGTCGAGCGCCACGACGTGCGTGTCGGAGGTGCCCAGATACACCTTGTCGCCGTAGAGCGCGATGGCGCGCTTGACGCTCGGGTTGACGCCCATGGGCAGCCGCCGCGAGTAGTGCCAGAGCAGATCGCCGGTGGCCGCGTCGAGCGCCTGCACCTTGTCGCCGAAGGCGTGCACGAAGAGGACGCCGTCGTGAAAGAGCGGCGTGGCCTCGTTCGGACCGGCCGGCAGCGACCAGCTCCAGGCGGCGCGCAGCTGACCGACGTTCTCGCGGGTGATCTGCCGCAGCGGGCTGTAGCCGAGGCCGTCGTAGCCGCGGCGCCACGTGAGCCACTCGTCGGCGGGTGGGTTCTGCAGCATGGCGTCGGTCACGGGTGTGTAGCGATCGAGTGGATTGGGCCTGGGTGGCGACGGCGGAATCGGCACGCGGGCGGCCAGCCCGCCGCTGGGCCCGCCGACGAAGCCAGGCAGCAGCATCGTCCTCAGCGCCTCGATGTCGGACGGCAGCGGCGTGCTGCCAGCGGCCAACTGGTTCTGCGACATGATGTAGGCCAGCAGCTCGGCATGCTTCTCGGTGCCGAGCGAGCCTGGCGCCATTGGGGGCATCGTCTCGATCTTCGCGAAGAGCGCGTCGGCAGGCTGCCCAAACCATGCCGACCGGAATTCGGGACCCCTCAGGGGCGGCGCGAACTCCCCGTCATCCAGGCTGGCGCCGTGGCACGACGCGCAGCTCTCCTTGTAGGCGGCCTGGCCGGCGGTCTGCTGGGCCGCCGTAAACGACGGGCTGACCAGCCCAGGGGCTGCCGCTTGATACCCTGGCAGAACCCCTGGGCTGGTTAGCCAGTATCTGTTTGGCGCGCTCCGCGCGCCCAGGACCGCTATCCGGCTTTCCTTGTTCAGAGCCGCATAGCGGTCCAGCGACTGGGCGTCGAGGCGGCCCGCCTGCTCGAGAGCGAGCCCGAAGGCCGCCACGACCACGAGGCCGACACCCATCGGCAGATGCAAACGCAGTGCTCTCTTCACGGATCTCTCCTCTGGCAGATCGTGGCGGCTGAAGCCGCCGCTCTACAGGGGACAGTTTATCCCCTGTAGAGCGCACGCTTCAGCGTGCGCGAAAAGCGCGAAGGACCGATGCCTGGGCGTATTATGAACCGACCCCGCGCATGATCGGCAAGATCGCCCTCGAAGAGCATTTCGCACTCCCCGAAACGCTCGCCGACTCCACGCCGTACGCTGCTGGCGGGTCGTGGTCGCTCCTGGAGCAGCGGCTCCTCGATCGGCACGACCACCGGCTCTCCGAGATGGACGCGCACGGCATTGCGTTCGCCATCCTCTCGCTGAACTCCCCCGCCATCCAGGCCATCCCCGACCGCGCGCGGGCCGCCGAGACGGCGCGGCGCGCCAACGACGCGCTGGCGGAGTCGGTGACGAAACGGCCCGATCGTCTCGGCGGATTCGCCGCGCTCCCGATGCAGGACCCGGATGCGGCGGCCGGCGAGCTGACGCGGGCCGTGCGCGAGCTCGGGTTCAAGGGCGCCCTGGTGAACGGATTCTCCCAGGTGGACGCGCCGGATAGGGTCGCGTACTACGACGATCCCGCCTACGCGTCGTTCTGGGGTCAGGTCGAGCAGCTCGATGTGCCGTTCTATCTGCACCCGCGCGAGCCGCTCCTCAGCCGCGAGCCCATCTACGAGGGCCACCCCTGGCTGCTCGGTCCCGCGTGGGCGTTTGCCGCGGAAACGGCGGTCCACGCGCTGCGGCTGATGGCCAGCGGGCTCTTCGATCGTCACCCGCGCCTGACGCTGTTCCTCGGGCACCTGGGTGAGGGGCTGCCGTACAACGTGTGGCGGATCGATCACCGCATCGCCAAGATGCCCCGCGGCATTCCAGCGCGCCGGACCATGGCCGAGTACCTGCGGTCGAACGTCTTCGTCACCACCAGCGGCCACTTTCGCACGCCCGCGCTGCTCGATGCGATCGCCGAGCTGGGGGCCGACCGGATCCTGTTCTCGGTGGACTATCCCTTCGAGGACACGCGCGACGGGGCCGCCTGGTTCGATTCGGCGGAGATCGCCGAGCCCGACCGCCTGAAGATTGGCTGCCTGAACGCCGCCCGATTGTTCGACATACCCGTTCGCGCAGGCTGAAGCCTGCGCTCTACATGAGGACAATTGTCCCTCTGTAGAGCGGCGGCTTTAGCCGCCGCGATCAGGCGGCTTTAGCCGCCGCGATCAGGCGGCTTCAGCCGCGGCTCTACACCGCGGTGCTCACGTCTCCAATGTCTCAAGATCGGCGGGGTCGAGCCGCAGCGCCGCGGCTGCCGTGTTTTCCTCGAGGTGATCCACGCGGGACGTTCCTGGAATCGGCAGCATCACGGGCGAGCGCGCCAGCAGCCAGGCGAGCGCCGCCTGCCTGACCGTCGCCCCGTGCTTCCGCGCCACCTGATCGAGCGCGCGCGTCCGCTCGAGCGCGCCCGCGCCGAGCGGGTACCAGGGGATGAACGCCAGACCCGCGCGCTGGCAGACATCCAACACCGGGTCGGATGCCCGATCGGCAATGTTGTAGCGGTTCTGCACCGACGCGATCGGCAGCGCCGCGCGGGCCCGCTCAAGCGTCGGCACGTCCACCTCCGAGAGGCCGATCAGCCGGATCTTCCCTTCGCACTTCAGATCGGCCAGCACGCCGAACTGGTCGGCCTCGGGCACGGCGGGATCGATGCGATGGAGCTGAAAGAGGTCGAGGCGGTCGATGCGGAGCCGCTTCAGGCTCCCCTCGCACCCCGCGCGAAGACGTTCCGGTCGGCCGTTCACAATCCAGCGATGAGGACCGGGGCGCTCGTACCCCGCCTTGGTGGCGATGACGACCCCAGCCGGGTAGGGATGGAGCGCCTCCGCGATGATCTCTTCGTTGACGTACGGACCGTACGCCTCGGCGGTGTCGATGAAATCGACGCCGAGCTCGACCGCCCGCCGCAGCACGCGCCGCGCCTCGTCTCGATCGGCTGGAGGGCCGATGATGCCCGGCCCCGTGAGCCGCATGGCCCCGAAGCCCATGCGGTGCACGGTCAACTCGCCACCGAAAGAGATCGTGCCGTTCACACGTCTCGGCGCGAGCGCACGTCGAGCTCGAACGAGTCAAAGCGCAGCGGCTCGGAATCGGCAAGGACGTCCATACTCATACTCGGGCACCACCCCAGATTATGCCGCCTCTCGCCCGGGGTTGGCTTCTCCGATCTCCTGCTCCTCAACGACGACCGCGTGAAGCCCGGCGGCGGCTTTGCGACACACGAGCACAAGGACACCGAGGTCTTCTCCTACGTGCTCGAAGGCGCCCTCGAGCACGAGGACTCGATGGGCGAGGGCTCGGTGGTGCGCCCGCGGGAAGTGCTCATGATGAGCGCGGGCACGGGCATCACGCACAGTGAGTTCAATCACTCGAAGACGGACGTGCTGCGCTTTCTCCAGATCTGGATGGCCGCCGACCGCAAGGGGGTGCTCCCGCGCTACAACCAGAAGACGTTCAGCGACGCCGGCAAGCGGGGGCGTCTGTGCCCGCTGCTCGCCCCTGAGGGCAAGGCGGCCGACGGCGCCATGCCGTGGTACACCGACTGCACCGTGTACGCAGGCCTGTTCGACGGAGCCGAGCGCGCCGAGCTGACGCTCGGACCTGACCGCTATGCGTACGTGCACGTCATCCGCGGCGCACTCGAGGTGAACGGCACGCAGTTCAACGAAGGGGACGGCGCGCGCGTGCGACACGAGGAGCGGCTCGTGTTCTCCAACGGCCGCGACGCCGAGATCCTGGTCTTCGACCTGCGGCCGCGGGAACTGCCAGCTACCGTCTCTGAAACCGCCGCAACTGCGTGAGTTGTCCCTGCACGGGGCCGTTGGTGGGATCGATCTCCAGCGCCTTCTCGAGCGCCACGATCGCCGATGCGTCGTCGAACCGCCGCGTGTGCGCCTGCGCGAGCGCCGTGTAGGTGCGCACCGACTTCGGATGGAACTCCAGGTTCAGCTCGAGCACTGCCACCGCGGCGTCCGGCCGCGAGGACGACAGCCGCGTGCCCGCTGTGATGAGCTCGTCCTCGCCGAAGTCGTAGCCGCCGCGCCCGTAGTAGCGGGGGCGAAGATCGCGGTACTGCGCCACGGCCGCCTCGACCCCCTGCTGCAGCGTCGTGAGCACCACGATCTCGGACAGCGGACGAGGAATCGTCACGCCCCTGTGGCACGTGACAGCCGTGCCCCATGTCAGTCGCGAGGCGGCATGTACTCCGCCACGTGTTCCTTGATGTGCTCCGCCTCGGCCACCTGCTTGTCCTTGTAGTCCTTGCTCTGCGCCAGCGCCTTGCGCGCCTGCTTCACCCGCGCCTTGGTGATCTCAGCCGTGCTGAGCGCGAACCCGGAGAGCCGCTTGTCGAGGTCCTGGCTCTGACACTCCGGACACGCGGGCGCGGCCGTGGTGGTGGGCAGCAGCAAGAACTCGAACTGGTGGCCGCAGGCCTTGCATTCGTACTCGTGGATGGGCATGGCGGTCTGACCTCTCGGCGAATCATACCTCTGACGCCGGCGGGCGAGACCCCGCCCCGACGTGGAGGCTTATACTCGGGTGATGGCCAGGAGGATCGCGGCCGCCGTCGTCCTTGGGATCGCGGCCGCCGCCGTCGGCTTCTACGTTGTCGGCTCGTTCGTCTCGCGTGACGGATCCGGCGTGTGGCCACGGCTGCTTCGGAGCGATCCGAACTACGAGGCGCTCGAAGCGCACAGGGCCCGCCAGCGCGCGGAGGCCTTCCCGTCGCCCACGACAGCGGCAGAGGCGCCAGCGGCGTCCTCATCGGTTCCTTCTCTCGCGCCGACGTCCACGGTCCCCGTCGCCCCCGCGCCAGCCTCTGACGACGCGGACGTCGCCAGACCGGAAGTCCCCGCCACCAGGGCCGGATGGTCCGACTTCCGCGGACCGGCGCGCGACGGACGCTACGACGGCCCGATCCGCACCGACTGGCCGATGACAGGCCTGCCGCTGCTCTGGAAGCAGCCCATCGGGCTCGGCTACGCATCCTTTGTCGTGGCGGACCGCCGTGCGTTCACGATCGAGCAGCGCAGGAACCAGGAGGTCGTGGCCGCCTACGACGTGAATACGGGGCGCGAGATCTGGACGCACGGCTGGGACGGCGAGTTCGTCGAGTTCCAGGGTGGCAACGGGCCGCGTGCCACCCCCACGTCTCACGATGGGCGCCTCTACGCGCTCGGCGCGCTGGGCGAGCTGCGGTGTCTCGACGCGTCCACGGGCGACCTCGTCTGGCGGCGCAACATCCTGTCCGACAACGGCGCGGTCAACCTGGACTGGGGCATGGCCGCCTCGCCGCTCGTCGTCGACGACCTCGTGATCGTGCTGCCAGGCGGACGCCGCGGCCGCTCGGTTGCGGCGTACGACCGGCTCACCGGCGAGCCGCGATGGACGGCGCTCGACGACCAGCAGGCGTACACGTCGCCGATGCTGGTCACACTGGGCGGCGTCCGGCACATTCTCGTGGTCAGCGCCGACCGCGCCGTGGGCCTTGCCGTGGACGGGCAGCTCCTCTGGGAGTACCCGTGGTCCACGCAGCTTGGGATCAGCGTGGCCCAACCGCTCCTGCTTGGCGACGACCGCGTGTTCCTGTCGGCTGGATACGGCCACGGGGCGGCGGTGTTCGAGGTGGTGCGGGCGGGCGAGGGCTTCTCGACGCGCACCGTCTGGCAGAACACGCGCATGAAGAACAAGTTCACCAGTTCAGTGCTGCACGACGGGTACATCTACGGGCTGGACGAAGCCATTCTGGCGGCGGTCGACGCGGCCACCGGCGAGCTGCGGTGGAAGGCCGGGCGCTACGGCTACGGCCAGCTCCTCCTGGCAGGCGACCACCTGATCGTGCTCACGGAAGGCGGCGATCTGGTGCTGGTACGCGCCACTCCGGAGCGGCATGAGGAGCTTGCGCGGTTTTCGGCCCTCCAAGGGCGCAGCTGGAACCATCCGGCCGTGGCGGACGGCCGGCTGCTCGTGCGGAATCTGCGCGAAATGGCGGCGTTCGACCTCCGGCCGCAGGCCGAAACAGAACGCCGCCGCCCGAAGTAAAGCACTACTGGGTGATGCTGTGTCTCGATGGGCCCTCCTCCTCCTCCTGGCCGCCACCTGCACGGTGAGCGGGACGATAGCGGCCGTGCATGCGCAGGGCGCGGCGGCCTCCGGTGGCGTGGCGGCTGTGCTCGACGGCTTGCGTCTCGGCCTGTCCGCCGGCGACGCGACCGGGCTCTTCCCGCTGATCGCGCAGGACGCGCCGCCCGAGGTGAGGGAGTTCGCCGCGAGCGTGGTCGTCGAGGGCGACGTGGTCCGCGCAGCGGCGCTCGAGCGCGACCGTCAGCCGCTGGAGGGCGTCCCGGCGGGGGCCGGGCACAGCCTCATCGTCGAGCTCTTCACGGAGACCAGCGACCGCGCGCAGATCGTGACCGCGCGGCTCGACGTCGCGCGCGCGGGCGGCGGCGAACCTGACGGGTGGCAGATCGTCGATGCCGAGGAGCTTGCCCGCGTCGATCGGCTGTTCCGCCTGCGCGTCAACCGGGCCACGCAGTACGCGGCGCGCGCCTTGACCATCCGCGGGGAGGACCTCGAGCTGACGCTTCCGTCCGGCACGGTCTTCGAGGTCACCAGCGCCGAGGGCATCACGGGACTGATCCTGATCGGCCGCGGCACGATGCGCTTCTCGCCGGCGCCCGACGCCGAACGGCGCCAGCTGGCGATCTTCGGTGGCGGCGAGGTGCTCGACGCCGAGTTCGAGTCGGCCTTCGTCCGCTTCAGTCCCCGGCAGTACGAGCAGGCCGCCGAGAGCGCGCTGCAGCCCGTGCCCGTCAGCGCGGCGCTGCTCCAGACGGCGGAGGCGATCTTTGCGGAGGAAGCCCCCAAGACCTACAGCCTCGACCTCGCGGACCTGAGCGATGACGTCTGGTACCTGCTGCCGCCGCCCAGCGATTTCGTGGCGGAAGTGCGGACCCGCCGCTACAGCACGCTGACGTATACGCGCACGATGGCGCAGTCGGAGGACATCTCGTTCTTCAACCGCGCCGACGGCATCACCATCGCGCTCTACGCCTCGCCCGAGAAGCTGGCGAGCCGCGGGGCCTTCTACAGCGAGGACACGATCGCCGAGTACGACGTCATCGACTACGAGCTCGACGCCCGCATCCGGTACATCACCGGGCTGCGGGCGCCGCAGTATCCCTACATCGAGGGAAGCGCCCGGCTGGTGCTGCGCGCGCGCATGGACGGGCTCGCGTCGTTTCCGCTGCGCCTCGACGACGAGCTGCGGGTGACCGAGATCGCCAGCCGCGAGCACGGCGGCCTGCTGTCGATGCGAGTCCGCGGCCGGAGCTCGGTCGTCGTCACACTGCCGACCTCGCTGCCCCGCGGCGCCGAGCTCACGCTGCTGGTGCGGTATGAAGGGCCGCTGCGCGACGAGAACCTGGACAACTATGCGGCGATCAGAGGCGACATCTCGCTCGCCGCGCGCGAACGGCGCCCCGACCAGTTCTTTCCCTTCTACCCGCCGGAGCAGAACCTGCTCTTGAGCAGCCGCTCGTCCTGGTATCCGCAGAGTCCGGCGTCCGACTACACGACGGCGACGCTCCGGATCACGGTACCCGACGGCTACGGTGTGGTGGCCAGCGGCGTCCCGCTGGGGGAGGTGGCCGCAGGCACCTACCTGTTCAGCGCGCCGTCGCCGATCCGCTACTTCTCGGCGATCGTCACCCGCCTCCGGCCCGCAGGCGGCATGCGCGTGCCGATGGCCTCGGACACCGATCAAGCGGGGGGGACGGCCGATGCCGTGGGCATCAACCTCACCGTCGACGCAAGTCCGCGGCAGCAGGGCGAGGGCCGCGTGCTGCTGGCGCAGGCCGAGGACATCATCCGGTTCTACGTCGGACTCCTGGGACGCTACCCGTACGAATCGCTGGCGCTTGCACTGGTCGAGAGCGGCCTCCCCGGAGGCCACAGCCCGGGTTATGCCGTCATGCTCAACAATCCCGTGCCCGACTCGCCCTACGTCTGGCGCAACGACCCCTCGTCTTTCGACGGGTATCCGGAGTTCTTTCTCGCGCACGAGATCGCGCACCAGTGGTGGGGACAGGCCGTCGGCTGGAAGAACTACCACGAGCAGTGGCTGAGCGAGGGGTTCGCGCAGTACTTCGCGGCCTTGTACGCGAGGCACGCGCACGGCGAGGCGACCTTCGTCGACATGCTGCGCCGCTTCCATCGCTGGTCGGCGCAGCAGTCGGACCAGGGCCCGATCCACCTCGGGTACCGCCTCGGCCACATCCAGCGCGACGCGCGCATCTTCCGGGGCCTCGTCTACAACAAGAGCGCGGCGGTGCTGCACATGCTGCGGCGCCTGATCGGAGACGAGGCGTTCTTTGCGGGCCTGCGGCGGTTCTACGGCGAGTACGAGTTCCAGAAGGCGGGCACCGACGACCTGCGGCGCGTGCTCGAGGAGGTGTCGGGCCGGCCGCTCGAGCGCTTCTTCGAGCGGTGGATCTACGGCGACCGCCTGCCGCGTGTCCGCTATCGCGTCGCCGAGGGGCAGGGACGGATTGCGGTGCGATTCGAGCAGGACGGCGACGCGATCTACGATGTGCCCGTCACCGTCAGCGTGATCTACGCCAACGGCGCGACGCAGGACGTGGGGATCCCGCTGACCGACCGCGTCGTCGACCGCGAGATTGCCACCAGCGGCCCCGTCCGGCAGGTCCAGGTGAACGGCGACTTCGCTGCGCTGGGAGAGTTCGTCGCACGCTGACTCGCCTGTAGGGGGCATTGACAACGGCATCGACGCTTCGCCAGAATCCCGCCTGACTGTTGGGAGCAGCACAGACATGAAAACCGCTCTCGTGGCCGGTGTGGTCCTGGCGCTCGCCGCCGTAGGCCTCGGCGGCCGGCCGGCCGCTCAGTCCGCGCAGGGGCTGCCCGTCGGCCAGGTGCCTGGCAACGGACCGCCTCCGCCGTCGTGGACCCCAGGCGCGGTCACCGTCACACCCGACACGTTCGAGGTCCTTCCGGTCCAGGGTCAGGTGCACCTCGTGGCTGGCGCTGGCGGCAACATCGTCGTCCAGGCAGGCGACGACGGCCTGCTGGTCGTCGACACCGGGATGCAGGAGCGGTCGGAACAGGTGCTCTCGCTGCTGCAGCAGCACTTCAAGCGGCCCATCCGGTTCGTCATCAACACAAGTGCCGACATGGACCATGTCGGCGGCAACGCGACCATCGCCACTGCGGGCCGGACGCTGGCCGGACGCGGCCGCGCCGGGCAGCTCGGCGGTCCGCCGGTCGGCGCACAGATCTACTCCCACGAAAAGGTCCTCCTCCGGCTGAGCGCGCGTTCGGGAGAGCAGTCGCTGCTGCCGTTCCCGTTCTGGCCGACCGACACGTTCTTCACCGACGAGAAGCAGCTCTTCTTCAACGGGGAGGCGGTGCAGCTCCTGTATCAACCCGCGGCGCACACCGACGGCGACGTCCTCGTGTTCTTCCGCCGCTCGGATGTGGTGGCCGCCGGCGACATCTTCAGCACGCGGAGCTATCCCGTGTTCGATGCCGCCTCTGGCGGCAGCTACCGCGGCACGCTGACGGCCATGAACCGGCTGCTGGACATCATGATCCCGGATTTCAACGAGGAAGGCGGCACGTACGTGATTCCTGGGCACGGGCACATCGGCGACGAGCACGACGCCGCCGAATACCGCGACATGGCCACGATCATCCACGACCGGATCGAGGACCTCGTGAAGAAGGGTATGACGCTCGAACAGGTGAAGGCGGCGCGGCCGACGCTCGACTACGACGGGCGCTATCGCGCGACGGCTGGGGAGTGGACGACCGACCGGTTCATCGAGGCCGTGTATCGCGAGCTCGCCCAGCCAACCCGATGAGTGTAGGGGCCGACCTTCAGGTCGGCCCTGGGAGAGGACCATGAACGTGATCACGCGCGCAATCCGAGTGGTGGCCCCGATGGCGATCGCGGTGGCGACGGGTTCCCCGGCGTTCGCCCAGATCGACTTCGCCGGCGAATGGAATCAGCGGATGCACGAGGAGCGCGAGCATCGCGCGGGCGGCGTGAGGCTGGGCGACTACCTCGGCCTGCCCCTGAACGACGCGGGTCGCCTGAAGGCCGACAGCTGGGATGCCTCGATCCTGTCGCTGCCCGAGCGTCAGACGATGCCGCATCCGTCGCCGTACGGATTCAGGGGCCCCGCGAACCTGCGGATCCAGAAGATTCTCGATCCGCGCACGCAGGAGGCGATCGCGTTCACGGTGTACGGGACGTTCGCTGCCCAGATGCGCACCATCTGGCTCGACGGCCGCCCGCATCCCTCGGAGTACGCGCCGCACACCTGGCAGGGCTTCTCGACCGGGCAGTGGGAAGGCGACATGCTGACGATCCGGACCACGCACGTCAAGACGGGATGGCTCTACCGGAACGGCGTCGCCCACAGCGAGCATGTCGTCATGTGGGAGCACTGGATCCGCAACGGCGACATCATGACGTGGATCAACATCGTCGACGATCCGGTGTACCTGGAAGAGCCGCTGATCCGCACCACCGACTGGATGCTGACCCCGGAGCAGCAGCTCGGGCCGCGGCGCTCCGACGTGGTCGACGAGGTCGTGGGGCTGCCCAGAGGCTACGTGCCGCACTATCTGCCTGGCACGAACCCGTTCCTCAGCAGCGAGGCGGAGCGGTTCGGTATTCCGTTCGAGGCCGTGCGCGGCGGCAAGGCGACGACGTACCCCGAATACCAGCTTCGGCTGCGGGAGCTGATGCGCGAGGCCGGCACGAGGCCGCAGAGCAGCCGGTAGGCGTTGGACCGCTATGCGGCCCGTAACGCGAATTCTGTACTCGTTGTCCCGACCGCATAGCGGTCCTCGCCGCGCGGAGCGCGGCCAGAAACGCTGGCAACCAGCCAAGGGGCTCCGGGGGATATCAAGGGGCGGAGCCCCTTGGCGGGTTCGACAGATCGTTCACGGCGATAGTCGGCTCATAGGCGTTTTTCCGCATTCAAATTCGTGCATGTGAAGGGGCGCGTAATGTTCAGCGTTGCTCGACCGAAGTTCATCGCTCTCGTGACACTAACGCGGCGGAACTTGTTTTCCAAGGAGCGCCAGCGCGTTAGTGTCACCTACGTGACAGGGCCTGGGCCACAGCGCAGCCCTTGGTTGCGGCTCGGCTGCGCTGTGGCCGTGCTGGCGGGATCCGCATTCGTCGGGACCGTCGGTCTGGCCCAACAACCCCAGGCACCGGGCCGTCAGGGAGGGCCGGGAGGTCAGGGACAGGGACGTCAGGCGGGGGCCGGCCCCCAGGGACAGGGCCGGCAGGGCGGCGCCGGACTCAATTTCGACAACATCGAGGTTCAGACGCTGCACGTGCAGGGCAACGTCTACATGGCCGTTGGCGGTCCGTTCAACGCCGCGTTCTCGGTCGGCGACGAAGGCGTGCTCGTCGTCGACACGATGGTCGAGCCGCTGGCCGACAAGTTCCTGGCGGCCATTCGGCGGGTGGCGGGCGACAAGCCCCTCTGGTGGGTCTTCAACACCCACCACCATCCGGATCACACCGGCGGCAACATCACGATCGCCGACGCGGGGCAGTCGGTCGTGGCGGGCAACTTCGCCGGCCAGGCCGGGGCGGCCCAGGCGCAGCGCGCGTTCATCTGGGCGCACGAG
The DNA here is from genome assembly GCA_016210845.1 of Acidobacteriota bacterium. Lineage (GTDB taxonomy): Bacteria > Acidobacteriota > Vicinamibacteria > Vicinamibacterales > UBA2999 > JACQTK01. The sequence continues at coordinate 9,210 of JACQTK010000128.1, read as the reverse complement.
AACGTTCTGCTGCGGCTGAGCCGCAACGAGGGCAACCCTGGCGCGCTGCCGGTGGCCGGGTGGCCGACCGACGTCTTCTACGCCGATCGCAAGGAGATCTATTTCAACAACGAGCCCGTGCAGCTGCTGCACGTGCCGAACGCGCACACCGACGGCGACTCGATCGTCTTCTTCCGGAAGTCGGACGTGATCGTGGCCGGCGATGTCTACGTCAACACGCGGTATCCCACGTTCCTGCTGGACGAGGGCGGCAGCTACGAGGGCTTCCTCAACGCGCTGAACACGATCATCGAGCTGACGGTGCCGAAGGACAAGCAGGAGGGCGGCACCTTCGTCATCCCGGGCCATGGGCGCCTGGCCGACGAGGCCGACGTCGTGGAGTATCGTGACCTGGCGACGATCATTCGCGACCGGATTCAGGACGCCATCAAGAAGGGGATGTCCCTGGAGCAGGTCAAGGCGGCAAAGCTGACGCTGGACTACGACGGCCGCTACGGGGCGACCACGGGCTTCTGGACGACCGACGCGTTCGTCGAGGCCGCGTACCGCAGCCTCAGCGGACCCGCGGCGAACGTCAGTCAGCGGTAATCGAATCCTAGGCGCGCGGAGCGCGCCAAAGAAATACTGGCAACCAGCCAAGGGGCAGAGCCCCTTGGCTGGTCGTATCGTAGGTCCCGGGATCGTTGGAGGAGAGGAATGAGGTACACGATGTTGCAGGGGCGCGCCGCGCTCTTGTTCGCCGGCGCGGCGACGCTGGCGATTGCGATTGCCGTCACCGGTCATCAGGCTGTGTCCGCCCAGGCGCCCGCTCCTGCGCCGCCGTCACCCTGGGCCGCGGCCCCCATCGATCTGACCGGCTACTGGGTGTCGGTGGTCACCGAGGACTGGCGGTGGCGCATGGTCACCCCGCCGCGTGGCGACGTGGCGAGCATCCCGATCACTGCCGAGGGCCGCAAGGCCGCGGACAGCTGGGATCCGGCGACGGACGGGTCGTGCCTCGCCTATGGCATGGCCGGCCTGATGCGGATGCCCGGACGGATCCACGTCACATGGGACGGCGACAGCGTGCTGAAGATCGAGACCGATGCGGGTGTGCAGACCCGCCGGCTCCTGTTCAGCGCGCCCGCACAGCCCGGGCCCCGCTCGCTGCAGGGCGTGTCGGTGGCCGAGTGGGAGGCGCCAGGAGGCCGTGGCGGGGGCGGCGGCCGTGGCGGCGCTGCGGTGGGCGGCAGCCTCAAGGTCGCGACCAACAATCTCAGCGGCGGCTGGCTCCGGAAGAACGGCGTGCCGTACAGCCAGAACGCGATGGTCACGGAGTACTTCGACACCTTCACGGCGCCCAACGGCGACCGGTGGCTGAACGTGACGACGATCGTCGAGGACGCGATGTACCTCAACCAGCCGTTCGTCACGAGCTCGCATTTCAAGCGGGAGCCGGATGGCGCGAAGTGGGACCCGACGCCGTGCCGGGCCACGACCTGAACGCAGTCTCGTTCTTGTAGGGACCGATCCGGCACCCCACGGCGCAGGCGCCGTGGGGACCCGCCGCCGGTCGGCCCCTGCACTGAGTACGACCTCCGGGTTTGTTCTCCCGCACGGCGGGAGGGCAGACCCGGTTTTTTTTGGGAGGCGATATGCAGACATCCGTCTTGGGCGCGCTGAGCGCCGGAATGGCACTGATCCTTCTCTCATCGCCTGCGTCGGCGCAGGTGCCGCCGGAGGTCGCCCAGCAGCTGCGGGAGATCGGACCGGTGGTCGACCCGCCGCGCACCGCCTTGATCTACCGGCCGCTCCAGTCGCGCGACATGACCGGCGTCAAGGTCGTGCGCGATCAGCGGTACGGGTGGCACGAGCGCCACGTGCTGGACGTGTTCGCGCCGGCGGACGAGGCCGGCGTGCCGCGTCCGGTGCTGATCTACGTGGCCGGCGGCGGCGGCAACAAGATCGAGCAGGTGCCGAGCGGTGAGGCGTTCTACGACAACATCATGCTGTGGGCGGTGAAGAACGGCATGACGGGGGTCAACGTCCAGCGCCTCGGCGGCCAGGGGCGCGCGTGGGACGATCCCGCGCGCGACATCGGCATGGTGATTCACTGGATCCGTCAGAACATCGCGATGTACCGGGGCAATCCGGACCGCGTGTTCATCTGGGCGCATTCGGCAGGCACCGGCCCGACCAGCGCCTACATCGCGCACGCTCACACGCATGGCCCGGCGGGCGTGGGGCTCAAGGGCGCGGTTCTCATGGGGGGCAACATCAACATCGCGCCCGTCGTAGTGAACGTGCCGCAGGGGCAGGGCCGCGGCGGCCGGGGCGACGGCGCTGGCGCGGGGCGTGGCGACGGTGCGGGCCGTGGCGCGGGCGACGGCGGCCGCGGCCGCGGCGCGGTCGATCCCGCCACGCAGCTCGCGCGGTCGAACCTGCCGGGCCTCCGCGCGACCAGCGTAACGCTGTTCTTCGGCGCGGGCGAGGTCGACACACCCGGGGCGGTCGCGTTCGTGAACACCGCGCGGACCGAGATCTGCCGCGGCAAGGCCACGTGCCAGGCCGTGATCTTCAAGGATCACAGCCACATGTCGTCGGTCTTCTCGCCGAATACGGAAGACGACTCGGTGACGGCCCCGATCCTCAAGTGGATGCGGAGCATCCGCTGAGCGAGCGAGAGCGTGTGTCGGCTTTTTCTCCGGCACATAGCCGTTCCGGCGCATTTGCGCGTGATGGACGTCCGCCTTCAGGGGGACGAGCGCACTCCGGACCCGGTCCGGACGTGGCACGCCCACACGCTGGCTCCCGCGGCCCCGCAAATCTGAATGTGGGTTGCCACGCGGGGGCCGCGGCGGCTGAAGCCGCCGCTCTACAGGCGGCAGAGGGCCTCACCAGTAGAGCGCACGCTTCAGCGTGCGCGACCCCGCGCGACATCAACGTGGAAATCGCATCAGAAGCGGAGCAGGCGATTCACCTTGAGCACGAGCGCGCGGTTCTGGAGGGCGGGCAGCCCGCGCGCCTGCGTGTCGCGTCCCTCGTTGTAGACGACGAACAATTCGCTCCCAGGGAGGTACTCCCAGCGGAGGCGCAGGTTGGTGCTGAAGGAGCTGTTGCTGGAGTTGTACTGCACCAGCCCGCTCACGAACGTCAGCGGCGTGATCGTGAAGGTGGTCCTCGCGCTCGCCAGTGTCGTGGTGAACTCGCCGAACGGCAGCTCGACGCGGTTGACCGTGAACGCGGGCTCGACGGCGAGCTGCGGCGTCAGGTTGATGCGCCCGCGGCTGTAGCCAACGGTGGTCCGGTCGCCGTCGTAGAAGGCGCCGCGCTCGACGAACCAGGTGCCCGACGCGCGCCACTGCTGCCCGAACGTCCAGGCGGCCCTCAGCGTCCGCAGGTCGTATCCGCCGGCGGGAATCGTCACGCCCGCGGCGATGCGAAACGGCGCGTCGAACGCGTCGAAGCCGTCCTCGAACGTGACCTCGAGAGCGTCGCCGCTCTGGAACTCGGTCTGGAACTCCACGGTCCGCTCGCGCGTCTCGAGCACGCCCGCGCCGTTCTCGAGGTACGTCATCGACGCCTGGTACGTGAACTTCCGCACGCTCCTGATGCGCTGTGGCCGCGGGCTGAAGCGCAGCTGCCCGTAGTGGCGCCGTATGTCGTCGCGCCGGACGAACCCGACGTCGGGGTTGAAGTGGTCGCCGACCCTGAGATGGTGGAGCGTGGCGCCGTACCGATCGCCGTTGTACTGCACGTGGACACGGTAGCTCGTGTCGTCGCCGCGCAGCCCTGGGGTGCGCGTGCGCGCCCAGTACGTGTTGATGGCGAGATTCTCGAAGAACGCGAAGCGGCCGTCCAGGCCGAACACGTCGTTGCCGCCGGCGCGTCCGGCCGTCTGCGATCGGCGCGTCACGATCGCGCCGACGGCGCTGCGGCGGAGGATGTCGCGCCGTACGCGCGCCACGGTGAAGTTGGCGCCGGAGAGCGCCACCGACCTCTGGTCGCCGGTCTGGATGTCGATCAGCCCCACGCTGTAGGCGCCCACGCGGCCCGTCAGACGCCCGCCCGCCTCGATGGGTGAGGTGATGCCCCGGTCGAGCCCGATCCGCCGGCTGTAGAAGAGGATCGGCACGTCGTTGCCGCCCCCGAAGCCGCCCGCGCCGCCGAAGTTGAAGAGACCCTGGTTCTCGAGGAAGAACTCGCGCTTCTCCGGAAAGAAGAGGTTGAACCGCGTGAGGTTGACCTGCTGCTCGTCGGCCTCCACCTGCGCGAAGTCCGTGTTGTACGTGAAATCGGCGGCGAGATTCTGCGTGAGCGCGTACTTCGCGTCCAGACCAACGTCGGCGCCAACCGCATTCCGCACGCGCGGCGTGGCGGCCAGGTCCGTCGTGACGTCGGAGACGAGGTACGGCTTGAGGTCGAGCGTCCGCGAGACGGGCGGCGCCTCGATGCCGACGAGCGTGGCCGCCTGCGACATCCGGTTGATGCCCGTGAGGCCAGCCCCGTCCGCCACGCGGGAGAGGTAGGAGATCTCGTTCTTCCATCGGTTCGTGCGCCGCACGTTGAAACCCCAGATCTGCGCCACGCCAGGGCGGTAGCGCAGCGACTTGAACGGGATGGCCGCTTCCACGGTCCATCCGCCGTCGAACCGGCCGACGGCGAGATCCCACACCGGATTCCAGTCGCCGTTGTACTGCCCCTCGTTCACGTTCTGGCCGTCCATGCGGCCGCCGAGCGGGTTGACGTTGAACAGCACGCTGTTGCGCCGGTCGTAGAAGGTGTCGAACGCGAAGGCCACGCTCTCGTTCGCCGCGATGTTCATGCTGTCGCGGCGCATCTCGTTGACGATCATCCGATCGGGCTGGCTCTCCCACGCGCGCACGCTCACGTACACATGGTCCGCGTCGAACGACACCCACACGTCCGTGCGCTCCGTGGCGGCGGCGCCAGGCCGCGGCTCGTTCTGGATGAACCCGCTCATCGGCCGGACCGAGTGATAGATCGCCTCGTCGAGCCGGCCGTCCACGCGCAACGGCTGCGCCAGGCGGACGGCCCTCGCGGTCACCCGTCCGTCCCCGTCGCGCGTCAGCGTCGCGGGCGGGCTGGGCGGCGGAGGCCCCGCGATGTCGAAGGGCAGCTCGAGCGCTGGCCCTTCGACGTCGCTCAGGGCAGGCCCGGCAGCGAATCCCTCGTCTGGGTCGGAGGATTGTGCGGCGGCCCGTGGCGCGGGCAGAACGATGAGCAGGAACGCGAGAAGGGCGAGTCGTGTGTGCATTCGGGAATCGGGGCAACCGGAGGGTTGACTATCTGGGGCTACGTCCCGCGGGGCGCGGGTGTTTACAAGGGCGGCCACGGTCTCACGGGCCACAGAGACACAGAGACGCAGAGATTCCTTGACCTGGTTTTCTCTGTGTCTCTGTGTCTCTGTGGCTGCGTGGCAGTGATCAAAACCGAATCAGCCGGTTGACCTTGAGGACGAGACTGCGCGTCTGCAGATCCGGGAAGCCGTGCTGCAGCGTAGTGCGCCCCTCGTTATAGACGACGAACAGCTCGCTGCCCGGGAGGTACTCCCAGCGGAAGCGCAGGTTGGTGTTGAACGAGCTGTTGCTCGAGTTGTACTGCACGAGCCCGCTCACGAACATCCACGACGTCATCGTGTAGGTGACGCGCGAGCTGACGAGCTTCGTGGTGAACTCGCCGAACGGCAGCGTCACGACGTTGACCTGCAGCCCAGGCTCGATCGCCAGCCGCGGGTTCAGCTTGACGCGCGCGCCGCTGTAGCCGAACGCGATCCGGTCGCCGTCGTAGAACCGGCCGCCCTCCACGAACACCGTGCCCGACGCCGTCCGCTGCTGCCCGAGGGTAAAGCTGCCGCGGAGCGTCCGAAAATCGTAGCCGCCCGCCGGAATGGTGACGCCGCGCGCGATCCGGAAGGGCGCGGGAATCCGCTCGAACGTATCGTTGTACGACACGTCGAGCGCGTCGCTGCTCTGGAAGTCGATCCCGAACTCGCCGAGGATCTCGCGCAGCTCCCTGACGCCCGCGTGATTCTCCCAGTACTCGCCGCTCGCCTGATAGATGTACTTGCGGACGACGCGGCTGTTCCTCGGCCGCGGGCTGAACCTCGCCTGCACGCGCTCCTTCACGAAGTCGGTGCGGCGCAGGAAGCCTACCTGGGGATTGACGTTCGCGCCCACGACGAGGTGCTCGCCCTGCAGGCCGTAGCGGTCGCCGTTGTAGTTGAACTGCCCGCGATAGCTCGTGTCGTCGCCGTGCAGCCCGGGCGTCTGCGTTCGCGCCCAGTACGTGCTGATGGTGAGGTTGGTGAAGAACGAGAAGTTGCCGTCGAGGCCGTAGGTCTCGCCCGCGCCCGTGCCGCCAGCCCCGAGCCCCGTCGAGGGGCCGCTCGTCTGGGATCGGCGGGTGACGAGCGCGCCGATGGAGCTGCGCCGGAGCACGTCGCGGCGCACGCGCGCCACCGCAAAGTTCGTCGACGGAATCCCGAGGTTCGCCACCTCGTCTGTCTGAATGTCGAGGAGGCCGACGCTGTAGCGGCCGACCCGCCCCGTCAGACGCCCGCCCGCCTCGATCGGCACGCCGCGCCCCTGCTCGAGGCCGATGCGGCGGCTGTAGAACAGGATCGGGCTGTCACCCTGCGTGCCCGACACGCCCGCGAAGGTGAAGATGCCCTGGTTCTCGATGAAGAAGTCGCGCTTCTCGGGAAAGAACAGGCTGAACCGCGTGAGGTTGACCTGCTGCTCGTCGGCCTCCACCTGCGCGAAGTCGGTGTTGTAGGTGAGGTCCGCGGTCAGGCCGCCCGTCACGCCCCATTTCAGGTCGAGGCCCGCGTCCTTGGCGACCTCGTTCCGCACGCCGGGCGTGGCCGTCAGGTCGGTGGAGATCCCGGAAGTGACGTACGGCTTGATGTCGAGCGCGCGCGGTCCCGGCGGCGCCTCGAGGCCGACGAGTGCGGCGAAGCGCGAGACGCGGAAGATGCCGTTCGCGGCGAGGCCGGCGGGCACGCGCGTGAGGAACGAGTACTCGTTCTTCCAGCGGTTGTTGCGCCGCACCTGGACGCCCCAGATCTGCGCGCGGCCCGGCTGGTAGCGCAGCGACTTGAACGGGATGGCCATCTCGCCCGTCCACCCCGTGGCCGATCGGCGGACCGCGAAGCTCCAGATGGGGTTCCAGTCGCCGCTGTAGTTCCCCTCGTTGGTGACCTGGCCGTCGGCACGGCCGCCGATGGGCGAGATGGAGAAGTTGACGCTGTTCCGGCGGTCGTAGAACGTATCGAACGCGATGCCGATGCCCTCGTTCTGAAAAATCTGGTTGCTGTCGCGCCGCATCTCGTTCAGGACCATGCGCTCGGGCTGGCTCTCCTCCGCGCGCACGGACACGTACACGTTGCGGTCGTCGAACGAGATCCAGATCTCGGTCTTCTCGGTGCCCGGCTCGCCGCTGCGCGGCTCGGCCTGGACGAAGTCGGACGCGGGTCTCACCGACGTGTACAGCGCCTCGTCCAGCAGGCCGTCGACGCGCAGCGGCACATCGAGCCGGATGGCGCGCACGGTGGTTCGTCCTTCTGCATCGCGCGCCATCGTGGCCGGCAGCGGGGGCGGCGGCGGGCCGTCGAACGCCAGAAGGGGCGCGGGCGCGGGCCCGGCGGCCGCCGCCGGTTCTGCGGCGGGAGGATCGGCGGCCTGAGCCCACGCGGGGACGTCCAGACACACGAAGAACAGCAGCCCACAGAGAATGCGTGTTGTCATGAAGGCGGACGCGAAAAAGCTATTGTACTGTGCCGGAGCCTCCCCACACCACGTCTTCACGCACCACACTCATGCCGTCTTTCGGCAGATCGACTCGCACCATGCGGCCATCGGCTACCCATACCTCCAACGGGGTAGGACCCTCGGGCCTGCGAACCGTGACGCGCCACCGTTTGGTGGCGAGCGGGCCCGCGGTGGTCGGAACGGCCTCATCGGTCACGCCGTCGAGGCTCATGACCGCCTCGAAGCGCGGCACCACGAACACGCGCAGCTCGGTGCCCACGGAAGCGGACGCCAGCCGCGCGGCCAGCCCCTCGTAGGCACCGAAGACGAAGTCGGGCAGCGGAATCGTGTCGGGCGAGACCTGATTGGCGCCCCACTGCGCGGCGGTCGGCCGGACGATGTCGGTGCGCGTGCCGTCCGGCAGCCCGAACGCCACGTGCACCACCGCGCTGTCGTCCGGCGACGCCAGCTCCATGGTCATGATCGTCGGACGCCAGGCCTCGTCATAGCGGATGTCGAGCTGGCGCAGGACCAGCTGAAACATCCCTTTGAGGTCGCCCTGACCCTGAAGGTGCCAGCCGTCTGGCGTGCGGGCCACGTCCACGCTCTGCGACCCGATGAGCGCGCCTCGGTGGAAGACGCGGAACACCGCGTCGCCACCGATCTGCGCGCTCGCCGATGCGCATGGAAGCAGCGCGAACAGAAGAGCGCCGGCCGCGCCTCCGCCACAGCTACGGCGCGCAAGCCCGTGCGCCCGCGCGCCCGCGCTCATGACTACTGTCCGAATGCTTGAATGGAGAGGCTGACCTTGACCTCGTCGCCCACCAGGAAGCCGCCGGTCTCGAGCGGCGCGTTCCACTTCAAGTCGAAGTCCTTCCGGTTCAACGTGAGTTCCGCCTCGAAGCCCACCTTGTCGTTGCCCCAGGGGTCCTTCGCCGTGCCGAGGTGGGTCACCGGCAGCGTGACCTCCTTGGTGATGCCGCGGATGGTGAGGTCGCCCACGACGTCGAAGGCTTCGGGGCTGCGCTTGAAGATCTGCTTGCTCTTGAACGTGATCGTCTTGAACTGGTCGGCGGCGAAGAAATCCTCGGACCGCAGGTGCTTGTCGCGATCGGGCTCGTTGGTGTCGACGCTGGCCGTCTGAATCGTGAACTCCACCGAGGAGGCGTCCGGGTTCCCGTCGGCGAGCTGAATGGTGCCTTCGAAATCCGAGAAGCGGCCGCGGACCTTCGTCACCAGATGGCGAACCTGGAATACGGCCTCGGAATGGGACTTGTCGATCTTGTAAGTGCGAACTGAAGTTGTTGTGGCCACAGCTATCTCCCTCGTGTCAGTCAGGTGGTCAGAGAAGAAAGATTATATGGCGAGCCGCCCGGATTTCCGGCCGCTCCGGTTGACTTGCGCGCCTGGTTTGCTCAATTCTAATGGGCCGACCTGAAGGTCGGCCCCTACACCAGGT
>JACQTK010000124.1 GCA_016210845.1 Acidobacteriota bacterium | reverse complement strand
CTATTTCAACACCGGTCACAAGCAGGACATCGGGAAGATTCGCATCCAACCGCTGCGATACACCGTCTACACCCCGCCGTACATGCACAACGGCGTCTTCGACACCTTCGAGGAGGTCATCGATTTCTACAACGACGGCGGCGGGGAGGACCTGACCTTGCGCTACTTCGGCATCGCCAACAAGACGAAGGTACTGAAAAAACTGGGGCTGACCGACGAAGAGAAGGAAGACCTGGTGGCATTCCTCGATGGTCTCACCGGGGACGAGATCACGATGGAGACACCGACGATTCCTGAGACGGCGGCGCTTGTCTATGAAGGCGAAACCTACGTCGGCCTCCCGATTCCCGTCGTGAGCGACGACCTCGCCGCCCGGGCGGCCGCGGCGGGAGCCGTCACGTGGACGTTGGTCCAGGGTCCTCCTGGGGTGACGGTCGATGCCGAATCGGGCCGGGTCACCTGGCCGAACGCCCAGGCGCCGGCGGACGGGCAAGAGGTGGCCATCACCGTCCGATCCGAAACGGCCGGTGGCGAAACTGCGGAGCAGACGCTGAAGGTCATCGTCAGCCGGGAGGCTGTAGAGCCGGTGGCCAGAACGGGACCGCCTCGAACTGCAAGGCGATAACCAGCCAAGGGCTCGCCCTTGATATCCCGAACCCGTGGAGCCTCGCCCTTGGCTGGCTGGCAGTATCTGCTTCCACCCCAACGCGCAAAGTCCGCGCGTTGGGGGCCCAGGCTTGGCGCGCTCCGCGCGCCCAGGACCGCTATGCGGTCTGGCAACGAGCACGAAATTCACGTTCCGGGCCGCATAGCGGTCCAAACGGGGATCCTGTTCGTCAACGTCCGCAGCACCCGCGATCGGTCGAGGGGGGAGACCTTGGGGATTGTGCCGATTGGAGGGATCACACCCCGAGCCCTCGATCGATCGCAGGTGCTGCGAGGCGCGCGCGTCGCGCTCCTCGGGGCGTTCGTGGTCGTCGCGCTTGCGCTGGCTGCGGACTCGCGTCCCAGCGGCCAGGCGCCGACACGTCGGGCTGGTGCTGTCAGTGCTGCGCCGTCCGATCTGATGACGCATTCGGCGCTCGTTCCGTGCCGCGCGGCCGAAGCGCTCCCCGTCGATGCGCCGGGCGCCGTGCGCATCGCCACGTGGAACATCCACGCGGCGCGTTCGGCGTTCCTGGAGGCGATCGCGGCCGAGCTGCGGACCATGAAGGCCGACATCGTGGGGCTCCAGGAGGTCGACGTCGGCATGCGCCGCAGCGGCTTCGTGCATCAGCCCGAGGCGCTGGCCCGGGCGCTCGGTCTTCACTACGCCTTCGCCGCCAGCATCAACTACCACGGCGGTGACTACGGCCTGGCCCTCCTGTCCCGGTGGCCACTGGCCGATGTGCGCCGGCACCGCCTCGACAGCCCCGGAGCGCGGGAGCCTCGCATCGTGCTGGACGTCACGGTGTGCGCGAACGGCCGGGCGCTACGCGTGTTCAACCATCACGCCGACACACGGGACGCGGCCCGTCAGGTGGGCCTGGCCGAGCTGGTGAGGCTCGTGCAGCCGGCCGTGGGGCGCGGTGTCGTCGTCCTGGGTGACTTCAACGAGCGCCCCGAGGCGCCCGGCGTGCGTGGGTTGGTCGACGCCGGGCTCGTGGACCTCGTCGCCGAGCACGACTCCAACACGGCGTCCGGTTGGCGCATCGACTATGTGCTCGTGGACGCACCACTGGCCAGCCTGACGTCGGCCGCGCAGGTGTGGCCCACCGATCACAGCGACCACCCTGCCCTGCTAGCCGATCTCGCGTGGTGAGAGTCGCGAGAGAGACAGCGGTGAGCCGGCGCGTCATTTATGCAAGGACACCTCGAGGGCGGAGTCCAGTCGGGTCGTGCTCATTTCTCAGCCACGTGTTTCAGATCGGCAAGGTCGTGTGAAAGGACGTCGCGGACCCTGCCGGCAATCGCCCAGCCGAGCGGTGCCAGAAGCCCAGGCGGCAGGCCCGGTCCTTCGAGATCGAATTCCACGGTGACCTTCGTGCCGTCCCCGGCAGGCTCGAAGGTGAACACGGCGTCGACGCGCGCCCCGAGGTGCTGCCCTCCTTTGTGATGGGAAATCGTATACGTGCGGTGCTTCTCGAAGGATGTGACTTCCATTTCCGCCGAGTCCAGACGCCCCAACACCTCCCGCGTCTCGAGCCAGCGGCTTCCGAGGCCGAATCCGCCAGGGGTGAGCATCTTGATTTCTTTGATTCCCGACACCTGGTTGGCAGCGTGTTCAACGTCCGTGAAGACCGAGAAGACTTTGTCAATGGGCGCGGCAATCTCACTGGATACGGTGATTTTTGGCATGTTGCAGTCCTCTGCGAGCTTCTGCGAGGTAGGCAAGAAATGCGCCGCGCGCGAATCACTTCCAGTCGACGTTCTGGACCGCTATGCGGCCCCGAACGAGAATTTTCGTTCTCGTTGCTGCTCCGCATAGCGGTCCTAGGCCAGGAAAGCCGGCAATTTCCCGCACGGTTTGTGAAATTATTCGCGATCACTGAGATCAACGGCCTACCCTTTTGAGCTGAGCGCACTATTTATCCTCGGAAAACCAGGGCAGCTCCCACGCGGACAGTTAAGGCACCCTCCTTGCTCAACAGCCGGCCAAGTCTGGACGTCCGGCAAACATCCGATCGAAGGAGATAGCGCGATGAGTCACGTCGGCATTGCCCTCACCGCGGTCGCCCTGGCGTGCGGCCTGCTGGGGGCCGGTTGCGCCCGCGGCGAAGCACGCACCATTCCGACTGGCGCACAGCTCTACGCCGCGTGCGAGTCCTGCCACGGGGCGGACGGCCAGGGCAAGGTGGAGCTGGCCGCGCCCAAGCTGGCCGGGTTGCCGGCCTGGTACCTGACGCGCCAGTTGCAGCGCTTCAGGGACGGCACGCGGGGCAAGCACCCCGACGATGAGAGGGGGCTGCGGATGCGGGCCATGGCCCGCCAGATGATGTCGGATGCAGAGGTCGAAGCCGTCGTGGGGCACGTGGCGGCGATGCCGGATGTCGAGGTCGTCTCCACGCTTCCCGAGCCGGACCCTGGCGTAGGGAAGACCGACTTCGCGGCCTGCGCGGTCTGCCACGGCGAGCAGGGTGAAGGCAACGAGTCGATCATGGCACCGCGAATCGCCGGTCTGAACGATTGGTACCTGGCGAGCCAGATCAGGAAGTACCGGACGGGCATCCGGGGTGGAGCCGAGGGCGACGACGTGGGAGCCACCATGCAGGAGATGGCCAACAAGGCGGTCGCGCCCGAGCGGATCGACAACCTCGCCGCCTACATCCAACGCCTGGCCGAATGACAGCAGACGAAGGCGCCGCATTGAAGCGCCTCATCGTCATCGCGGCGGTCCTGTGCGTGGGATGCACCAGACCGTCCATCCCGGACTGGGAGGAGGCAAATCCCATCGTGCCGATTCCGGAGCCGCCGCTGGGTATCACGTCGAGCTTCGCCGAGCTCGCCGAACCGCCAACACCGGAGCGCGTCAGGCTGGGTCGCTGGCTCTTCTACGACACCCGGCTGTCGGCCGATGGAAGCATTTCGTGTGCGACGTGTCACCGTCCCGAGCATGGCTTCTCGGAGCCGACCGCTGTTTCGACGGGCATCGGCGGCCGGACGGGCAGGAGAAAGGCACCGTCGTTCGTCAATCAGGCCTGGACCCTTTACCCCGTCTTCTTCTGGGATGGACGCGCCGCGTCACTGGAGGAGCAGGCGCTCGGCCCCGTCCAGAATCCGATCGAGATGGGCAACACGCTCGACGGGATGTTGGTGAATCTGAGCAGGATCGCGGGATATGCCCGGTACTTCGAGGAGGCCTTCGGCACGCCACAGATCACCGCGGATCGGGTGGCCAAATCGATCGCCGACTACGAGCGGACGCGACTGAGCGGGAACTCTCCTTGGGATCGCTGGCGCGCGGGCGATCAAGGCGCCGTCTCGGATCGGGTCAAGCAGGGGCACGAGCTGTTCTTCGGAAAAGCGGCGTGTAACCAGTGTCATTTGGGCCAGAACTTCACCGACAGCTCGTTCCACAACCTGGGCGTTGGCTGGGACCCTGATGCCAAGGAGTTCCGCGACTGGGGACGCTACGACGTCACAGGCCAGGATGGGGACCGCGGCGCCTTCAAGACCCCCACGCTGCGGGAAGTCACCACACGGGCGCCGTACATGCACGATGGCTCGATCGCGACGCTGCGTGAGGTCGTCGAGTACTACGACAGAGGCGGCGATCCCAATCCATGGCTCGACCCGAAGATGAAGCCGCTGCGCCTGACCGAGGCGGACATCGACGCACTGGTGGCGCTCATCGAGGCCCTTGAGGGCGAAGGACACCAGGATTCGCCGCCCGCCGCGTTTCCGCGGTGAGGGGCACCGGGAGTACGCCATGGCCTACGGCAACGTCGACTCGGACGCCATCGCGAGGAGGATCTTCGCGATGACCATCGCCGGAGTCGTCCTTTTTGTCGTGGCGGTGCTCTACATCATCTAGCAAGGAGCTCGGACGTGATCTCATGGTTGCTGCCCCAAGCCTCCACGTTCGCACCACTGATCGACAACCTGGTGCTGTTCATTGCGGTCATCGTCGGCTTCTGGCTCGTCGTCGCAGAAGTGGTCCTCTTCGGGTTCATTTTCAAGTATCGCGCCCGCGATGGGATCCGGGGCCAATATGTATCCGGCGAGGACAAGTCGCAGAAGAAATGGGTGTCGTACCCGCACTATGCCGTGGTCGTCTTCGACATCGTCATCATCGCGGCAGCGCTCTACGTCTGGAACGAGGTGAAAGTCGCGGCGCCCCCTGGCGAGGAGCAGATCCGGATCATCGCCCAGCAGTGGTCGTGGACGTTCGTGCACGCCGGCCCCGATGGCACGCTCGACACACCCGATGACATCCGCACCGTCGACGACATGTACGTCCAGCGCGATCGCGTCTACACCTTCGAGCTGCACGCGCGCGACGTCGTCCACAGCTTTTCGGTGCCGGCGTTCCGCCTGAAACAGGATGCGATTCCCGGACGAGTGATCCACGGCTGGTTCACGCCCACCCGGGAAGGGACCTTCGACATTCAGTGCGTCGAGATGTGCGGGATTGGACATGGGCTGATGGCAGGACGCATCCACATCGGCTCGGCGGCGCAATTCGCCGCGTGGATGACGGAACTGACGACAACCGCCGTCGCCGCCAACACGATCACCACCTCGACTCCGGACCGCTATGCGGCCCCAAGCGCGAATTCTGTTCTCGTTGTTGGTCCGCAGAGCGGTCCTAGTAGGGCGAGCCGTTGGCTGGTTCCTGATGTCGCCGCGCACGACCACGCGAGCGCCGCAGGAGGCATGCGATGACCGCCCACGCCGACGACGCAGCCCACGCGACACATGACCCCGGATTCGTCAAGAAGTACCTGTGGTCCACCGACCACAAGACGATCGGGCTCCAGTACATGCTGACGGGCATTGCGATGGCGCTCATCGGCGCGTTCGCCGCGTACGTGTTCCGCATGCAGGCGGCATTTCCGGGAGCCAGCGTGCCGTTGTTCGGCCGCGTCGAGGCGGCCGACTACAACTACCTCGTCACCATGCACGGCACCATCATGATCTTCTGGGTGGCGATGCCCGTGCTCCTTGGCGCGTTCGGAAACTACCTGATTCCGCTGATGCTCGGGTGTGACGACATGGTGTTCCCGAGGGTCAACCGCCTCTCGTACCAGATCTTCCTCCTCAGCTCCGTCGTGCTGGTCGCGTCGTTCTTCGTGCCCGGGGGGGCGTTCGGCGGTGCCTGGACCGCCTATCCCCCGCTCTCGGCCAACAGCGCCTACAGCATGACGCCCTTCGGTTCGACGCTGTGGCTCCTCGCCGTGGCGCTGG
>JACQTK010000127.1 GCA_016210845.1 Acidobacteriota bacterium | reverse complement strand
GGATAGAGCTTGCCCGTCATCTTCGGCCACCAGTAGTGCATCCCGCCGAGGTAGCCGATGATGGCGCCGCCGACCAGGATGTAGTGGCAAGGCGCCACCACGAAGTAGGTGTCGTGGACGTGCACGTCGTGCCCGAGGGCCGCCAGGAAAAGGCCCGTGAGGCCGCCGATGGTGAACAGCCCGATGAACCCGAAGCCGTAGAGGATCGGCGTGTCGTAGGAAATGGACCCGCGGTGCAGCGTCGCGGTCCAGTTGAATACCTTGATGGCCGACGGAATCGCCACGAGGAAGCTCAGGACCGAGAACACCATGCCCGCGTAGACCGACTGGCTGCTCACGAACATGTGGTGGCCCCAGACGAGAAAGCCGAGCAGCGCGATGGCGAGGCTCGCGAAGGCGACGAAGCTGTACCCGAAGATCGGCTTGCGCGAGAAGGCGGCCACGACCTCCGAGATGACGCCCATCGCGGGCAGGATCATGATGTAGACCGCCGGGTGCGAATAGAACCAGAAGAGGTGCTGGAAGAGGACCGGGTCGCCCCCCAGGGCGGGATTGAAGATGCCGAATCCGAACGCGCGCTCGACGGCCAGCATCAGGACCGTGATCGCCACGACCGGGGTGCCCAGGATCTGGACCAGCGCCGTCGCGTAGAGCGCCCAGACGAAGAGCGGCAGCCGGAACCACGTCATGCCCGGCGCGCGCATCCGGTGGATCGTCACCATGAAGTTCAGGCCGGTGAGGATCGAGGAGAAGCCGGCGATGAACACCCCGAGCCCGGTCAGCATGACGTTCGAGTTCGAGTACACGCTGCTGTAGGGCGTATAGAACGTCCATCCGGTGTCGACGCCGCCGAAGACGAGCGCCGCAATCGTGAACAGGAAGCCGATGACGAACACGTACCAGCTCAGAAGGTTGATCTTCGGGAACGCCACGTCCTTGGCGCCGATCATCAGCGGCATCGCGAAGTTCCCGAGGATCGCCGGCACGGCCGGGATCAGCACGAAGAACACCATCATCACGCCGTGCGCCGTGAACATCCGGTTGTAGGTATCGGCGGACACGAAGTCGCCCTGCGGCGTCGTCAGCTCGATGCGGATGCCGACCGCGAAGATCGAGCCGATGAAGAACGCGACCGTGACGACGATCAGGTAGAGGATGCCGATGCGCTTGTGATCCTTCGTGAGCAGCCACGAGGCCACGCCGTACTTGACGTTGAGGTAATTCACGCGCGGGAGCACGGTGGTCGTCATAGTGTTCTACCTTGGGGTCTGCGCGAGCGCGGCGCCTGCAGCGCTCGTCCGGGTGCCGGCTGGTGCCGCCGCGCCGAGCGACCTGATGTACTCGATCAGGCTCATCACCCCTTCCTCGTTCACGAGCCCCTGAAACGTCGGCATCAGCGGCTGGTAGCCGGCCACGAGCTTCGCCTGCGGCGTGAGGATCGACTCGCGGACGTACGTGTCGTCGACCACCACCGTCGAGCCGTTGGCGAGCGTCTCCTGGCTGCCGAACTTGCCCGCCAGCGATGGCCCGCGGCCCGAGCCGTCGTTCAGGTGACAGCTGACACACGCGTGCTGCTGGAAGAGCTGCTCGCCGCGCGCGCTCATCGACAATCCGCCGCCCCCGCTCAACCACGCCTGGTACTGGTCAGGTTCGAGAACCGTGACCGTGCCAATCATGCCGGAGTGCTTCGTCCCACAGTACTCCGCGCAGAACAGGTGGTATTCACCGGTCTTGGTCGGCGTAAACCAGACGGAGCTGTACCTGCCGGGAATGGCGTCGGCCTTCACCCGGAACGCGGGGATGAACAGCGAATGGAGCACGTCCTCGGATGTGAAGGTGACCTTCACCGGCCGCCCGAGCGGCACGTGCAGCTCGTTGATCTCGCTCTGGCCGTCCAGGTGCTGGAACCGCCACATCCAGCGCTTGCCCGTGGAGTAGATCTCGAGGGTCTGATCCGGCGCCCGAACGAGATTGAAGAACACCACGGTGGCCCACACGAAGATCGCCATCGAGATGAAGAACGGGATGATGGACCAGCCGATCTCGAGGGGAATGGACCCCGTGATCGGCGCGCCGACCTTCTGCCCGGTCTCGTCCCGGTACTTGACCGCGAAGACGATCACGAGCACGACGACCAGCAGGGCGAAGAAGCCCGTCACCGCCAGCACGAAGAAGTAGAGGTTGTCCACCTCCGGCGCGAGGGTGGATGCCTGTTCGGGGAACAGCGGGATTCCAGAAAGCATGGGAATTACAGCCTCACGCCCGACTCTCGGCCGGCGGGTCCGCGCCTCGCCGCATCAGCACGATGAACCCCCCGATGAACAGGAGCGTGAGCACGCCGCCCAGACGGATGAGGTTCATCACCACGACGCCGTACCGTCCGCTCTCGGGATCGTAGTGGAAGCAATAGAGCAGCAGCTCGTCGATGGCCGATCCGACGCGCCCCTGGCCCGACTCCACCAGCGCCATCCGCAACTCCTTCGGCGAGTACTCGATGCCGTAGAAGTACCGGGAGAGCCTCCCCTCAGGCGTGACCACGAGCACCCCGCTGACGTGCGCGAACTGGCCCGTGGGCTCATCCCACCGATAGGTGAAGCCGGCGGCCGACGTGACGCGCCGGATCGTCGCCTCGTCGCCGGTGAGCAGGTGCCACGCGGGGGCGTCCTGTTCGGCCGACCAGTACTCCAGGTGGGCCCGCTTCTTCTCCGCGGCACTCGCCGGCGTGTCACGCGGATCGAAGCTGACCAGCACCACCTCGAAATCCTGTCCTGCCGTGAACGGGATCACGGCGAGGGCGCTCGACATCCCGTTCATGACCTGGGTGCAGAGCATCGGGCACGTGTAGTACACGAATGCCAGCACAACCGGCCGGCGGCCGAAGAAGTCGCCCAGGGCGACCGTTCGCCCGGTCTCGTCCACGAACATGGCGTCCAGGGGCACCACCTCGTCGAGCCGCTGCTTGAAGCTCACGTCCTCGAGCTGGGGCGGCATCACCGCGGAGGCCGTGCCCCGATCCCCGCGCTCGCCCGCATACGCGCGAAAGCTCTCCGGAAAGCCGGGCTGTGCCGAAACGACACCCGTCATGCACGCGGCAAAGGTCGCAACGCCGACGAGAGACACGAAACAGCGGCGCATGGTTCTCACTGCCTCCTCCGCTCCATCGTACGGCCCGAACTCGCGTCGGCCGGCATCAGGCCCGGCGGCTCCGCGGGCGATGCCGTCTCCTCCGCGCGCGACGGCAGCCCCCGCTCCACCGTCAGCCGCATCGCCTCTTCGATGGGGATGTGGACGATCCCCGCGTTCCGGTTCATCCACCCGTAATTCTGAAGCAGGTCCTCCTCGCCGGCGCGGAACTGCTCGAACTCGGTCCGCGGGAACTGCTGGAGCCGGGGCGCCGCGGGCAGCCGCTGCTCCTGCGCCGCGGCCAGGGGATAGGGCTGTTCGCCCACGACCTGCGCCCGCTCGATGAGCAGCTGATAGAACAGGCCGAGGCCGAAATGGATGACGACCGCCGACACGGCAAGCCACAGGAGGAACTTGACGATGAGCCAGACGTGGGCGTCGGTGTGCTCGTAGCCCGCGCCGGGCGGCGTCTCGCCGTACTGCTCGTCGGCGGAGACGTGTCCAGCGTCGTGATGCGCCATCAATGGCCTCCCGTGCTCTCCAGCGCGTCGCGCAGGTACGGATCGGCGAACGCCAGCAGCGGCCGCTGCGCGAGCTGGGTGAAGAACATCCAGAGCCACAAGCCGCCAATGGCCAGCGGCGCCGCCAGATCGAGCCAGTGCACGTAGACGCCGCCCTCGGCCTCGCCGTCGAGCAGGTGCAGGTTGGCGCCCGTCGACTGGAACTCCGGCGCGACCAGCATGAACAGATCGATGAACCGGACGACCAGCAGCCACAGGGCCACGACGACCAGGCGATGCGGCGTGCGCTTCAAGTCGCGCGACAGCAGCAGGAGAAACGGCACCGCGAACTGAAAGATCACCAGGAACAGCGCGATGTACTGCCACCCGTGGCTCGTCCGCGCGACGAAGTACGGGATCTCCTCCACCAGGTTGGCGGCGTACACCAGCATGTACTGGGAGAAGTTGAAGTACGCCCAGAGCATGACGAAGGCGAGCGACAGCTTCCCGAGGTCGTGAAAATGGCTCGGCTTGAGGAGCGTGTCCATCGGCGCCCGCCGGGCGAGGGACGCGCTCACCACGATGGTGAAGGCCAGCGCCGAGATCCCCTGTCCGCCGATGAAGATGAACCCGAACAGCGTCGAGAACCAGTGCGGGTTGATCGACATGATCCAGTCGATGGCCGCGAAGGTGGCGCTGAACGCGTAGAAGACGATCCCGCCCCCGCTCAGGTACTGCAGCTTCCGGTTCACGCTGGCGTCGCCCTCATCCTGCCGACGCGACCAGCGCGTCAACGTCCAGGCGATCAGAATCCAGCCGGCGAAATAGACGAAGGTGCGAGCGAGGAAGAAGCCGAGGTTGAGGTACGTGGCCTTGTGCCGCAGCACCTCGTCGGCCTGGACGTGGTCGGCGTGCGTCCAGGAGTAGAGCGTCCCCATGCCGAGGAGCACCGGCAGGAAGAGGACCGCCATCAGCGGCAGCGTCCGGCTCGAGGCCTCGAAGATGCGCCGGAAGACGCCCCAGGCACCACCAGAGAGGTGCTGGATCATGACGAGCGCCATCGAGCCGAGCGCAATGCCGAGGAACAGCAGGTACGCAATCAGCCAGGCCCGGAAGAAATGGTCGCGGTCGGTCGCGAAGCCGATGGCGCACGCCACCAGCCCGACCGCGCCCGCCGTGAAGGCGCGCGAGCGTCGGGCGTCGATGTCGGCCGGCGCCGCGTAGGTCCTGTCCACGATCAGCGTCCTTCCTGCGCGGGCGGTGGCGGCTCACCGGCGGCCGCCTCCGCGGGCGCTCCCGGCGCGGCCACTGGCCGATCCAGATCCGTCCGCCGATCGGCCGGCACGTCGTCGGCCGTCGCCTGCTGGCTCAACTGCAGCGCCCGGATGTAGGCGATGATGGCCCACCGATCGGCCACGGGCACCTGCGCCGCGTAGTCCTGCATCGCGCCGAAGCCGTTCGTTTCCACGTCGAAGAAGTAGCCGACCGGGGCGTTGCGCAGCCGCTCCTCGTGAAACGACGGCGGCGCCCGGAACCCGCGCTGCACGACCACCCCGTTGCCCTGCCCGGTGCGCCCGTGGCACGGCGAGCAGAACACGTTGAAGCGCTCCTGGCCGCGGGCGATCATCGCAGCCGTCACCGGCATCGGGAACACATCGGCGAGCTGGCCGCCGATCTTGCCCCGGTACAGGAGCTCGTCCGCGCGGAGCGTGCCCCGCGCCACGGTGTTGGTCACGGCGGGGCGCGCGCTCCGGCCGTCGGCGAAGAACGCGCTCGCCTCGAGCGGCTCGTACCGCGGCGCATCGTGCATGTCCTGACGGCAGGCGGAGAGGGACAGACTCAATACGACACCCGCACAGACCGACCGTCGGGTGCTCCCAAGACCACGAAGACGGTTGGCCACAAAGGACACCAAGATCTCCAAGGGCTTTACGGCCTTGGTGTCCTTTGTGGCGAATCGTCTTTGCGTGCTTGACACCATCTTATGGTGCAACGTCAGACACTCCCACCGGATGCAGGCTTTCCAGGAACTTCGACGTCGAGTGCCGGTCGAACCGCGGATCGGTCGACTCGATGCAGAGGAAAAACCGGTCGCGCGAGGCGCGCGTAAAGGCTTCCACATCGAACACCGGGTGGTACGGCATCGGCAGCTTGTTCAGCATCCACATGCCGACGAAGCAGGCCAGCGCCGCACCGAGCACGGTCGTCTCGAAGGTCACCGGAATGAAGTGCGGCCAGCTGTGATACGGCCGGCCGCCGACGTTCATCGGGTAGGCGATCGCCTGCGACCAGTACTCGAGCGTGTACCCCCCGATGCCCCCGAGGATCCCGCCGATGAGGGTGATCAACGGGACCTTCGTCCGCCCCAGCCCCAGCGCCTCGTTCAGCTCCTCGATCGGGATCGGCGAATACGCGTCCATGTGCCGGTAGCCCTCGAGACGCGCCTTCGTGGCCGCCGACACGAGTGCCGTCGGGGTCTCGAACTCCGCCATCAGGCCGTACAGGGTCGGTACCGGTTCCACGTGCGCCATCACAAGTAACGAAGCTTGGCCTCACACGATGGACGAGAACGAAGCCCCAGCAACGGCGAAGCTTCGTTACTAGTCTGCGCGGCCGCTCTGGCGGCCGCGCCTAAGCCGGGCTTGCGTTCAAGAGTCATCCTCTTCATAGACATCATGCAAGCACGGCTAGTGGTGTTCCGCCTGCAGCTTCGCCTCCGGGACGATGGTGCGCATC
This sequence comes from Acidobacteriota bacterium, assembly GCA_016210845.1. GTDB lineage: Bacteria > Acidobacteriota > Vicinamibacteria > Vicinamibacterales > UBA2999 > JACQTK01. The sequence goes on along the minus strand of JACQTK010000127.1, from coordinate 5,583 downwards.
TCGAACATGGCAATCGCCGGCAGCAGGCGGACGAACAGGAAGAAGAGCGACAGGAAGAGGCCAATCGTGCCGGCGAACAGCGCGAAGTCCCAGCTCGTCGGGTGGAACATGTCCCATGACGACGGCAGAAAATCGCGGCTGAGGCTGGTGATGATGATGATGAAGCGCTCGAGCCACATGCCCACGTTGACGAGCAGCGAGAGCACGAAGAGCAGCGCGATGTTGTCGCGCACGCGCCTGAACCAGAAGAGCTGGATCATCACCGCATTGATCGAGATGAGCGACCAGTAATAGACCGCGTACGGACCCGTCATGCGGTTGTACATCATGTAGCCTTCGTAGGGATTCCCGCTGTACCAGGCGAAGAACGCCTCGTTCGCGTACCCGTACGCCACGATCATGCCGGTGACCAGCATGATCTTCGTCATGTTGTGGATGTGGCGCATCGTCACGAAGTCCTCGAGCCCGTAGAACTTGCGCAGGGGAATGGCGAGCGTCATGACCATCGCGAAGCCGGAGTAGATCGCGCCGGCGACGAAATACGGCGGGAAGATCGTCGAATGCCAGCCGGGAATGACCGACACCGCGAAGTCGAAGCTCACGATCGAATGCACCGAGAGGACCAGCGGCGTGGAGATGCCGGCCAGCAGCAGGTACGCCGTCTCGTAGCGCTGCCAGTGCCGCGCCGAGCCGCGCCAGCCGAGCGAGAGCACGCCGTACGTCACCTTCGCGAACCTCGACTGGGCGCGATCGCGCAGCGTCGCCAGGTCGGGCACGAGGCCCGTGTCCCAGAACAGCAGCGACACGGTGAAGTAGGTCGAGACCGCGAAGACGTCCCAGATCAGCGGGCTCCGAAACTGCGGCCACAGGCCCATGCTGTTCGGGTAGGGGAACAGCCAGTACGCCGCCAGCCAGGGGCGCCCGGTATGCAGCAGCGGAAACATCGCCGCGCAGGCCACCGCGAAGAGCGTCATCGCCTCCGCAAAACGGTTGATGGAGGTGCGCCACGGCTGACGGAACAGCAGCAGGATGGCGGAAATCAGCGTTCCCGCGTGGCCGATGCCGATCCACCAGACGAAGTTGATGATCGGAAACGCCCAGCCCACCGGCACGTTGTTGCCGAAGATGCCGATGCCGGTGACGAGCAGGTACCCAATCGTCGCGTTCATCAGCATCAGGAAGACGAACGCGACGGCGAAGCCCAGGACCCAGCCGATCGGCGTCCGCTTGGTGAGGACGATGCCGCTGATCTTGTCCGTCACCGACTGGAACGTATGGCCGGGCGCAATCACCTCGGGCATGACCCGCGCGGGCACGCTCGAGCCGGGGAGGTGGTCTTCCATCGAATCGGCCATCAGTTCGGCACCCCGCCCTCACCGTTGAGCGCCGCCGGCTCGATCTCGGTATTCGGGTTTCGCACGATCGCCAGGTACGAGGTCCGCGGGCGCGTGTTCAGCTCCGCGAGGAGGCTGTAGTTCAACGGATTCGCCTTCAGCCTCGCGACGCGGCTGTCGGGATCGTTGATGTTGCCGAACACGATGGCCTCGGTCGGGCACGCCGCCTGGCAGGCGGTCAGCACGTCCCCGTCCCGGATGGTCCGGTCCTCGAGCTTGGCGGCCACGCGCGCGTGGTTGATGCGCTGCACGCAATACGTGCACTTCTCCATCACGCCGCGGCTGCGGACGCTGACGTCCGGATTGCGCTGCAGCCAGAGGCTCGGCGTGTCCCAGTCCTGATACAGCAGGAAGTTGAACCGGCGCACCTTGTACGGGCAGTTGTTCGAGCAGTACCGGGTGCCGACGCACCGGTTGTAGACCATGTCGTTCAGGCCCTCGTCGCTGTGCACGGTGGCCGACACGGGGCACACCACCTCGCACGGCGCCGCCTCGCACAGCTGGCACGGCATCGGCTGGTGATACGTGTCCGGGTTCTCGAGGTCCCCTGTGTAGTAGCGGTCGACGCGGAGCCAGTGCATCTCGCGCCCGTTCAGCACCTGCGACTTGCCGACGACCGGAATGTTGTTCTCGGCCTGACAGGCGACGACGCAGGCGTTGCAGCCGGTGCAGACGTTCTGATCGATCGCCATGCCCCAGGCGTAGCCCTCGTACTTGAAGTCGCCGTACATGGTGAGCCCGGTGATCGGCTGGAGCTCCAGCCTCCGCGCGAACTCCGGATCGTCGGCGAACTGCGCCGCCGTGGCGACGCGCACGAGGTTGCGTCCCTCGAGCGACCAGTGGTCCTGCGTGGACGCCAGCGCGTACTGCTCGCCCGTCCGGCTGAGCTCCACGCCGGTGAGGATGTCGGGCGCGGCCGTCGTGCGCAGCGGATTGACGTTGAAGCCAAGGCCATTGCCCGCGCGGCCGGCGCGCGTGCGGCCGTAGCCGAGGTGGAGCGTCAGCGTGTCCGGGGCCTGGCCCGGCGCCAGCCACGCGGGAATACGCAGCGACCGGCCGCCGGCCCGCAGCTCGACGACGTCGCCGCTGATCAGGTTGAGGCGCGCCGCCGTCGCAGGCGCGATGAGCGCCGCGTTGTCCCAGGTCAGCTTCGTGAGCGATTTCGGCAGCTCCTGGAGCCACGCGTTGTTCGCGAAGCGGCCATCGTAGACCGTGGGATCGGGCCGGAAGACCACCTCGAGTCCCGAAGCCGCGGATTCGCCAGCCTGCGCCAGCGCCTGGCCCAGACCGGCCTGCACCGCCACCGTGCGAGGCGCGAACGCCGTGCCTGGAATGAGGCCGTCGTGCAGCCACGCGCGCCACGCCCGGTCGAACGGCGAGAGCTCCGGCACGGGCGCCGCGGCGATCGAGCGCGGCGGCTGTGCGGACGGATCGGCGGCCGCCTCAGCCTGTGCCGGCTCCACAGGTGCCGGTGCGGGCGGCGGTGCCGGCACCTCTGTGGACAGGCCCGTCTGGCCCGCCCAGAACGCGCGCACCAGGTCGTATCCCGACCGTTCGCCAGCCTCGCCGATCGCCGACATCACCTCGTGGGCGGATTTGCCCCCGTACAGCGGCGCGATCAGCGGCTGCACGATGGTCACCGTTCCGTTGTCGGACCGCACGTCGCCCCATGCCTCGAGGAAATGGGTCTCGGGGACGTGCCAATGGCACAGCGCCGCGGTCTCGTCCTCGTAGAGGCCGAGATGCGCACGCATGCGGACATTCTGGAGCGCGGACGCACAGTCGAGGTCGACTGGCGTGGTGTACACGGGATTGCCGCCAAGGATCAGCAGCAGCTCGACGGTGCCTGCCCGCATCTCGCCGACCAGCTCCTGGAGCCCTGCCAGCTGGTTCTCCGGCCTGACTTCGGCCGTTTGCGTGTAGACGACCGTCGCGCCGACGTTGCCGAGGATCGCGTTCATGGCGTGCGCCAGCGCGTGCACGGCGGGCGGCTGCCCGTCGCCCACGATGACGAGGCTGGCGCCGCGGTTGGCCCGCAGATCGCCGACGAGCGGTTCCATCAGGCGGCTGGCCGTTTCCGGGATCGGAGCGGCCCCGACGCCGCTCACGCCCAGTTGCGCGGCCAGGGCACGGGCGAACGCGCCAATCTCGGAAGGCTTCAAGGGAACGCGGTGATCGGCCCGCGATCCCGTGTTCGTCGGCGTGCTCTCCACCGCGTACAGGCGATTCGCCTGCGCCCGATCGATGCCGGCGCGGCGGCGCGAGGCGAACGCGCGCGCGTGCTTCAGGCCGGCGGCCCCAGTGCAGAGAAAGTCGGCGTCGAGCGACAGGAGGACGTTGGCCTTGTCGACCGCGTACTGCGCGTCCACGTACTCGCCGAAGGCCAGCCGGCTCCCCTCGCGCGCGTTGTGGCGGCCGACCGGCTCCCACTGCACCCATTTCGCCCGCGGGAATCGATCGAGAAACTCCCAGATCTGGGCCGCCAGGGTCGGCGACGCCACCGTTTCGGTGAGAACGCGGATGCCGGCACCCTGCTCGGGCTGCTGCGCGGCGATGATCGAACGCATCGCGCCCACGAACGTCGCGAACGGCCGGATCTCGCCGAGGTTCGTGATCGTACTGGACCGATCCGGATCGTAGAGGCCTAGAATGGCGGCCTGGGCGAACAGGTCGGTCGCGCCGCGGCTCGACGGGTGATCGGGATTGCCCTCGATCTTCGTCGGGCGTCCCTCGTGGCTCTCGACGAGCAGCCCCATTCCGGCCCCGCTCAGCGGCATGGCGGTGGCGTAGAAGAGCGGCTTGCCCGGAACGAGGTCCTCGGGCTGCCGGACGTACGGCACCAGCGCCTCCTCTGGCTGGCGCGTGCAGGCGGTCACGCCGGCGAGCGCGAGCGAGGCGCCCATCAGCTTGAGAAAGCCGCGCCGCCCGACGGGATCGAGCCATTCCGAGGCGTTCTGCGGGAACTCGCGGTGGAGAAACTCCTTGAACTCTGGTGTCCCGGCCAGGGCCTCGAGACTGCGCCAGTACTCGCGCCCCCGAGTGCCCTCGAGCCGGGCACGCAGCGCGCCGACGTCTCCGCCCCGGCGAGCGCCCGCGTTTTCTCGGTCGTTGCCTGCGATCATGCGCCCGTCACCGGTGGCACGTCGAACAGCTCATGCTGGGCCGAATGTCGTACTGCTGGACGAGCTGCGGGCCGATCATCGATTGCGGGACCGGCGGGCGGTAGCCCATCGTGAAGACCTCGCTGCGCGGGCGCACGAACTGCTCGGGCGCGCGGTGGCAGGCGAGGCACCATTCCATCTGCAGCGACTGATCCTGCATCATCAGCGGCATCTCGTCGACGCGGCCGTGGCACGTCTCGCACCCCATGCCCTTCTTCACGTGGATGCTGTGGTTGAAGTACACGAAGTCGGGCAGGTCGTGCACGCGAATCCAGCGCAGGGGCGTGTCGTCGCGAAAACTCGCCCGGACGGGCTCGAGAATCGGGCTGGCCACCCAGATCTGCGAGTGGCAGTTCATGCAGGTCTTCGTCGGCGGAATGCCCGCGAACGACGACGTCTCGACCGACGTATGGCAGTACCGGCAATCGATGCCATCGTCGCCGACGTGGTGCAGGTGGCTGAACTGAAGCGGCTGGTCGACGACCTCGTGCGCGCGGGTCACGTACGAGGAGCGGCCCAGCACGATGAGCAGTCCGACCAGACCACCAGCCAGGAGCGCGATGCCGACAATACCAACCTTGGAAACGACGTTGGCACTTCGATTGAAGATCTGTGGCATCGAAAGCTGACGGACGGGGCGCCCGGATGATGGACGCTTACCTCGCGCAAGCGCGCCGGCAGGCTACGGTCGGGCGGTTCGCCGTATGTCCAATCCGAGGTTGTACCATGTTGTGAAAAAAGGATCAAGCCGCGCGGGTCGCGCCGATTTCCGGCCGAAACTGCGAGATTTTATCAACCGAAGGGTCCTTGCCACCTGAAAACCCCCGTCTCCGCCGAGCGCTTGGGGATATTCACCCGCGGGGCCCTTCGACCGCTATGCGGCGCGGTACAGCGGTCCTCGCGCGCCGAGCGCGCCAAGCAGATGCGGTCAACCAGCCAAGGGGCTCCGCCCCTTGATATCCCCCGGAGCCCCTTGGCTGGTTGCCAGCGTTTCTGGCCGCGCTCCGCGCGGCTCTAGGACCGCTATG
>JACQTK010000130.1 GCA_016210845.1 Acidobacteriota bacterium | reverse complement strand
TACACCGTCGTGGACGACCTGCAACAGGTGGTCGGCTCGCGCAACCGCGGCGGGCGGTTCCCGAATGTCTTCACGCTCGACCTGGCGGTGACAAAAGAAGTGCAGCTGACCAACGAGCACCGGGCACGCGTGTGCATCCAGTTCTTCAACCTGACCGATCACTTCAATCCGCGGGATGTGCAGAACAACATCAGCAGCCCGGCGTTCCGCGAGGTCGTCAACAGCGCCGACCGGCAGGTGCGGCTCAAGTTCGTGCTGCTGTTCTGAGGAGGCAAGGATGCGCGGCTGGTCTCGCGCTCGGCTGCTCTGGCTGATGCTCAGTGTCGTGGCGGTGGGGCCCGTCATCGCCGGCGATCTCAAGTCACTGACAACCCCTCAGGAGCTGGCGCTGGGTCAGATGTTCGCCGAGCAGGTGGATCTCCAATAACCGATCGACTGTTGTCGACGTTTCTACCTACAGGAGGTGCGGTCGCGGCGCCGACGAGTGAATCGGACTGTGGCGATCACAGTGGGCGGGGCGCTCACTTACAACCGGAACCCGGAACCGCACCGATTGAAAGCCCCGCTCCGTCGTTCGGTCGGTCGACGCGTGCGAGGGTGAGGAAGGAAGGGGCCATGCGAATGCAGCACGCGACCGGGCCCGCCGTGAACGTGGCCACAGAACAGGCGTGCGCCAGCGCGAGTCGGCGAGCCTTGCGTGCGCCCGCCTGCGTGTCTGCCGGCGATCGCAATCTTGTTGAGCGGCTGCGGGCCGGCGAGGAAGCGGCGTTTCTTGGCCTGGTCAGCCGGTATCACGGCTCGCTCGTGCGTCTGGCTCGTGTCTTCGTGGGCAGCCATGAGGCCGCGGAGGACGTCGCGCAGGAGACGTGGCTTGCGGTGTTGAACGGTCTCGACGCGTTCGAGGGCCGCGGCACGCTGAAGGCTTGGATTTTCAGCATCCTTGTGAACCGGGCGAAGACGCGGGGGCAGCGCGACAAGCGCTGGGTGCCTCTGTCGGATGGCGCCGACGATCCGGACGGCGAATGGGCCGTCGATCGCCGCCGATTCTCGGCCGGCGGATCGTGGCTCGAGCCGCCCGAGCCGTGGGCCGAAACGTCACCCGAGGGACTGCTTCTCAGGCGCGAAGCGGTGCACGCGATCGAGCACGCGCTCGCAGATCTGCCTCCCGCTCAGCAGGCGGTCGTGACGATGCGAGATATTGAAGGGTTGTCCGCCAAGGAGGTCTGCAACACCCTCCAGGTCAGCGACGTTCACCAGCGAGTGCTGCTGCATCGCGGCCGGTCAAAGCTGCGAGCGGCCATGGAGAAGGCTCTTGCGTCGACGTTGCGCCCAACCACTCCCCGCTGGAGCATGTGCTAACCCTACGGGATCCCGCCATGACGCTGGACGAAGCCACCGCAAAGCTGCAGGAGGTGCCCTGCCCGTACTGCCTGAGTCTGGGGGGTCTGGCCATCATGGTGTGCGGGCCCGGTCGTGGCGATTGCGAGTCGATCGGCCAGTGCCTGCGGTGCGGGTACAAGTTCAATGTGGAGTTTGCGGCAGCGACCCTTGCGCGGCTCAAGGAAGAGCAGCACGTACGCGAGCGCTCCAGCCCGTGCCCGGCGTGTGGCGCGCCCGAACCGGAGATTCACTTCGCGTGCGATACGCAAAAGTACAGTTGTTTCTTCGACTGCTTCTTCGTCGCCACCTGTCGCGCGTGCGGGCACACGTTTCGGATCCACGTGAGTACCGACGATCCGATGCGCCCGCGCACCGGAAGCCGGGCCGCTTCTTGAAATTTGCCAACACGACCTGCGACATTGCCGGACCGGCGACGGCCGGCCACAGCACTGGCAGGCCCGCCGCGCCGGTGTCCTCACGTGCCGTGAGATCACGCTTGACTCTCGACTTCACTCCATGGTGCACACTGGAGCTTCACGCGACGAAGGCCGGCTGCCAGTGAGTACGATGTGCTCTCCAGCGGGCGTGCCCGTCACCATCCATGGCGAGAGCTCGCGGTAATCGCGACGCGTTCGGTCACCCGGGCATGGAACCTCGGT
>JACQTK010000119.1 GCA_016210845.1 Acidobacteriota bacterium | reverse complement strand
TCCGCCTGAGCCTGAGGACCATGAGCTCTCTATTTGATCTGCCCTTCGAAGAGCCCGAGCCGCCTGAGGCGGAACCCGCACCGCCGGTCCCAGCGCCGCGTCGGATCCTGACCGTGTCCGAGCTGACGGGACGGATCCGACTGCTGCTCGAGGCGCAGTTCGTCGAGCTCTGGGTGGAGGGCGAGCTCTCGAACTGCCGTGTCTGGAACACCGGGCACATGTACTTCACGCTCAAGGACGGCGGTGCCCAGATCCGGGGTGTGATGTTCCGATCGGCGCTGCGCCAGCTGCGCTTCACGCCGCAGGACGGCCTGCGCGTGGTGGCGCGCGGGCGCATCACGGTCTACGACCCCAAGGGCGAGTACCAGATCGTCTGCGAGCACCTGGAGCCGGAAGGGCTCGGCGCGCTGCAGCTCGCCTTCGATCAGCTCAAGCAGCGCCTGTCGGCGGAGGGTCTCTTCGATGCGCGGCGCAAGCGCCCGCTGCCCGCGCTGCCTCGGAAGATCGGCGTGGTCACGTCACTGGACGGGGCCGCGGTGCGCGACATCATCCACGTGCTCCGCCGCCGTTACCCGAACGTCCACCTCGTCATCCGTCCGGCCCGGGTGCAGGGCGAGGGCGCCGCGCTCGACATCGCGCGTGCGCTGGCAGCCATCGGCAAGGTGCCTGGCGTGGACGTTGTCATCGTCGGACGAGGGGGAGGATCGATCGAAGATCTGTGGGCGTTCAACGAGGAGGTGGTGGCCCGCGCCATCGGCGGCTGCCCCGTACCGACCATCTCTGCCGTTGGCCACGAGACCGACGTCACGATCGCCGACTTCGTGGCCGACCTCCGCGCGCCCACGCCGTCGGCGGCGGCGGAAATGGTGGTGGCGCGCAAGGACGACGTCTGCGCGCGCGTCGATCGCCTGAGCCAGCGTGTGGAAACCGCCATGCGCGGCCGCGCGCAGCGCCTCGAGACGCGGCTGCGGGCGCTCGAAGCGCGGCCGGGATACGCGGGCGTCCAAGGCCGCGTCGCCCTGCGCGGGCGCCACACCGCCGAACTCGCGCACGAGCTGCGCCAGGCGCTGCGCGCGCGGCTGGCCGCGCGGGAACGGACGTACCAGGGGCTGCGGCTGGCGCTGGAAACGTTCGACATCCGACGGCGCCTCGGAGGAATCCGCACGCGCCTCGTCTCGGCCGAGGGCCGCCTCACGGGTGCGGCGGCCGCGCGCCGTCACAGGGCCGACGCGCGGCTGCGCGGCGCAGCCGCGCGGCTCGACGCGCTCAGCCCCCTCGCTGTGCTCGGACGCGGCTACGCGGTCTGCTGGAACGCGGATCGGAGCGCGGTGATTCGCGACGCCCAGGCCGTGACGCCTGGCGAGCAGGTGCGCGTGACGCTCGCGCGCGGCGAGCTGGAGTGTGAAGTGAAGGATAAGTAGACAGTTGACAGTTGACAGTTGACAGGCGGCAACGAGCTACCGGAAGCCGCTGCCGCCTCTAGTCGCTGAGAGCTGAGACCTGTCAACCGTCAACTGTCAACTGTCAACTGACCATGGATCCAACCATCAAGGATTTCGAAGCCGCGATTGCCGAGCTCGAATCGGTCGTCAAGAAGCTCGAAGAAGGCGACCTGCCGCTCGAGACGTCGCTGCAGCTCTATGAGCGCGGCGTCCACCTCTCCCGGTTCTGTCATGCCCGCCTCGAGGAGGCCGAGCGCCGGATCGAGATCCTCAACGAGCGCGGCCAGCTGAAGGCGGCGCCGCCATCGCTCGGAGAGGAATGACCCGCATCCGCCGGGGCTACGGCGGGCAGGCCCTTTCCGAGTACCTGCAGGCGCGGCGCGCCGAGATCGACGCCGCCCTCGCCCACGTACTGCCGCAGCCGCCCGAGTGCCCGGACGTGTTGAGCGACGCCATGCGATACAGCGTCACCGCCGGCGGGAAGCGCCTGCGGCCCGTGCTGTGCCTGGCCAGCGCGGAGGCGGTGGGCGGCGACCGCGCGATGGCGATGCCTGCCGCCTGCGCCATCGAGCTCATCCACACCTATTCACTGATTCACGACGATCTCCCCGCCATGGACGACGACACGATGCGCCGCGGCCAACCGACGCTCCACGTCGTGGCGGGCGAGGGCATGGCGATCCTCGCTGGAGACGGCCTCCTCACCGAGGCGTTTGCGCTGCTGGCGCGCGAGCCGCGGACAGCCGATCCGGACGTCGTGGCGCGGAAGCTGCGGGTGATCGGGGCGGTGGCTGCCGCGGCGGGAGCCGCGGGGATGGTCGGGGGCCAGGCCATCGATCTGGCCTCCGTGACTCCCGATCCCTCGGGCCGTCGCACCCCGCCGCTCGATGCGGACGGCATTCGCGCGATGCACGCCAGAAAGACGGGCGCGCTCATCCGCGCCTCGGCATCCTCCGGGGCGATCATGGGCGGCGGCCACGAGCGGGCCATTGCCGCCATCGACGCGGCCGCCGCGGAGCTCGGGCTCGCCTTTCAAATCGTCGACGACATCCTGGACGTCGAGGGCGCGCCCGCGGATCTGGGCAAGACGATCGGCAAGGACGCAGCGGCCGGCAAGCCGACGTATCCGGCGCTGTACGGCATCGACGCGTCGCGGCGGATGGCCGGCGAATGCCTCGCGCGGGCCGAGGCGGCCCTCGCCGCCGAGCGGCTCGCCGACTCGCGCCTGCTGGAGATCGGCCGCTGGATCATCGAGCGATCGAACTGAGGCCGCTGAGGCCTCAGGCCTGGGCCCTGAGGCCTGCTGTCTCATGGCACGTGTCCGATTAGACCAACTCCTCGTCGACCGTGGCCTGGCGTCGTCGCGCGAGCGGGCCCGCGCGCTCGTCCTCGCCGCGCAGGTCACCTCCGACGGCAAGGTGATCACCAAACCTGGCACGCAGGTCGACGAGGGCGCGGACGTGGCGCTCGTTGCCCCCGATCACCCGTACGTGGGCCGAGGCGGCCTCAAGCTCGCGCACGCGCTCGACGCCTTCGGCATCTCCGTGGAGGGGCGCGAGGCGCTCGACATCGGCGCCTCGACCGGCGGATTCACCGACGTCCTCCTCCAGCGCGGCGCCTCCCGCGTCGTCGCGCTCGACGTCGGTCATGGCCAGATCGACTGGACGCTTCGGCGCGATCCGCGGGTGGTGGTCGTCGAGCGCTTCAACGCCCGCCACCTGACGCTCGCCGATCTCCCCGGTCCGGTCGACGTGGTCACGATCGACGTCTCGTTCATCTCGCTGCGTCAGATTCTGCCCGTGGTTCCACCCCTGCTCCGCCCACACGCCGACGTCGTGGCGCTCGTCAAGCCGCAGTTCGAGGCGGGGCGCGCCGAAGGGCGCAAGGGGGTGATTCGCGACGCGGCGATTCAGGCGCGCGTGCTGGAGGAGGTGGAGGCCGCAGCCGCTGCGGTAGGATTGACGCCGGTGGCCTCGACGCCTTCGCCCATCACGGGCCAGAAGGGCAACGTCGAATGCTTCCTCCACCTGCGCGCATGACCATCCACCGCGTCGGCATCGTCGCCAAGCACGGCCTCGTGGCCGCGTCCGAGCACGTGTCGCGCCTCGGCGCGTGGCTCCAGGCGCGGCGGATCGACGTCGTCTACGAGAGCGCCACCGCCGCGCTGGCCGGCTCGAACGCGCGCGGGCGGACCATGACGCGGGAAGAGCTGCCCCAGGCGGTGGACCTGATCGTCGTGCTGGGCGGGGACGGCACGCTGCTCGCCATGGCGAACCGCATCGCGAAGTCGGGACGCGACATCCCCATCCTCGGCGTCAATTTCGGCAGCCTGGGCTTTCTCACCGAGATTCGGATCGACGAGCTCACGCCGTCGCTCGAGCGGCTGCTCGACGGGGCCGACGTGTTCGACGAGCGCGCGATGCTCGCGGCAGAGGCCTTTCGGCAGGACGCGCCGCTCGATTCGCGCATCGTGCTCAACGACGTGGTGTTCACCAAGGCGGCGCTGTCGCGGATGATCGAGCTGTCGGTCTCCGTGAGCGGCGGCTTCGTGACGCACGTGAAGGCCGACGGCCTGATCGTCGCCACGGCCACCGGGTCCACCGCCTACAACCTGGCCGCCGGCGGCCCGATCGTCCACCCCGCGGTGGATGCGCTCGTGCTGACGCCCATCGCGCCTCACACGCTCACGAACCGCCCGGTGGTGATTGCCGGCACCGAGGTCGTCGAGGTCCGGCCGCACGCCGACGGCGCCACCGAGGACCTCTACGTGACCTACGACGGCCAGTCCGGCTATCCGCTGCAGCCGGGCGATCTCGTGCGCGTCCGCAAGGCCGAACAGCGGCTGCGGCTGGTGAAGGCGCCGGCGCGGAGCTACTTCGAACTGCTTCGGGAAAAGCTGAAATGGGGAGAACGGTGAAACACGACAGGGGAAAGGGGACACGCCACATCAGAATCACGCCAGTTGACCCGCGTGCCGACACGTGCAGTATGCTCGGTCATGCCGCAGCGATGGGCCGACTGGTGGCGCCAGTCCGACGCTGACCTGAGCCATGCGCGCCATGCGCTCGAAGACGGGCACCATGAATGGGCGTGCTTTGCCGCGCAGCAGGCCGCGGAGAAGGCTTTGAAGGCGGTGCACGACGCACGCGGCCAGGACACGTGGGGGCACTCGGTGACGGAGCTGTTGGAGGCGCTGCGGAGGATATCGGAACATGACGCCGACGCGGGGCCGGGCGACACCGCGGCTGAGCCTGTTGCGAGCGATTCCTTGGTGGATCGGGCCCGCGCGCTCGACAAGCTGTATATCCCCACACGGTATCCGAACGGTCTGCCGGCCGGCGCCCCCGCCGACTACTACACGCGCGTCGAGGCCGAGCGCGCGATTGCCGATGCGGAGGCCATCATTGCGTGCTGTCGAAGAATGCTACCGGGGTAGGCACGTTCGTGTCTTCCGGCTCGATCGCGATCGCGTGATGGCGCGACTGCGGGCACAGGCGGCGCGCGTGATCGCCGAGCGACCGGAGACGGTCGAGGTCGTCCTCTTCGGCTCGTTCGCCCGGGGCGACGCGATGCCTGGCAGCGACGCGGATCTCGTGCTGGTCGTCGAGGAGCACCCGCGGCCGTTTCACGAGCGCCCGCTCGACTACGCGCGCTTCTTCGAAGGCATCGGCGTCGGATGCGACATCCTCGTGTACACGAGGGCCGAGCGACAGGCGCTCGAGGGCACGCCCTCGCTCCTGCGCACCGCGCTCGCCGAAGGCGTCTCCCTGGCGCGCCGGCGGACCGATCGAGGTGATGCTCGTCAGGGGGAAGGGGACAGGGGGAAG
>JACQTK010000132.1 GCA_016210845.1 Acidobacteriota bacterium | reverse complement strand
CTGGAAGCATTTGCCCTTGAAGAATATCGCGCGCAGAAACTCTCGACGGGCCAACTGCGGCGACTACTCGGATACGACACACGGACGCAGGTGCATGCGTTCTTGAAGCAGCACCGCGTGTATCAACACTACACGCAGGACGATCTCGAACATGATCGTCAAGCCGGTGACGCCTTCCGTCAGTAGCCGCTCGTTGGCATGATCGTCATCGCCGATTCAACGCCACTGAACTACCTGATTCTCATCCATCAGGCGGATCTCCTTCCGCAACTCTTCGATCGCATTCTGATTCCGCCGGCCGTATTCGAGGGACTGCAATACCAGGAAACACCAGATGTTGTCCGACGCTGGATCGCCGGTCCTCCCTCGTGGCTCCAGGTGCAGGCGCTGCGTTCGGTTCCCGACCCGGCATTGGGCCACCTTGACGCAGGAGAACGGGAAGCGATCGCCCTCGCGGAGGAGCTTCAGGCCGATCAGCTTCTGCTGGATGATGCCGACGCTCGCCGCGAAGCCGCTCGGCGCGGCCTGCCTTTCATCGGGACACTGGGCGTCTTGCGCGAAGCGGCACGCCGCGATCTCCTCGATCTGCGAGCCGTGCTGGCTCAGCTGCAGGAGACGAGCTTCTTTGTGGATCCCGCGTTGATCGAGTCTCTATTGGACGAGGAAGCCCGCAGAAAGGACCGCTCATGATCGAGCGAGTCCGGAGCCCTCTAGAGGTCGCGGCGCAGGCTGCCGCCGGCCCCCATTCCGTCCACCATCCGTCCACCGCGGGACCATGCGACGGGCCGTCGGCTTCGCGATATCGATGTTTTCTTGGGAAGACATCTCCTTCAACAGAGGGCACCGACACCCACACCGAGGAGATCCCCGCACGAACCCTTCATCGCTGTCGGCGTTAACCGTGGATTTGGGCGGACGAGGCCGAGATAGCGGGCACTCAGCTTCACGACGCCCTCAATCGACGCGCCCGCGCCCGATGCGTGACGGCGTGACTTGTTTCATCGTTGGTTCTTGGGTACCGTCACCGCGAGCGGCCGGGTGGCGAGGTTCCCGCTCGCGTCGCCGCACGTGACCGTCAGCGTATAGACACGGCCCGTGCCCGTTCCGGATCGCTCCGCGCGGAGCTGCAGGCGCCGCGCGTCGACCACCACCCAATCCGGGCTCGTGTCCCCATCGCCGGTGCCGTTGAGCGGCTCGTTGCTCGCGGCGCTCAGGCTGCACGTGGGCGCCGGATCACGATCGTCGGTCGCCTGGTAGCTCACGGCCACATCGACCATCTTGTGATTCGCCGGCCAGAGCACGGCCGGCGTGACGGCCGCGCTTCCGATCGTCGGGGGCGTGACATCGATCGGGAAGGTGCCCGCTTCGCCGGTGTCGAGCGTCACGGTCCGCGTACCGATCGTGAAGTCCACGGGGCCGACGAGCACGTGCAACTCCACGACGGGCACATCGTTCAGCCAGGTCGTGAACGTCACGTCAACCGATTGCGCGGCGGCGAGCGAGAAGGACGCGAACACGACCCCCTCGTCGTCGAGCAACTCCACGAGCACGGATCCGATGTTGGTCGAACCGGCGGTGACCGGACTGCCAATGGTCACCGATTGCCCGGTGGACAGCCGCGCCTGCACTTTCCCGGCGGCATTGCGCACGAGGACCTTGGGATTGCCTGCCGGACTGGTGGCATTGATCGCGGTGACCTGGCTGCCCGTATTGACATCGGTCGTGGGGACACACTCGACGCTGGCGGTCTCGCCGGCGCCGTCGAGCTCGACCCGTTCGGCCCCGCCGGCAGCGCACGTGGACAGCGTCGCTGTCGTCCCGGTGCCGGTGACGACGGCTTCCACGCCGCCCCCAGGGTTGACATCCTTCACGTTCACCGTCCAGCCCCCGCGGCTCGTGATGGTGCCCGACGTTGTCCCGCCGGTTGACACATCGCTGAAGTCGTTCGAGTTGGCCTGAGGTTGCGTGTCGATGGCCGCATCGATGCCGTCATTGTCCACGACGGTCGTCACCACGGTGAGATTGCCCGCCAGATCGCCCGCGCTCGCCGTGAAGCTGAGCGCCCCGCCGACGGGCACCGGCAGGGTCACAGGCACCGTGGCCTGCCAGGTGCCCGACTGTGGCGTGCCGCCGGCAAGCAGTGCGGGCACGCCGTTGACGCTCAGCGCGGACACGCCCATCGCGTCGGCCGCCTGCACCTGCACGGTGACAGGCGACGATGCGATCAGACTGTCCAGCGTCGGCGTGATGATGACGATCACGGGCGCCGTCTTGTCGATGTGGATGTCGCCCACGCTCGTGGACGCCGTATTCCCCGCGAGGTCCGCGACCGTCCCCGTGCGCGATTGCCCAGTGCCCTCAGACGTGACCGTCTGCGGCGACGGCCCACAGGTACCCACTCCCGACCCTCCGGGGTCGGTGCAGGCGAACGTCACGGTCACGTCCGTGTTGTTCCAGCCAGCGGCATTGGCTGCTGGTGTTCGTGAGCCCGTGATCGTGGGAGCCGTTTTGTCGATGTTGATGCCTGAGACGGTCACCGAGGCGGCGCTATTCCCCGCGAGATCGAGCACCGGCCCACTGCTGCGCGACTGCCCCGCGCCCTCAGCCGTCAGGGTCTCAGGAGGCGGACACGGCCCGGCGAGCCCCGACACTGGATCGCTGCAGGTGAACGTCACGGTGACGTCTGTATTGTTCCAGTCAGCGTCGTTGGCGGGTGTGCGTGACGCGGTGATCGCGGGCGCCGTCTTGTCGATATTGATATTGCTGACCGTGGTTGAGGCCGTATTGCCGGCCAGGTCGGTGACGGCGTTCCCCGACACACTCTGGCTGGCGCCGTCTACCGACAGAGTGATGTCGCTGGCGCACGTCGCCACACCGGACACGTTGTCGCTACACACGAAGCTCACCGTCACGTCGGTGTTGTTCCAGCCGTTGGCATTGGCGTCGGGCGACGGGGAGCCGGTGATGGTCGGCGGCGTCGCATCCCGCGCGACGGTCACACTCTCCGACGCGGGACCGCCTGCCGACGTCGCCGTACACGTGAACGTGGTGCCGGCCGTATCCGCGCTCACCGTGCTGCTGCCGCACCCGGACGAGGCAGAGATGGCGGAGTCCGGGTCTGTGACGCTCCAGGAAACCTGGACGTCCGAGGTGTACCAGCCGTTGGTGCCCGGCGTTCCGGTGACCGTTGGGGTGATGACCGGTGGTGTCGTATCAGACACCAGGTTCCACAGGACTGCATGACGGGCGGCATTGCCGGCGGTATAGGCGTACCCGACGACTTGCCCATTCGCGTTCACCGCGTTCGCATAGCTGGCGATGCCGAGGGTCCCGAGATCCACCATCCCGCCCGCCTGCGTCCATGAGAACGCATAATGGGTGACGGCGGTTTGGACAACCCGACGACCTGCCCATTCGCGTTCACCGCGGTCGCCTGGCTGAAGGTGCCGCCGAGGGTCCCGAGATCCACCATACCGCCCGCCTGCGTCCACGAGAACGCATGCGTCGCGGCATTGCCGGGCATATCGAAGAACCCGACGACCTGCCCATTCGCGTTCACCGCGGTCGCCTGGCTGTTGGTGCCGCCGAGGGTCCCGAGATCCACCGTCCCGCCCGCCGGCGTCCACGAGAACGCATGCACGCCGCCGCCGGCGCGGAAGTTCCCGACGACCTGCCCAGTCGCGTTCACCGCGGTCGCAATGGTGTTGGTGTTCGGGCCGCCGATGGTCGCGAGATCCACCATCCCGCCCGCCTGCGTCCACAAGAACGCATGCAGGTCGAAATTGGCGACACCGGAGTACCCGACGACCTGCCCATTGTCGTTCACCCCGGTCCCAATGCTGATGTTGCCGCCGAGGGTCCCGAGATCCACCATCCCGCCCGCCTGCGTCCACGAGAACGCACGAAAGCCGCGATCGCCGGAGGTCTGGGCCCACCCGACGACCTGCCCACTGTCGTTCACCGCGGTCGGCACGCTCAAGGTGCCGCCGAGGGTCCCGAGATCCACCATCCCGCCCGCCTGCGTCCACGAGAACGCATGCGTCGCGGCATTGACGGCGGTAAGGGAGGTCCCGACGACCTGCCCACTGTCGTTCACCGCGGTCGCCACGCTGAAGG
>JACQTK010000131.1 GCA_016210845.1 Acidobacteriota bacterium | reverse complement strand
TACTACCTGCGCCCGCTGCCGCCCCCGCAAGAGTAGGCAGTAGGCAGTAGGCAGTAGGCAGTAGGCAGTAGGCAGTAGGCAGTAGGCAGTAGGCAGTAGATAGAAAGCACTAGGCGGCTGGTGGTCGGCGACAGGAGGAGTGGACTGCCTACTGCCTACTGCCTACTGCCTCCTACGCCGGCCCCTTCACCGCGTCCTCGAACCGCGGACGGATCCGCTCGAAGACCCCGATCACTTCCGCCACCGTTCGCGGCAGCCGACTCATCTTCGGATACAGCCAGCCCGTCTGCCGATGCAGCGGGTGGCCCGCAATCCGGCTGCAGAACAGCTGCCTGCTCCGCACGTCGGCCGCCACCGCCTGCCACGGGATGATGCTGATCCCGAGGCCGCAGCGGACCATCGCCTTGATGATCTCCACGTTCTCGGTCTCCATCACGATGTCGACGTCGATCCGCTCGCGCGTGAAGAACTCGTCGACCAGCCGTCGCGTGATCGAGCCCGTCTCGAACAGGACGAACAGCTGTTTGTCGAGGTCGGTCGGCAGGATCTGGCGCTTCCTGGCCAACGGGTGGGACGGATAGGTGACGAGCAGCAGCTCCTCCTCGAGCACCGGAACCGAGACGAGGTCGGCGGCCTCCACAGGCAGGGTGACCAGCCCCAGGTCGCCAGCGCCCGAGCGCAGCATCGCGATGGAGCGCTCGGCGCTCCCGACGCTGATCTTCAAATCGAGGTTCGGATGCGTGCGGCGCACCTCGGCCAGCAGCGACGGAAACACGTAGAGACACACCGTCATTCCGCCCACCAGCCGCATCGTGCCGTGCAGCGATTCCTGCCGGTCGCTGATGGCCGCCACCGTGTCCTGCAGATCCTGAAAGACGCGATGGCTCAGTTGCAGCAGCGATTCGCCAGCGGGCGTGATGCGGATGCGCCGGCCGATGCGGTGGAACACCGCTTCGCCGAGCTCCTCTTCGAGCAGCAGAATCTGACGGCTGATCGCCGACTGCGAGACGTGCAGCTTCTCGCCCGCCGCCGTGAACGAGCCGGTGTCGGCGATGGCCCGGATGATCTCGAGCTGTCGGAGATCCATGCGTCAGGATACATATCACTGCCGCATCGATTCAAGACAATCGATGAGTTTTATTTGAGCGCCGCGCGCGTGCGCTCGACCGCCTCACGCAGGTAGCCCTCGTCCATCTCGATGCCGATGAAACTGACGCCCAGTTGGGCGCAAGCCACGGCCGTCGATCCCAGTCCCAGGAAGGGGTCGGCGACCATTCGGATGCGCGGGAGCCCGTGCAGCCGAAGGCACATCTCGGGCAGCCGCGGAGGGAAGCTCGCGGGGTGCGGCCGGTCCTTCTCCCGGCTTTGGATCGTTTCGTAGGGGATGAACCAGGTATTGCCCCGACAGCGCACCCCGGAGGCCGCCGTGCGCCATCGTCCAATGTTTGACGGATCCTGGTACCGAACGCCAACCGCCTGACGGTCCAGCGGCGTGCTGCCCGACGGCGTGAAATGGAACACGAACTCGTGGCAGTCGTGCAGGAAGCGTCGGCTGTTGATCGGCTTGTAGTGGCCCACCGCGAGGTCCTCCTCCAGCCTGGCTCGGCTGCCCGCCGCGGCTTTTTCGATGGCAATCGACTTGATCCAGTGGATGGTGTTCTGCAGCCGCAGGTGCGCCCGAACGGCCTGGGCCACGTCGAGGGCCGTCCAGGGATCGGTCGGCTTGGCTCCCACGTTGAGGAAGAGCGAGGCGTCAGGCGCCAGCGCCGCCGCGGCGCGCCGAACCCAATCGCCGGTCCACGCCAGGTATCGGCCCCGCGGGATCGTGTCGTCGTAGCTGCGGTAGCGGATGCCGAGGTTATAGGGCGGCGAGGTCACCATCGCCTCGATCGAGCTGCGCGGGAGGCGATCCAGCACGTCCAGGCAGTCGCCGAGGTAGAAGCGGAACGTGGCGCGGCCGGACGTGAAGCAGGTGTGAGGCTGGGGGAGGTCGGGCACCGCGGCGATTGTACCGCGGCGATACAAGGGCCTGTTACGAAGCCTTGATGGCGAACGTCGCGGCAGGCGCGGCAACCGGCACGGCCGCGCGGTCGGCAGCAATCGTGTGGTTGCGGCGATGGCCGTAGTGGTCGCAGCCCTGACCCTTTTCTTCGACGTAGGTCAGCTCGCGGCTCGTGGCCAGCTCACGATACCGGCCAATCACGCAGCCGCAGGTCAGCGTTCGAAATCCCAGGAGTCTCACCAGACTCATGGCGTCCCTCCGCTCCGCCACACGAGCAAACTCTGTACCGCTGAGTTATCCGGCTGCTGGCAGCCCGGCTCGAAGGCTTTTCTCAGAAGACAACGCGAAAGTGGCAGAAAGCGAACGAGCCGCTGTGTCGCGTTTGCAGCGACGGTGTGGCCAACCACCGACGCTGTGGATCCTCTTCAAGCGATTGGATGGTTGGGAGCATCGGCCCGCTCTCGAAGCCTCAACGCTTTGAAGCTCTCGAGCTCCAAAGCCCGTTGCCGAGAGGCGGCGCCGCGGGCGCGCACGACCCGGAACAGGAAGGCCACATGAAGTGTCCCCAGGACCCCCAGTTCCAGCGTGGTGGGCTGCGGCACCCATGCAGGGATCAGATTGAGCACGCCAGAGGCGGCGAACACCACTGAAAACAGCGGGTCGATACCGCCGCCGGGCAGCGCCGGCCCCACGGCCAACGCGGTGGTCTCCCAGCGCGGACCCTCGCGGTCCGTTTCGTAGTAGACCTGCAGATAGCGTCCGATCCGTTCGGTGCCCACGTGCAGTGCGTGGATGGCCTCGAAGCCGCCCGCGAGCACGGCCAGGGGGAACAGGGCTGCCACGGGAGCGTTGCCGTACAGCAGCAAAATCACGCTCAATCCCGCCCAGCCGATTAGGGTGACAGGGACGAGCACCATTCTGGTGGTGCCCCGCCAGGCGATGGTCTGTCTCAGCACAGCGAATTCGGTGTCGGCGTAGCGGTTGGCCATCAGTCGAGCCGATCTCCTTGCGCGTCTCGTGGCACCGTTTTTGGAACGGCTGAGCGCCGCAGGCGGTTGAGGTGATGCAAAGACATACAATATCCCTTGCGCGCTACAGATTGTTTGCTAGAATGCCGACAACTTCCTTAACAGGTTAATTCGCAAGGGGTTGCCCGTGATCCGAACTCGGCTGTTCAGGCGTCTCCAGCTCATCGGTCTGTTGACGGCCGTGCTCTCTGTCGGCATCCCGACGAGTGTGTCGGCGGGCCAGCAGGCCAGCGCGGAGCGGCAGCGGGTGACCCACGTCGTCAAGCGCGGGGAGACGCTCTCGTCGATTGCGCGGCTGTACGCCACCACTGTGGCGGCCGTCAAGGCGTCCAACGGGCTGACGACCGACCGGATCCAGGCAGGCCAGCGGCTCACGGTACTCACGACCCGCCCCTCGGCCGCGGCCAATGCCGCCGCCCGGGCACGGGCTGCCGCCGCGGCGCGGGCCGCCGCCGCGCTCCGCGAAATCCAGGAACCGAAGTTCAAGCTCGACGAGAACGGCGCGCTCGTCCCGGACATTCGCGCCGAAGCCGCCATCATCTACAACCCGGAGACGGGCGAGGTGCTCTGGGAGGAGAACTCCCAGCTCCAACGGTCGATCGCCAGCATCACCAAGCTCATGACAGCGGCGGTCTTCCTCGAGGATTCGCCCGACCTCTCGCGGAAGGTGGTGGTGCAGCGGGCCGACGTCCGGCGTGCGTCGATCACCTACCTCCGTGCGGGCTACACGGTATCGACCGACGACCTCCTGCATCTCCTGCTGATCGCGTCTGACAATGCGGCGGCCCGCGTGCTCGCGCGCGTCTCGCCGCACGGCTCCGAGGGCTTCGTCGATCGGATGAACGAGAAGGCGCTCGAGCTGGGTCTCACCAACACGCACTACGCGGATCCGTCCGGGCTGCTGGCCGCCAACGTGTCGTCCGCCTACGACATGGCCAGGCTCATCGCCTACGTGGCGGGCGACGGGCGGATGTCGGCCATCATGCGTAAGGACCAGTACGACGTCAGCGTCGGCCGCCGGGCGATTACCGTGCGCAGCACGAACCAGCTTGTCCGGGAAGGTGATGTCGACGTGCTCGGCGGCAAGACGGGCTTCATCCGTCGGGCCGGCTATTGCCTGGCCACACTGCTGCGCCTGCCCGAAGGCGGGCCTCAGATCGCGGTGGTGGTCCTCGGCGCGCAGTCCAACGCGGGCCGCTTCTGGGAGACGCGCCACCTGTTCAACTGGCTGGCCAGCAAGACCCAGGATCTGTTCGGTACGGCCGTCGAGGCCGCAGGCACGGCGAACTAGCTCGTATACCCTCTTTGCATGGCGGCCGCGTCCAGCGGCAGCGTCGCGACGCTCTCCACAACAGGCATCACCGGACGCGTGGCGTGTCGGGCATCGTAGGCCTTCACGTATCGGAGGCAGATGTCGCACGCGTACACGCGGTACTGCCCGTCTGGCGTCGCAAACGAGGTGATGCGCGACCGGTCGGCGTTGTTGCAGTACGGACAGGTCAGCGGCGCGAATTTCCACCGCAGCCTGCAGCGGCCGCAGATCAGGTGGCGTTCGGCCGCGGGCGTGATGACGGCCAGGTCGGGCTCGCCGCCGCACAGCGCGCAGTGAGCGTGCGTCCAGGACGCAAGCTCCGGCCGCTGTTGCAGCACTTCGGCGCAGCGCGAGAGGAACGGCCGCATCGCCAGCGTCAGCACCTCGTCGACAACCCCCTCGTCTGCCGGTCGGGCGCGGTCGGCCGCCGCCGCGTCGCCGCGTCCCTGGAGTTCCGCGCGGCGGCGGAACCAGCTTCCTGCCACGGCGAGCAGCGTCATGTCCCGACCGAGGGCCTGGACGCGCTCAAAGTCGGCCTCCTCGAGCGTCCCGTAGCGCCGCAGGACGTCCGCTGTCTGTCGCACGCTCAGCCGGAAGTCGGTGAGGTCGAGGGGAATGTCTTCGAAGCGCAGCAGCGGCCGTGCCTCGGCCTGGTGCTTCGCGATGATCTCGGGGCTGAGCGCGAACCAGGGCAGCGGTACGCGGCTCTGGATGCGCCGCTGGACATCGAGCAGCGCCAGATGCATGTCGACGGCGTCGGTCAGCTCCGGATGGCGCTCCTTGACGGTTCGCAGCTCCGCCACCTCGCGAGACTCGCCGCGTGCAGGACGGGAGGGCCGGCCGGAGGAGTCACCCACTGGAAGGCGATCATACCGGAGACCTGAAGGTCTCCGGCTACCACGAATCTCCGGTGGAGTGGCAGGCCTGATATCGTTCGGCCATGCGCATTCTGATGATCGCCTCGGAGGCCGCGCCGTTTGCGAAGACCGGTGGGCTGGCCGACGTGGTTGGCGCGTTGCCGCGTGCCCTCGCCAGGCTCGGACATCACGTCGACCTCGTGCTGCCTCGATACCGCGGCATCACCGGCGAGCAGGCGCTCGGCCGCGTCACCGTACCTCTGGGCGGACAGGTGGCCGACGCCGCCATATTGTCCGCCACTGTCACCGACGGGGTGCGCGCGATCTTCGTCGACCATCCCGCGTACTTCGATCGCGACTTCCTGTACGGCGTCGCCGATCATGATTACGCCGACAACGCGGAGCGCTTCGCGTTCTTCGCCCGCGCCGCGCTCGAGTGGGCCGCCGCCTCGCACCTCCGCCACGACATCGTCCACGGCCACGACTGGCAGGCGGGGCTCGTGCCCGTGCTGCTGCATCGCGGGCTCGCCCCGCATCCGAGGCTCCGCGCCGCGGTCACCGTGTTCACGATCCACAATCTGGCCTACCAGGGCATCTTCGATGCGAGCTGGTTGCCGCGGCTCGGCCTGGGATTTGAGCTGATGCACGCCAACGCGCTGGAGTACTACGGGCGGATCAGTTTTCTGAAGGGTGGGATCCTGTTCAGCCGCGTCATCACCACAGTGAGTCCGCAGTACGCGCAGGAGGTGCAGACGCCCGACCTAGGCTTCGGCTTCGACGGCATCCTCCGCCACCGTTCGGCCGACCTGGTGGGGATCCTCAACGGGATCGATTACGATCAATGGGATCCGGCCCGCGACCCGCACCTGCCCGTGCCGTTCGACCCCTCGAATCTGGCTGGAAAGGATGCGGTCAAGCGTGCGCTGCTCGAGCAAGTGGGGCTGCCCACGGACTCGGCGGTTCTGGCTCGACCGCTCGTTGGAATGGTGTCACGCTTGGTGGACCAGAAGGGTTTCGACCTGCTCGCCACCCTGGGCGACGAGTTGGCGCGGCTCGACGCGAGCTTCGTGCTGCTCGGGTCGGGCGAGCGGCGGTACGAGGATTTCTGGCTGGGTCTGGCCGCGAGGCACCCGGGCCGCATCGCCGTCCGCATCGGGTTTGACGAGGCGCTGGCGCACCGCATTGAGGGGGGGGCGGACCTGTTCCTGATGCCGTCGCGGTTCGAGCCGTGCGGGCTGAACCAGATGTACAGCCTGCGCTACGGAACCGTTCCGCTGGTGCGAGCCACGGGCGGCTTGGTCGACACGGTCGAGAACTTCGATCCGCCGACCGGCAAGGGAACGGGCTTTACCTTCGACGAGTACTCGCCCCAGGCGCTGCTGGGCACGCTGCGCTGGGCGCTGGGCGTCTACCAGGACCGGGCGATCTGGCGGCGGATCCAGGCGGCCGGTATGCAGCAGGATTTGTCGTGGGACGCGTCGGCTCGACAGTACGTCAAAGTATATGAGCGCGCCACGGGGAAGGTTGCTCAGCCACCCAGCGACCCAGCTACCGAGGAGAGAGACACACAGCATGGCATCCGACAAACTGAAGACCCTCACTGACAGCAACTTCGACCAGGAGACGAAAAACGGCGTGGTCCTCGTGGACTTCTGGGCCGAGTGGTGCGGGCCGTGCCGCCGCCTGGCCCCCACCGTCGACGCGCTGGCCGCCGAATACGAGGGCCGCGCCACGGTGGCGAAGCTCAACGTCGACGAGAACCCGAACGTGCCAGGCCGCTTCATGATCCGCGGCATTCCGACGCTGCTCCTCTTCAAGAACGGGCAACTGGCTGAGACGCTCGTCGGGTTGGCGCCGAAGGAAGAGATCGCGCGCCTCATCGAGAAGCACCTCTAGACTCCTAGACTCCGTACACTCATGGCCGATCGAAAAGTCGTCATCATCGGGTCTGGCCCCGCGGGCCTCACGGCCGCGCTGTACGCCGCGCGCGGCAACCTCCATCCCCTGCTCGTCGAAGGCGTGGAGGCGGGCGGACAGCTCATGTTGACCACCATGGTCGAGAACTGGCCAGGCGTCCGCGACGGCATCATGGGTCCGGACCTGATGACGGAGATGCGCGCCCAGGCGGAGCGGTTCGGCACCGAGATCGTGCAGGGCAACGTCACGCGCGTGGACGTGGCGCAGCGGCCGTTCACCGTGGCGCTGGGCGACGGCCGCGCGTGTACGACCGACGCGCTCATCGTTGCGACCGGTGCGGCCGCGCGGTGGCTCGAGATTGGCGCCGATCGGCAGCTCTCGGGTCACGGCGTCTCGACGTGCGCCACCTGCGACGGGTACTTCTTCCGCGGCAAGCCCATCGCCGTCGTCGGCGGCGGCGATTCCGCCATGGAGGAGGCGATCTACCTCACGAAGTTCGCGTCGAAGGTCTCGGTGATCCACCGCCGCGACGCGCTCCGCGCGTCGAAGATCATGCAGGACAAGGCGTTCGCGAACCCGAAGATCGAGTTCGTCTGGAATGCAGAGGTAGCCGGCATCGAGGACGTCGAGAAGGGCGAGGTGACCGGGGTGGTCATCAGGGACCTGACGACGAACCAGCGGCGCCGCCTGCCGCTCGACGGCGTGTTCATCGCCATCGGCCACACGCCGAACACGTCGCTGTTCAGGGGGCAGCTCCAGCTCGACGGCAACGGCTACATCGTCACGCACGACGGAACGCGCACGAGCGTCCCAGGGGTGTTTGCAGCGGGCGACGTGCAGGATCACGTGTATCGCCAGGCCGTGACTGCGGCCGGCTCGGGGTGCATGGCGGCCATCGACGCCGAGCGGTATCTCGAGCACATGCCCGACGACGCTGAGGCGATTGGCGCCCCGCGCCACGTCGAGCCTGTCGCCAACCCAAGCGCCTCGAGCTGACGGTTTGGTTGTAGTTGTGGGGGCCGACCTTGAGGTCTGCCTGCGGAGTCAAGATCAAGGTTCTCGTCAGCGCCTGCCTGCTCG
>JACQTK010000116.1 GCA_016210845.1 Acidobacteriota bacterium | reverse complement strand
CCCGTATTCGACGCAGGGACCGGAAGAGTTACAATCTAGCTAGCGACGAGAACGTCGCAATAGCGTGTGTGGTAGTCGCGAGCGGTGGGTTCAGGACACTTCAGCCGAGACGCACGATCGCGGCGAAGATCGCCGTCAGGACCGCCATCGCGCCGACGTTCCACTTGACAACATCGGCCTTGAGCTCGGCCATCTCCCGCTGCAGCGTCTCGATATCGAGCTTGGTCGCCACGTCCTCGTGCCGGCCGACGACCGCCTGGGCCGCGGCTCGCGCCGTGCCTTCATCAACGCCTGCCTTGCGCAGCGCGTCGTAGAGCTCGGTGAGCATCGCGCTCATGTCGCCTCTCCTAGAGAATACCCCATTCGATCGCTGACAATCACGTCCACACCGGCGGCGGCTGGATCGTCGGCTCTGGCGTGCGGCCCGGGTCAGGGCGTCCGCTGCCCGTGAGCCGGCTGATCGCCCGCACCGTCATGTCGTGGTCGCAGACGATCTGACACGACAGGCGGACGCCGCTCAGGCCGCGCTCGGCGAGCCGTGTCTGCTCGGCCACGGTCATCCGCGGCGGCTCGCCGCTCACGAACTCCACGCGGCACGTGGTGCAGCGCGCGTTGCCGCCGCACGCGTGGAGGATGTCCACGCCCGCGTCCTGCTCGATCGCGAGCACGAGCCGCTTGCCTTCCTCCACGTCGACGTCCGCAAACCCTTCCACTGTCAGCTTTGGCATCGGCGCTATGTTAACGTATCCATCCGACATGACCCCCACGCCCGAGATTCCCCGTCCGTCGCAGCTGTGGAAGCAGCTCTCCAGCGAGCGCAGGCTCCAGGCGGCGGCCGCCTTCTGGCAGGACGAACACGCGGGCGCCGAGCAGGCGGAGGCGGCGGCCGCCATCGCACAGCGGATCAAGTTCCGCGTCAAGAGCGTGGTGGCGATGTCCGACGAGAAGAGGACGCGGCACCTGGCGTCGCTGCCGTCGGTCCCGGAGCTGGTGGCCGCGCGGCTGCTCGTGGCCTACCACCTGACCCACCAGCGGCCGATGATGGCCACCTTCCTCTCCGCGCTCGGCATCCCGCACGAGGACGGCGTGCTTGCAGACGACGATCTCCAGGCGCCCGCGCCGGCCGCGCTGCAGAGCGCCGTCGCGGCGCTGGCCGCGTCGTATCCCCCCGAAGACGTGTCGCTCTACCTCTCGACGTTGACGTGGCAGGACCCCGAGACGTGGAGGGCGCTCGCCGACCTGCCAGAGACGCGTCCGCACCTCCAGCATTCGTAAGCCAGCCACGGGGCCCCGTGAAGGCGCGCCCTGCGAGGATCAGACCGCCATGTTCGAATGGATGACCAGCGCCGAGGGCTGGATCGCCCTGCTGACGCTCACCGTGCTCGAGATCGTCCTCGGCATCGACAACATCGTCTTCATCTCGATCCTGGCGGGAAAGGTGCGCAAGGAGGCGCGCGCGCGCGCGCGACGGATCGGGCTGTCGCTCGCGATGCTCATGCGGATCGCGCTGCTGCTCACCATTACCTGGGTGATGCGGCTGACGGCGCCGCTCTTTGGCGTGCTCGGCCAGGAGATCTCGGGCCGCGATCTGATCCTGATCGTCGGCGGGCTGTTCCTGATCGGCAAGAGCACGCACGAGATCCACGACAAGCTGGAAGGGGAGGAAGGCCGCGCCGACGTCAAGGTCGTGGCCTCGTTCGCTGGCGTGATCGTGCAGATTCTGCTGCTCGATGTCGTGTTCTCGCTCGATTCGGTGATCACCGCCGTCGGCATGGCGGAGGACATCTCCGTGATGGTGGCGGCGGTCGTGATTGCCGTCGGCGTGATGCTCCTCTCGGCCGGCCCCATCAGCGATTTCGTCGAGCGGCACCCGACGGTGAAGATGCTGGCGCTCAGCTTCCTGCTGCTGATCGGCGTCTCGCTCATCGCGGAGGGCCTCGACCAGCACATCCCGAAGGGCTACATCTACTTCGCCATGGGGTTCTCGGTGTTCGTCGAGATGATCAACCTGCGCGTCCGCGCCAGGGCGGCGCCGGTCCATTTGCACCAGCCATACACGGCAAGGTAGGGCGGGCCTGTACGGCCCGCCCGGGCGCGGCGTCAAGCCGCGCCCGACGCGTCACCCCTAGCGCAGGCTGGCAGCGCGGTTCTCGAGGGCGGCGGCCAGCGACCACAGGCGCGTCGCCTCGCGCAGCGGCGCGGGCTCCGCATCGGCGGTCACCTGCTTCGCCAGCGCCTGGAGCCCGGCGGCGACGGCCGCGGCGCCGCGCTCGCGGGCGCGCACACGGTCCGCGCGATCGAGCGCCGGACGGATCGCCCTCACCCGGTCCTCCTGAATGCCGTTGGTGCGCACCAGCTGGTCGACGTAGGCGCGAGCCACGGCCGAGGTGCCCGGCCAGACGACCTTCGACTGCTGCTGCGCGTTGAAGTCGGCCGTCCGAACCTGCATCGCCGCATCGATCTCGTGCTGCGACAGATGCTCGCTCGGCGTCAGCCGCAGAACGTCGACGCCCCGGGCAATCTCGGTGCCGTAGATGTGGCCGTTGTACCAGTAGACCGACCAGTGGCCGCCCGTGATCAGGTTCGTCGGATCGATCGGCCCGCGATCGAAGTACGCAATCTCGAAGGGGGCGGTGGGATCGGTGAAATCGAACACGGAGATGCCGCCCTGATACCAGCCCTGGACCATGATGTCGCGCCCGGGCACGGGGATGATGGATCCGTTGTGCGCCACGCAGTTCTCCTGCGCGGTCTGCACGGCGGGCAGCTTGTAGTAGCCGCCGAGCCGAAGCCTCCGATCGATGATCTCGAAAATGGCGTTGGCGCCCCACGTGGGCGGATCGGTGGCGCGGCAGCGCGGGCGCGTGCCGCCGCCCCACTCGTCGGTGAAGAGGACCTTCGTCCCGTCCTGGTTGAACGTGGCCGAGTGCCAGTAGGCGAATCCGGGGTCGACGACCTGGTCGAGCCTGACCGGGTTGGCCGGATCGGAGATGTCCAGCAGGATCCCGTTGCCCGCGCAGGCGCCCGCGGCGAGCCCGATCTCCGGGAACACGGTGATGTCGTGGCACTGCGTGGTGGCGCGCGAGCTCTGCGTCCCGGGCCCGTGCCCGCCGCCGCGCCAGAGTCCGGCGATGTTGCCGGTGGCCGGGTCGGCGAAGATGCGGGGCCGGTTCACGATCGTCGCGGTCTGCGGCGAGGCAAGCGGCACCTGAATCACGTCGATGCTGAAGAGGGCGGTGTCGGGATTCTGCCTCGGGTCGCCACCAGAGCAGCCCTCCAGCTCCTTTTCGGACCGCACGGCGGCCGTGCCTGACGCGTAGACGTACAGGTTCTCCGTGTCGCCTGGCTTCGTGACCAGCGTGTGCGTGTGCGAGCCGCGGCAGGTCTGCACGGCGGCAATCTGCCTGGGTCTGTTCAGATCGCGAATGTCGAAGATGCGGACGCCGCGGAACCTCTCCGCGCTGACCGGCCCACGCACGCCCTGGGTGCCGCAGTCGACGCGGCCGCGCGTCTGCTCCACGGACATGAACAGCAGGTTGCCGGACACCGACACGTCGCCCTGGCCCCCAGGGCAGACGACGGAGGCGACCAGCCGCGGGCGCCTCGGATTCTCCACGTCGTAGATGGTGAAGCCGTGGAAGTTGCCGACGAACACGTACTGATCCCCGAACGCCAGGTCCGAGTTGCCGAAATTCAGACCCCCTCCAGCCGGCTGGGGCTGCGGCACGGGTGGCGCGGGCTCCGGCTCGTTCGGATCGGCGCCAGGCCGCGGAAGCCGCTCGGGCGGCACCACCGACCCGGCAGGCGCACTCGGATCGAAGAATCCCTCCGGCTTCGGCAGCGTGGCCACCAGCTCCAGGTTGCGCGCGGCCACTCCCGCGTCGCGGAAGCCCGCCTTCAGGCTCACGCGGGGATCCTCGGCCGTCGGCCGCCCTTCCTGCGCCCCGAGCCGGACCATCAGGACGAGGGTGGCCGCCGCCAGTGCGACCAGCACCCACCGTGCGCCACAGCATCTCATTTGTGCAGCTCCTCGAGCATGGCGAGCATGGCCGCCATCCGCTCCATCTCGGCCCGTTGATCGGCCACCACGTCGGAGGTGAACGCGAAGATCTCCGATTCCTGGGCGGCGCCCGGCGAGGCCAGCAGATCGTCGACCATCGCGATGGCCCCGTCATGATGCCCGATCATGAAATCGAGAAACAGACGATCGAACTCGACGCCCGTGGCCGCTGCCAGCCGGTCCATCTCCTGCGGTGACAGCATGCCTGGCATCAGCGGCGCGCCGGGCAGGTGATGGGCGTGCTCGTCCGGCGCGTCCTCGCCGCGCGCCTGGAGCCACTGCCGCATGAAGGCGATCTCGTCGCGCTGCGAGAGCTCGATCCGCCGCCCGAGCGCGCGCATGGCCTCGCTCGCGGTTCGCGTGTCGAGCAGGCCCACCATGTCGAGCGCCTGCGCGTGATGGTGAATCATCCCCTGCATGAATCGGACGTCGGCCGCCGAATGCGTCACGCCCGACAGGTCCGCGGCCCGATCGGCGGCAATCACGCGAGCCGGCTCGCCCGGGGCACCGGGCTGCACGATGGCTGGACCGGATCCTCCGGCAGCGCTGCGGCACGACGCGGCGGCGACCACCACCATCAGGAGCGCGACGATCCGGTGCATGCATCGCGGACCGCGATGCGGCTGCGTCTGAGAATTCTGTACTCGATGGTGCGGCCGCATAACGGTCCTCGGCGCGCGGAGCGCCAGAAGATACTGGCCAACCAGCCGCGGGCTACGCGGGATCGGCGGAGCCCGTGGCTGGTTTGAAAGGATACAACGGCTATCCGATCCATGCAGCTGCGGGATCGAGCCACTCCGCCTGCACCTCCTCCCGCGGGCGTCCCTTCACGGTCAACGAATGATCCCCGCCGGCCACCACGTGCAGGGTCACGGCCGCCCGCAGGCCGGCCACGACCGGCGAAAGTTCGGTGGGCGTCCCGAAGGCGTCCCGCTCGCCCTGGACGATCAGCATGTGTGGACCATGAATCACGAATCGCACATCACGAATTGCGTAGCGCTTCGAGATATCGGCGAATCCGCCGCGCGTTGGTGCCGACGTCGCTGCGTCCGACGCGGGAGACCGATCGCACGTCGACGCGCGTGCCCGATCCCCACGGCGTCAGCCGCACCACCACGTCGTCTCGGAACCCAAACCAGCGCGTCGTGTCGGTCGCCTCGATCCGGCCGGTGCTCTTGTCGGCCGTGACGATCTCCCAGCCGAGGTCCTGCGCCACCGCCAGCGCGCGATCGAAGACCTGATCGCTCGCAGCGGGCAGGGTAATCGGCGCCAGGTCGGGGTAGCCCTCGCGCTGCTGCCGCGCGAGCTCCGCCGGCCGATCCAGCCTGTTGGGCGCATCGGCTCGAATCGGGACCACGGCCTCGAAGGTAGGCGGGTTCTCCAGGTCGGTGGTGATGTCGTGAATGGGCGGCACGCGGCGCGCCGTTCGCTGCCACTGGTAAGGGATGCCGAACGCAACCAGCCCCGCCACCAGGGCCACGCCCGGGAGG
Source organism: Acidobacteriota bacterium (assembly GCA_016210845.1). Taxonomy (GTDB): domain Bacteria; phylum Acidobacteriota; class Vicinamibacteria; order Vicinamibacterales; family UBA2999; genus JACQTK01. Next base: position 18,265 of record JACQTK010000116.1, on the reverse strand, counting down.
ATCATCCTTACCCGCGCGCCACGGCGGTAGGCCCACACGCCCGCGATCGCCGCGGCCGCCATTGCGGCCAGCCCCAGGTAGGCGCCCCATCTGAGCAGTACGAAGGCGTTGGGGATCGACAGCAGGCCCAGGCGATACGTCGGGCCGGCCGCCGCCAGCAGCAGCCACGCCACCGCGGCCAGGATGCACGACAGCCACGTGACTCTTGCCATGACCGCTCTCCTGGATGGGCATTGTAGCCCGGGCCTGGGCGCTGGAACGGTCCGCGACAGCGAACCGTTCAGCCAGCACTGCCTCTAGGCGGGTCGCGCAGCGACCCGACCGCGGCGAAGGCGGCCGCCGTACACTAGGCGGGATGCCGCTGGCTCGACTGGGATGGAACGAGCGCTTCGCCCGCGACTTGGAGGCGTGGGCATCCAAAGGGAACGTGGAGCCCGCGCGCGTCATCATCGAGTTCAACTATCTCTATCGCCTGGCCGTCGAGTCGGGCGAGCTGGACGCCACGATCGCCGGCCGCCTCAAACATCGTGCGACGAGCCGGAGCGAGCTGCCGGCCGTGGGCGACTGGGTCGTGGTCCGCCGGCGGCCGGGCCAGGACCACGGCGCCATTATCGCGGTGCTCCCGCGCCAGAGCTGGTTCTCACGGCGCATGGCGGGGCACGTGACCGACGAGCAGGTGGTGGCCGCCAACGTCGACGTCATCTTCATCGTCATGGCGCTCGACGCCGACTTCAGCCTCCGGCGGCTCGAGCGCTACCTCCTGCTCGCACGCGAAAGCGGCGCGTCGCCGGTCGTCCTGCTCACCAAGCCCGATGTCTGTGACGACGTGGCGTCACGCGTGGCGGCGGTCGCGGCGCTCGCGGGCGGCGTGCCGGTGCACGTGCTCAATCCGAAGCTGAACCAGGGCATCGATCAGGTGGGCGCCTATGTGACGCCGGGCCGGACCGGCGCGCTGCTCGGATCCTCGGGCGTGGGCAAGAGCACGATCATCAATCGCCTCGCGGGCGCGGAGCTGCAGAAGACCCGTGAGGTCCGAGAGGCCGACGCCAAGGGACGGCACACGACCTCGCACCGTGAGCTGGTGGTCCTGTGGAACGGCGGCCTGATCATCGACACGCCGGGCATGCGTGAGCTGCAGCTCTGGGACGTCGACGAGGCCGTCCGGGAGATCTTCGACGACATCGAGACGCTGGCCGCCGGGTGCCGCTTCACGGACTGCCGCCACCGCGACGAGCCGCGGTGCGCTGTGAAGGAGGCTGTGGCGGACGGTCGCCTCGCGCCCGATCGCCTGGCGAGCTACCTGAAGCTGCAGGACGAGCTCGCGTTCCTCGCGCGGCAGCAGGACGAGCGTGCGCAGCTCGAGGAGAAGCGGCGATCGAAGGTGACGGGGAAGGCGCTGAAGCAGTACCTGAAGACGAGGCGATCCTAGGGCGATCGTCTGTCGGCGGTGCACGCCCTGGCCGGCACGCTGAACGTAGACGGACGCGAGAGCCGGGATTACCATACCGGTGCGTCGACAGGGGCGTGCATCCCCCCTTCGCGCCGCTGTGGAAGGATCCTCGATTCGCAGCCCTGATGGCCGAGATGAGGCTGCCGAACCCGTGATCGGCCCCTGCATTCAAGGTGCTGGCGATTCCGGTGGCGGCGGAATCGGCGCGAGCGGCGCGGGCAGGGTCAGCCGCGGTGGGGGTGGGGCCTGGGGCGGCGTGACGTCGATGAGCCGCTCGAGCGGCGCGAACAGCAGGAGCGCCGCCGCCAGCAGCGCGGCCACCGCCGCGGCGATGCCCCACGTGCGCGCGCGGGTGCCCCACAGACTGCGGGGCGTCTCGGGCGCCTTCAGCGCCAGCTTGTCGGCCGCGCTCTCGACGAGCGTCGGCGGGACCGACGCGACCCCCTGCTCGGCGCCGAGCATCAGGGCCCGATCGCACAGCAGGTTGATCACGCGCGGCACGCCGCCCGAGAAGGCATACACGGCGTCCACCGCCGCCGCCTCGAACGTAATCGAGCCAGCCGGCTGTGCGACCCACAACCGATGCGCGATGTAGGCCTCCACCTCGTCGCGCGTCAGCGGCGAGAGCATCGCGCGCAGCGAGATGCGCTGATCGAGCTGCCGCATCTGCGACTCGGCCAGCACGTCGAGCAGGTTGAGCTGCCCGACCAGCACGATCTGCAGCAGCTTCGCCTCGTTGGTCTCGAGGTTGGAGATGACCCGGATCTGCTCGAGCACCTCGGGCGAGAGGTGCTGCGCCTCGTCGATGATGAGCACGCCGCTGCCGCGGATAGCGATGAGCGAGAGCAGGAACTCGTGGAGCGTGCTGATCAGCTCGTGCTTGCTGGCGCCCGCAATCCGGCCGCTGCGGACCGCCTCGCGCGACACCACGCCGAAGTCGAGCAGGATCTCCCGCAGCAGCTCCTCGACCGAGAGGAACGGATTGAGGATGAGCGACGTGAACGTGTTCGCATCGAGCTGCTGCAGCAGCGCGCGGCATACCGTGGTCTTGCCGGTGCCGATGTCGCCCGTCAGGACGATGAAGCCTTCGCGACGCCTGATGGCCTGCAGGAGCAGGCGGATGGCCTCCTCGTGGGACGGGCTGCGGTAGAGGAACCGCGGATCGGGGGCCAGCGTGAACGGCGGCTGCCCGAAGCGATAGAACTCCTCGTACATCCCCGCATGGCTCGACGCTGATGGCGCGGGAGCACTCACGCTGCCAGAAGGATAGCACGGCGGCGGCCGTATAATGCGCGCATGCTGGTGGTGCTCGCGCTGTTGGCGCTCGTCCAGGCCCAGGCCTTCTTCACCTCCACGCTGCCGCGCTCGGAGCTGCAGAACAAGCAGGCGGTGCTCGAGACCTCCGACGGTACGATCGTGCTCGACCTGCTGGCCGACGCCGCGCCGACGCACGTGGCGCACTTCATCACGCGCGTCCGCGAGGGCGCGTACGACGGTACGACCTTCCACCGCGTCATCGCGAACGGGATCATCATGGGCGGCGATCCGCTGACGAAGGATCCCACGCAGAGCGCGAAGTACGGAACGGGCGGCCTGCGGACGCTGCGGTTCGAGCCGAACCAGGAGACGCACACGCGCGGGGCCGTGTCGGCGGTCCTCGTGCCTGGCGACCGCGACAGCGGCGGGTCGCAGTTCTTCATCTGCGTGTCGGACCAGCCCGCGCTCGACGGGCAGTACACGGTCTTTGCCCGCGTGGCCGAGGGCATCAACGTCGTGCAGACGATCTCGGCCGCGGCGGCGGACATGACCGTGCCGCTCGAGCGGATCGAGATCACCCGGGCGAGTATCCGCGAGAAGCCCGCGCCCGTCCCCGAGCCGTTCGTCGGCGAGACGGTCGAGGAGTTGGCCCGCTACCGGGCGGTGATCGAGACGTCGATGGGCGACATCACCGTGGAGCTCTTCCCGGACCGGGCGCCGAACCACGTGCGGCAGTTCCTGCGTCTGGCGCAGTCGGGCGTGTACGACGGGACCGCCTTCCAGCGGGTGGCCAAGGGCTTCGTGATTCAGGGCGGCTTCCTGCCGACCCGCCGCGAGCTGCTCGACGAGCGGCAGCAGTCCTACGTGCGGCCGCTGCAGCCGGAGTTCAACGACACCCCGCACGACCGGGGCACGCTCTCGATGGCGCGCGGCGACGATCCGGCCAGCGCCACCTCGTCTTTCTTCATCGTGCTCGCGCGCACGCCTGGGCTCGACCGTCAGTACACGGCGTTCGGGCGGGTGGTCGGCGGCCTCGACGTGGTGGATCGCATCGAGGCCGTGCCCGTCAACGGCGAGGCGCCCGTCACGCGGATCGAGGTGACCCGCGTACGCGTCTCAGCGCCGTAACCGCGGGCAGTCGTAGAGGCGGACCTTCAGGTCCGCCTACAGCGTGGCATAGACGAAGGTGACGAACTGATCGGGCGTCAGGAAGCCCTTGCCCCAGGGGTCGTCGTACGGCGCGGTGGGCCTGGCCGCGACCGCCTCTTCCAGCGTCCGGCCGCTCGTCTTCAGCTTCTGCACCCGATCGCGGACGTCCACCATCATGTCGCGGAACCGCTCGAGCGCCGCGCGGTCCCCCACCGGTCCGTGCCCCGGGACGATCCTCGTCCGGGCGTCGGCCATCTTCAGCGACCGATCCGCGGCGGCGATCATGCCGGTGATGCTGCCGCCCGTGCCGCCGTCGATCACGGGATACATGCCGTTGAAGAAGGTGTCGCCAAGGTGCAGCACGTTCGCCCGCGTGTACCGGATGGAGATGTCGGTGTCGGTGTGCGACGGGGGGATGTAGCCGAGCTCGATCGTGTCGCCGTTGGCCTGCAGCGTCCGGCTGTCGGCGAAGGTCTGCGTCGGCAGCGCGTTGGCGGGGGCAGGGGGAAACCGCATGCCCAGCAGCTCGTGCGTCTCGCTGAGCCGCCGCCTGGTGTTCTCGTGCGCGAGGACCGCGGCGCCCGCCTCGCGGAAGTTGGCGTTGTTGTCGCTGTGATCGAAGTGCCAGTGCGTGTTGATCAGCGTGGTGATGCGCTGAGGGCCCATGGCGTCGAGCGCCTGCTTCAGGCTGGCCCACGCCGGCTGGACGAACCCGTCGACGACGATCTTGCCGTCGGCGCCGTTGAGCACCACCACGTTGCCCCCTGGTCCCGACAGCATCGTCAGATTGTCGGCGAGGGCGAGCCGCTCGATCGGCGTGGCGCCCATCTGCGCGCGGATGGCGGCCACGGGATCCGCCGGAGGGGCAGCCTGCTGCGCGATGAGGTCGGCGACCGATGCCGGCAGCACGTGCCCCAGCACCGTTCCGCCGGCCAGCACGGCGGTCGTCTTCAGCAGCGTTCGACGTGTGATCGTGGTGGTTGTCATACAGGCTGCCAGTCTTACCACAGCCTCTCAACGTCCGGCAATGTGATCCTGGTGGCTGATCGTGGTGGCGGCCGTTCGCGCCTTAGGTAATGCAGGACTGCTTGAAGGAATCCTTACTTCATGTAAGAATCATCGCCATGAAGGCCGTGAAAGTAACCAGCAAGGGCCAGATCACGATTCCGGTGGAGATCCGCGTGGCACTCGGCATCGACGAGCAGTCCTACCTCGAGGTGTCGGAAGACGGTCAGGAGATTCGGCTTCGGAAGATCGTGCCGGCGCGGCCGCTCGGGAGCGAGGACCCCATCTGGAGCCTGATCGGCGCCGGCGAGAGCGGCCTGGGTGATGTGGCCGTCCAGCACGACCGCCACATGGCGGCTGGAGAGCTCGACCGGTGGCGCGAATCCTCGTAGACACGAGCGCCGTTTTTGCTCTTCTCGATCGCAGCGACGTCAATCACGCCGCTGCCCGCGACACGCTCCAAGGGCTGAAGCGGCGGCGGACCGACCCCCTCCTGACCAACTTCATCGTGGCCGAGTCGCACGCCCTCGTGCTGAGCCGCCTCGGCGCCGACCTCGCTCGCCGCTGGCTGCTGGGCAACGCGTGGCCGGTCGAACGCGTGACCGAGGACGACGAGGCGAGAGCGCGGGCGATCATCGCGCGGTTCACCGACAAGACGTTCTCCTACACCGACGCCACCAGCTTCGCCGTCATGGAGCGCCTCGGCCTCAAGACCGCCTTCGCCTTCGATCCGCACTTCCGCCAGTACGGGTTTCAGCTTCTCGGGACGTCCACGGACTGAGCAGCCGCCCAGCGCAGCCGAGTGCCGGCCGCCGAGCGGCAACCGACCTCACCTGTCGAAGGGCAGCCGTGCCTCGACGTCGCCCGAGGCGATCGGATCCGTGCACAGGTTGTGCACGCTGACGCCGAGCAGCCGGATCGGCCGCCGGCCGGCTTCCGTCTTCTCCAGCAGCGCCAGCGCGCGGCCGACGATGGCGTCCTCCTCGCGTGTCGGCGCCTCGGTGTGGCTCCTGGTGATGGTCGTGAAGTCGTGGTAGCGCACCTTGATCGTGACCGTGCGCGCGTACAGCTCGCGGCGCACGAGCCACGCGGCGGCATCGCAGGCCATGGCCGCCACTTCGCGGCGGATCTCGTCGAGATCGGTGAGGTCGCGCGCGAACGTGCTCTCGCTGCCCGACGATTTCGGCTCGTGCTCCGAGACGACCGGCCGGTCGTCCTCGCCGCGGGCGAGCTGCCGGAGCCAGTCGGCCATCGAGCCCACCGTGTCGCGCAGCTGTCCCGGATCCGCCGTCCGCACGTCGACGAGCTTGTCGATCCCTCGCGCGCGCAGCTTGCGCGCCGTCACCGGGCCGACGCCCCAGAGCGCGTCCACCGGCAGCCCCTGAAGAAACGCTTCCACGCGCTCGGGCGGAATGACGGTCAGGCCGTCGGGCTTCTGCCAGCCCGAGGCGATCTTGGCGAGGAACTTGTTGGGCGCGACGCCCGCGGACGCCGTGAGGCTCGTGGCCGCGCGGATCTCGTCCTTGAGCCGCCTCGCCACGGTGGTGCCGAGCCGTTCGCCCCAGGCATTCTCGGTGACGTCGAGGTAGGCCTCGTCCAGCGAGAGCGGCTCCACGAGCGGCGTGACGCGGCGCAGGATCTCGAGCACCTGCTGCGAGACGGCCCGGTATTTGCCGAAGTCCGGATGGACGATGACGAGCGACGGGCAGAGGCGGACGGCCTTGGCCATCGAGATGGCCGAACGGACGCCGAACGCCCGTGCCTCATAGCTGGCCGCCGCCACCACGCCGCGCGTGTCCGGATCGCCGCCCACGGCCACCGGCCGCCCCCGCAGCTCGGGACGGTCGCGCTGTTCCACGGAGGCGTAGAACGCGTCCATGTCGATGTGGACGATCCGTCTGACGCTCGAGCTGTCGTTCACGCTTCTATCTTCTCTCTTCTGGGTTCGTGTTCCCGGTTCGTGGGTCCGCGTCGGCGCTTGTGTCGGGTCGGGGTTCGCGCGACAATGCCCGCACCATGCCCGTGTACGGAAAGCCAGCCTTCATACGCACGTCCGTGCTGCTGGTGGCCCTGCTGGTGGTCTCGGCCGCCGCGGCGCAGGATCTGTCCGCGCCGCTCCTTCTGGATCCGGCCATCCGGACGGGCTCGCTGCCGAACGGCCTTACCTTCTTCATCCGGCGCAACGCGCAGCCAGAGAAGCGCGCGGTGCTGCGGCTTGCCGTCAAGGCGGGCTCGATAGACGAGGCCGACGACCAGCGCGGCCTGGCGCACCTGCTCGAGCACATGGCGTTCAACGGATCGGCGCACTTCAAGTCCGGCGAGCTGGTGGAGTATCTGGAGTCGATCGGCGCGCGATTCGGCGCCGACGTCAACGCCTACACCAGCTTCGACGAGACGGTGTACATGCTCGAGGTGCCGACGGATCGCGAGGGCATCCTCGCCCGCGGCTTCGAGGCGCTGAGCGATTTCGCCGGCGGCATCGAGCTGGACGAGCAGGAGATCGACAAGGAGCGGGGCGTCGTCATCGAGGAATGGCGGCTGCGCCAGGGCGCGGGCACCCGCATGCAGGCGGCGCAGATGGAGGCGCTCTTCGGCGCGTCGCGCTACACGGACCGGCTGCCCATCGGCCTCCCCGAGATCCTGAAGTCGTTTCCGGCCGGGCGCCTGCGCGACTTCTACCGCGACCACTACCGCGCCGATCGCATGGCCGTGATGGCCGTCGGCGACATCGACCCCGCCGCGATCGAGGCGCTCGTCCGCGAGCACTTCTCCGGCCTGCCCGCCGCTCCTCCTGCCGAGCGGCCGGTCTACCCGATTCCCACGCACGAGGGGACGCGCTATGTGACGGTCTCCGACCGCGAAGCGCAGGCCTCGTCGGTATCGCTGGTCGACAAGCGCCCGCGCGAGACGTTCCGCACGGCGGGCGACTACCGGCGGACCGTGCTGCGGTCGCTCGTCCACCAGATGATCAACGCGCGCTTTGCCGAGATCGCGCGTCGGCCCGATGCGCCGTTCGTCCGCGCCACGTCCGGCGACGAGCCGCTGGGGCGCACGGTCGAGGCGTTCGCCGTGTCGGCGCGCGTCAACGACGGCGGCATCGAGCGGGGGCTCGAGGCGGTGGCCGTGGAGCTGGCGCGCGTCACGCAGCACGGGTTCGGCGACGCCGAGCTGGACCGCGCCAGGAAGACGACGCTGGCTGGCTACGAGCGCGCGTACAACGAGCGCGACAAGTCGCAGAGCAGCGGGTTCGCCGCGGAGCTCATACGCCATTTCCTGACCGAGGAGCCCGCACCGGGCATTGCCGTGGAGCTCGATCTGGTGCGTGCGTTCCTGCCGACGATCACCGCGGCGGAAGCGAGCGTGCTGGCGCGGGAGCTGGTCGGCGACGGCAACCGCGTCGTGCTGGCCACCTCGCCCGAAAAGGACGGTGTGCCCCCCGTGACGCAGGCAGGGCTGCGCGAGGCGCTGCGCGCGGGCGAGGCCGCGGAGGTGCCCGCGTGGCGAGACGAGGTCGCGGGGCGCGACCTGATGGCCACGCTGCCCGTGCCAGGCACGGTGACGGGGCGGCGCGAGATTCCCGAGATCGGCGTCACGGTGCTGACGCTGTCGAACGGCGTGGAGGTGTGGCTCAAGCCCACCGACTTCCGCAACGACCAGGTGTCGTTCACGGCGTACGCCCGTGGAGGCGCCTCGCTGGCGTCCGAGGCCGAGTATCTGAACGCCTCGCTCAGCACCTCGCTCGTGGGCATCGCGGGGGTCGGCGGCATCAACCCGGTCGACATGGGCAAGCTGCTCGCGGGCCGCATCGCCAACGCGTCGGCGTACGTGTCCACGTACACGCACGGCGTATCCGGCGGCGGCACGCCGCGCGACATCGAGACCGCGCTCCAGCTTATGTACCTGCACTTCACGGCGCCCAACCGCGATCCGCAGGCGCTCGATCTGATGAAGCGGAGGCTGGAAGCGGCGCTGGCCAACCAGGCGGAGAATCCGGGCTCGGTCTTCGGCGAGCGCGTGCGGCGGCTCAACACGATGAGCCATTACTCGGCCGTCCCCATGCGGACCGAGGATCTCGGCCGGCTCGACGCGGACCGGATGGAGGCGTTCTACAAGGCGCGCTTCGGCAACGCGGCCGACTTCACGTTCTTCTTCGTCGGCGCGTTCACCGTGGACCAGATCACCCCGCTGCTGACGCGCTACGTCGCCTCGCTGCCGTCCACGGGCTCCTCGTCCGCCGCGATCGGCGACATGCGGCTGCAGTTTCCGGCCTCGGTGCAGCGCGAGACCGTGCGGAAGGGCCGTGAGCCGAGGAGCCAGACGGCGATCACGTTCTTCGCCGACACCGGGCTCGACGAGCTGGAGGCGCATCGCCTGCGGGCGGCGACCCGCATCTTCCAGAACCGGCTGCGCGACGTGCTGCGCGAGGAGCTGGGCGGCACCTATTCCGTGGGCGTCGGCTATTCGGACATCGCGCCGCAGCGCGGGTACGGGACGACGAGCGTGCAGTTCGGGAGCGCGCCGGAGAACGCCGCGCGTCTCACCAGCGCGGTGATGGCGGAGCTCGAGAAGCTGCGGCGCGACGGGCCGTCGGAGGCCGAGGTCCAGGTGGGCAGGGAGACCGAGAAGCGCGACCTCGAGACGTCGTTCCGCCAGAACACCTACTGGCTGAACGCGCTCCAGACGGCGCACATCCTGGGCCGCGATGCGCGCACCATTCCGCAGCGCGTCGCGCGCGCCGAGTCGCTGACCGTGGAGAACATCCACGCGGTGATCCGCAAGTACTTCCCTCCGGACCGGTACACCGTGGTGACGCTGATGCCCGAGGCGGACACGCCGCCCGCCGTCTCGCGCTGATCGTTTCGGTCGTCGTGTCCGGCTGCAGCCGGATCAGTAGAGGCGGGACCTTCCCGCCTCCGCCGCTCGAAGCCGCCAGCTTCGGCGAGGCTCGCCGATCGCGGTGTCCGGGCCATCGCCTTGTGGGGCCTCGTCGTTTGCAAAGGCGTATCATAGCTTCATGGACCTTCAGTTCACTGCGGTCTTTCGCCAGGTGCCGGAAGGGTATATCGGCTTCGTCGAAGAGTTGCCCGGAGCCAACACTCAAGGCGCGACGCTGGAAGAAGCGCGCGCAAATCTCCAGGAAGCTGTCGCGATGGTGTTGGAGGCCAACCGGGAGTTGGCTCAGCAGACGAGCGGCACAGGACCGGTCATCCGCGAGCCCTTCAAGGTCAGTGCGTGACGCGGCGCACGCTTGTGCGCCATCTGGAGCAGAATGGGTGCCGGTTGCTCCGGGAGGGTGGCAACCATTCGATCTTCGTCGGTCGCACCGGCAGAACGTCCACGGTTCCGCGGCACACCGACATCAACGACGACCTCGCCAAGAAGATCTGTAAAGACCTCGACATTCCAGAACCGTAACGATCCCGCTGATTATCCATGCCTCGACGTCCTTCACCACCACGCCAGCCGCGTCGTCGAGAGCTGGCTGGCGCCGGATCATCGGTACTTCAAATCAAAGTGCAAGACACGCAGGGCGATCTCTACATACTGCGTAGCGACGTTGCCGCCGATCGGTGGCAGCTGACGTGGTTCCGTCGCGTGCGGACAGTGGCGCCAGTCCTCCGGCGCGGCAGGTTCCTGATGATCTTCGGTGAATACTGCGGCGTTACACAAGATCTATCGAGTGCGGCGGGGGCGGAATCACCCCCACCCGCACCCACCCGCAGACTAAGAGTGCCCTCGCGTCGATCGAAAGCGCCAGAAAAATGAGCAATTCTCGCGATCAAAGTTGCAGACGCTGGCATCGCGGGGCAGCGCGACGCAGTTCAGGCGCAACCGGCACGCGGTCCGTCCCAGGGTGGACTGTCAATGCCTTACGTGTCTTTCAGGTCGCTCTGCAATCCGTCGAACATCCCCTGGACGTCATCGACGACCGTGTCGCCGCTCCAGCGCCCCTCGTCGTCATCGTCATCCGGTTCGGGCGTCGCGCGTTCGGTCTCGATTTCGTCCGCCCGCTCCAGAAGGCCCTGCGTATGGCTCTCTGTGTCAACACCGAAGTTCTCGCCCAGGGTTTCAAGGTCTGACGCAATGTCCCGCAGCCAGTCTGGGTCAGCGTCGGAATCCCAATGGCTCGCGTAATCTTCAGCAAAGGCCTCGAACTGAACCTTCAGCGCGTCGCGCTCGCTTCCCGAGACGGACTCCGGGTACGTCTCGCAGAATTTCGCCACCGCGCGAAAATCATCCGCCGTCTCCGCGCCTGAGAGAAGACACGCGCGCGCCGCCAGAAAGACCTCGTCGCCCTGGGTCATTCCGCGTCCCACAAGGAATTCGAGAAAGCGGACAAGGTCTTCGCGATCAGCCGTTCCCGCTCTCCAGCGTACGGCCAGGGATGCCATCAGCTCGCCCGTGAACTGCGCGGCGGATTTCGGATGCAACTGGTCGACGACCCGCACGTAGAACTCGGACCGGCTCTCAGGCGATGGCTCCCAGGGAACCACGCCGACGTCTTCACCCTGTCGCACTTGCCGGATCGTCCGGGCGCTGAGCGCCCAGAGGTTCTTGCCGAGAGCCGCGAGGAACTCCGGCCCGGCTTGCTCGATGCTGCGGTAGCGGTGTCCCCGGACGCCTCGCCACAGCGCCACGTACTGCTCATAGAAATGCCCGCCGCGCAGCAGGTCGAGCGGGTCTCCGTCCGACTTCTCCAGGAACTGCTCCATGAAGTCGCGGATCGACGGGTTGTGAAACGAAACGACGATGTCCTTTCCGATCTTGCCCGTCTTGATGAAATTGCCGTCCAGTTCGCGCAGCGCGTCGACCCAGTCGCCGGGCTTCGTCGGAAAGCCGAAGCGGCGCCGGCGGAATTCGTAGAAGGTCTGGAAGGCCTGCTCCAGGTTTTCAAGTTTGGTCTCGTCGGACAGCGTTGTGAGGGCGAGCAGCAGATGACGCGCCGCCTCTGAGATCTGGTGCCGGAACGCGTGTTCCCAGATTCGGGACGGGTTCTCCAGGTTGTCGAGGAATTCCCGCAGGTAAAGCGTCGGCGCGACCGTGCCGGCATGACGCGCCTGCGTCATGTGCTCGATGACGCGCGGGTTGTAGTTGCGGTGGACGAGGATCTTTTCGTACCCGCGCTCGTCGAGCAGCGCCAGCTTGTATTCCTTCGGCAGGTCGGAGAAGTAGATGTGGTTGTAGAGAATCTTCGCGCGCGCCGGCCGCGTGTAATCGCTCAGGTTGATCACGCACATCTTGAACTCGACGGGCGGGTGGCGCGAAGGCCTCGTAGCGCTGCCGCGCCATGTTCAGGATGTATTCGCGCGTCGTCAGGATGAAGCGCCAGTTAGTGTTCTCGGCGACCTCTTCCATCAACTCGACGAGCCGCTGGTCCTCGTTTTTCTGGAGCTTGTCCAGCGCCGTCTTCCCCAGGAAGTCGTCGAAGTAGAAAACCTGCTTCGACTTCGGATTCTTGACGGACTGGAGCTCCGAAAGGTCATGCGTGATGCGGTACGCCGAGAATCCATGCCGGTCGACCAGGTCGGTGAGCAGCACCTCGGCGAGCGTCGTCTTCCCGATGCCGGGGATGCCGGCCACGATGCAGAAGTGCGATTTCTCCAGGATGGCCTGCGCCCGCTCGAGGCTCGGGTTCGGCACATAGCGGCACAGCCGCTGACGGATGCGCTCGAGGTGCCGGTCGGACTCGGAGAAGATGCCTTCCTTGAGGACCCGCTCAAGCACCGCGGCGCTCGTGAGCCACAGCTTGAAATGCTGGCGCTCGACATCGCGGTGCTGCGTCAGGAGATTATTGATGTCCTCGCGTCCGAGAATGTCCGCAGGTTCAAGGCAGTACGGAGCAAGACTCTTGAGCAGTACTTCCTTACGCGCGGGCGTCAGGCCCACGGAGGTCGCCAGAATGTACCGGGTCGGCTTGAGCGCCTCGAGCTTCCTGCGCTCCTTGCCGGCAAGTACGCGGGCGAGTGCATCGTGGCCCGACTCCGCATAGTGCTTGCACTGCACGATCAGGTGCACGCCGCCCGACCGGTACCGGAAATCGATGCCGGAATCGCGGCCCATCGTGAAGCTCTCGAGCGTCACGCCGAGCGGCTTTTGCAGCAGGTCCCGGCAGAGCAGCTCGAAGTCATGCGGCGACAGAGACCGGAAATCGTAGTCTGCCATCGCTGCCCTCAGAGAAGCTCTCGCAGCCCGTCGAGGCGCGCGCGTACCTCGTCCCAGGACGGATACGGCCCGAGGCACAACTGGCGGCATTGCGCTTCGTACTCGGCGCCGAGCGCGCGTCCGAGTTCCGGCGATGGGAACAACGCATCGCTCGCGGCGAAGGTCATTCCGTCGGGCGCGAAGTAACTGCTCGCAAAGTGCTCGCGGCTCACGGTGTCGTAATCCGCCTTGATGGCCGCGTATTCGGCCGAACGCAGCATGGCCAGCACTTCCTCCCGCCCGGCCAGCGCGAAGAGATCGTAGTAATGCCGCGCATATGGTCCGACAAGCCGGCCTTCGCGCTTGAACAGCTCTACCTTCGCGTGAACCGCAAAAAGCTTCTCGACGAACGTGCGACGGAAATGCAGCAGCCGCATCGGAAAGCCGGCCTCATCCTCCGCGCCAAGCGAAATCCCGCGCGCGGCGAGAAACTCGGCAAGGTAGGAGCGCAGTTCCACGATGACTGTCGGCTCCCGTCCGCTGGCCGTCCCGGCCTCGACGAGCACCTGCCCAGCAACTTCTCCCGGCCCGCCGAACCGCTGCCGGAACGAAAAACGGTCCGAGCGCCCGAACCCGCCGATCGTCTGGCTTTCCTCTTTCACAAACGTCAGCGCCGGATGCGCGTCGACCGCATCGCGCAGGACCTTGAGTTCGCGGTCGATTCCGCGCCTGCCCAGCACCGGGTCGAATGCGCGCGGGTCAAGGAAGATGTCGACGTCCTCAGAGAACCGCCCGATCAGGTTCCAACCCTTCGAGAGACTCGTACCGCCCTTGAAAATGACCCTCTCGCCGTGCGCTGCGGCGATGATCCGCAGCGCCTCGGTGACGTAGTAGTCCTTCTCGACGAGCGCCGACCGCAGGCCCCGTGCGCCAAAGTGGTCCGACGCCTGGATAACGGCCTGCTCAAAGTCCCGGTGCTCGAAGAGTCTCAACCTCGGCGCTCCTTCTTGGCCTGCCAGCGGTCTGCCGCCGGCAAGGCGCGCAGGACGCCGAAGTCGTATCGCGAGACCGGATTGAGCGATTCCCTCAGGCCCTTGAGCGCGCGCGCCGACTTGCCGAGCTGCTCGCCGATCGCGCCGAGCATCGCGCGGACACGCGGCGGCTCAGTCGCCGCCACTTTCACAAGACGTTCAAATCTGCGCGGGTGTCGACACAGGTTGATCAGGCGGCGCACGGTTTCCTCAGGCGCCAGCTCGCTCATCCTGCCGCCATTGCGCATAAAGTCCAGCAGCGCCGCCTCTGTCTCGGAGAGGGCGGCCCACCCTTCAGGTCGCCGCGTATGGACGACGGTGTCGCGGCCCAGGAGCTTGCGGGGCAGCCTGAAGCCGCTCGTGGCGACCTCTCCTCGCCCCGCGCTCTGGCTCGTGAATCCCAGAAGGTTTGCGGCAGCAACGCCAGCGGGGAAAATCCCTTTTCCTCCGGAGGCCAATTTACGTATAGCTGTCGGGTTGGGAACACTCCGACCGAACGCCGTCTCTCGGCCACGGTAGTACACGCCCTTGCTGACCCGGCGCAGCGTTCCCTGCCGCGTCAAGCGCGAAAGGGCCTGCGCCAGAGCAGACGGCGGGACACCCGGAAAATCGTCGTAGCGCCACAGGCGTTCGCCGCCGCGCTCGATGCGGTAGCGGACCTGCGTCGCGGCCTTGCGCGATTCCGGGGTTGTGTGGCGCGTTCCCATGCGTCCACTGTGCGCCCCGACAGCCAATATGTCAAGTTTTTGAGCAAAAAAACTTGACATATTGACGACCCAGGCTTGCTGTGTGCGCTCTCGACCACGACAGCGATACGAAGCATCGGCCATCACGGGTAGCGCGTGCATGCAAGGAACTGCTCTCCGGCCGTCCACCTAGATAGTCGTGGTGTTTCGCGTACCAGTGGTGGACGAAGGACTTGAAGCCGTTTGAGCCGCCAGATTAGCGATCAGTCCCGAGTAGTCGCCAAGGGTAGAGCTATCCGGCCGGCAGCGGTGCAGGCGCAGTTCCAGACAAAGTCTCGAGCCTGCCCAGGGCCCTCCGAGTCCAGCACCGCCCTGCTTGCAGCCTCCCAACCGCCGGCGATGAGCTTTGTCTCACACCATGAGCCCGGCGCCGACCATCACGCTCCATGTCCCGGGCCCGCTGCGCGCGTACTGCGCAGGCGCAGAGGAGCTCACGATCTCGGCCCACACCGTGCGCGCCGCGCTTGAGGATCTTGAGCGAAGTCAATCCAACTTGTATCGCAATGTCTGTGACGAAACGGGCCAGGTGCGCCGGCACCTGAACCTGTTCGTCAACTCGGACAACGTGCGCGACCTCGCCGGGGTCGACACGATACTGACGCCGGGGGACGTGGTCACGATCCTGCCAGCGGTCTCGGGAGGTTGAAGATGGCGGATCGAGTCGTTCTCACCATCGGCACGAAGAAGGGCGTCTTCGTCGCGGCGGCACCGAGGCGCAGCTTCGCGCTGCGCGGGCCCTTCGGTCCAGGCGTCCCCGTGTACTCGACGCTGATCGACACGCGCGGAACACCGCGCCCGTACGCCTCGAGCTGCAACCCGTTCTTCGGCATGAAGGTGTTGCGGTCGACGAACATGGGAAAGACCTTCAAGGAGACGAAGTCGGCCCCGGCGTTCCCCAAGGAGGACGGACGCGCCCTCGCCAACATCTGGTCGCTCGAGATCGGCAGCGGCAAGAAGGACCTGTGGTGCGGCGTGGAGCCGGCGTCCTTGTTCAGGAGCCATGACGGCGGTGATTCGTGGGACCCGGTCCCCGGCATCAGCCACCACGAGCCCGCGCGCAAGTGGCAGCCCGGCAACGGCGGGCTCTGTCTGCACACGATCATTCGCGACGGGCATCGCCACGGTGGCTGGTCCCGATGTAGCACGAAGACCCTACGTGTGTGCTACGCTCTCCCATGAAGCGCTACATTCACGCGCGTCTCGGCACCGCGGACCGGGCGGCGCTCGAAGAATTGAAGACACGAACGGGACAGACCGAATCCGAGATTGTGAGACGCGGCCTCCGGCTCGTGGCTCGAGAAGAACGACGGCGCCGAAGCGCGCTCGACCTCGCCGGGCCCAGCGTCGGGCGATTCAAGAAGGGGCCGCGCGATCTCTCCACCAATCGCAGGCACCTCGAGGGCTTCGGCGGGTGAATCCCGCCGGAATCCTGCTGGATGCCGGCCCCCTGGTTGCCCTGCTGTCGAAGAACGACGCGAACCACGACCGGGCGCGCCGGATGTTCGCCGAATGCGCGCCGCCGTTTCGCTGTTGTGACGCGGTTGTGGCCGAGGCCTGCTTCCTGATGCGGAAGGTGCACGCCACGGGGCCCGCGGATGTCGTGGCGCTCGGCGCGCGCGGCGTGTATCGCATCGCGATGTCGGCCGAAGAGCACTGGACCGCTCTCGAGGCGCTCTTCAAGAAGTACTCAGGTCGTCCGATCTCCCTCGCCGATGCGTGTCTCATCCGCTGTGCCGAGATTCATCACGAGCCCAGAATCGCCACGTTCGATACCGACTTTGCCGTCTACACGTGGGCGAGGAATCGCAAGTTCGAAGTCTTATGAGGTGACAGGCCCCTGTGTCTCCGTGCCTCCAGGGCCCGTGGCAGCGGACGATGGCGGGAGATATACTGAACGGTCCCATCGTGCCGGTCCAGGTTCGCATGCAATACATCTACACCATGAAAGGGCTCGGGAAGGTTCATCCTCCCGACACGGTCGTCCTCAAAGACATCTGGCTGTCGTTCTTCTTCGGGGCCAAGATCGGCGTGCTCGGGCTCAACGGCGCGGGGAAGAGCTCGTTGCTGAAGATCATGGCGGGCGAGGACCAGGAGGTCATCGGCGAGGCCTTTGCCGCCGACGGCATCTCAGTCGGCTTCCTGTCGCAGGAGCCGCGCCTCGATCCCGCCAAGGACGTCCTCGGCAACGTGGAGGAGGGGGTTGCCGAGATCAAGGCGCTGCTCGCGCGGTACGACGAGCTGAACATGAAGCTCGGCGACGACCTGTCTCCCGAGGCGATGGACAAGGTGCTCGAGGAACAGGGGCGCCTGCAGGACCGCATCGACGCGTCCAACGCGTGGGACATCGACTCGCAGCTCGAGCTGGCGATGGACGCCCTCCGCTGCCCGCCCCCGGACGCCGACGTCTCGACCCTCTCGGGCGGGGAGCGGCGGCGCGTCGCGCTCTGCCGCCTGCTCCTGCGGTCGCCGGACCTGCTGGCGCTCGACGAGCCCACCAACCACCTCGACGCCGAATCGGTGGCGTGGCTCGAGCGCTTCCTCAAGGACTACAAGGGCACCGTCGTGGCCGTGACCCACGATCGCTACTTTCTCGACAACGTGGCGGAGTGGATCCTCGAGCTGGATCGCGGATCGGGCATCCCGTGGAAGGGGAACTACTCCTCGTGGCTCGAGCAGAAGCAGCAGCGGCTGGCGCTGGAGGAAAAGGCGGAATCCAAGCGCCAGAAAACGCTGCAGCGCGAGCTTGAATGGATCCGCATGGCGCCGCGCGCCCGCCAGGCCAAGGGCAAGGCGCGCCTCAACGCCTACGAGCAGCTGCTCAACGAGGACACCGCGCGGGCGATCGAGCAGGTCGAGATCTACATCCCGCCAGGGCCCCGGCTCGGCGACGTCGTGGTGGAGGCGCGCGGCCTGCGCAAGGGCTACGGCGACCTGCTGCTCATCGACGATCTGAGCTTCACGCTGCCGCGCGGCGGCATCGTGGGCGTGATCGGCCCCAACGGCGCGGGCAAGACCACCCTCTTCCGCCTGATCATGGGCCGGGAGAAGCCCGACTCGGGCACCCTCGCCCTCGGCGAGACGGTGAAGGCCGCCTACGTCGATCAGAGCCGAGACGCCCTCGACGGATCGAAGACGGTATGGGAGGAGATCTCGGGCGGCGAGGACACCCTCGCCCTCGGGAACCGCGAGATCGCCTCGCGCGCCTACGTGTCGATGTTCAACTTCCGGGGCTCGGACCACCAGAAGCGGGTGAAGGACCTGTCGGGCGGCGAGCGGAACCGCGTGCACCTGGCGAAGCTCCTGAAGACCGGCGGCAACCTGATCCTCCTCGACGAGCCGACCAACGACCTCGACGTCGACACGCTGCGCGCGCTCGAGGAGGCGCTCCTCGCCTTCGCCGGCTGCGTCGTGGTCATCAGCCACGACCGCTGGTTCCTGGATCGGATTGCCACGCATATGCTGGCGTTCGAGGGCGAGAGCCAGGT
>JACQTK010000115.1 GCA_016210845.1 Acidobacteriota bacterium | reverse complement strand
GCATCGCGGGGTGTCGTTCTGCGACGGCCCGGTGACAAAGGATTTCGCCCATTGAACTCGGCGCGCTCAATTCTCAAGTTCGGCTAATTTGGACAGCAGTGGACAAATATAAGTACTTCGTGTTCTTCGTGACCTTCGTGGCTATAATTTCGTTCGATGAGCAGAGTCGTTTACGCGAACACCCAGGCCACACCCGATCAGGAAGCGCTTCGCGCCGCGCACGCCGTGCGCATCGTCACGGCAGAGGAAGAAGGCACGGGCGTGGACCGGCTGCCCGTTGGCGTCTATGGGTTTACCTACTCGCCGGGCCTGCCGAATGCGCCGCTGTTCGCCCAGCGGCGCTACCGCTCCTACGAGATCCACAAGCTGGCAAGCGGCGAGGTGTTCATCGTCGGCTTCACGACGCGGGCGCTGGCGTGCGATCTGTCCACGGCGCAGGGCGAGCTGAGCCTCCAGGTTCAGCCCGAGCCCGAGCGCGAGTTCGACACGCTCGTCACCATCCCGTACTCACGCATCCGGCAGCACCGCCAGTACGCGGCGCCACATCAGCACGGCTTCATGGTAACGGTCCTGTCTTGACGGGCCGCGTGCCCTCGTTCGACCAGCCCGACCACGATTCCGGATACAGCGTCGCGCCCTGGAGGCCGGCGTGCTCCATCGCGAGCAGGCTGAGGCAGGCGCTGACGCCCGAGCCGCAGTACATCACCACCTGATCGGCCGAACGATCCCCCATCGACCGACGAAAGCCTGCACGCAGCCGCTCCACGGGCTGCATCGTGCCGTCCTCCGTCAGCGTCGATCGGTAGGGATGGTTCACGGCGCCCGGAATGTGGCCGGCCGCGCGGTCGAGCGGCTCCACGCGCCCTTCGTATCGCTCTGGTGCGCGCGCGTCGACCAGCAGCCGTGCCGGATCCCCGAGCCGCCGCTCCACATCCTCGGCGTCGACCCGCATGTGGGGCCGCGGCCGCGCCACGAAGCTCGCCGCAGGCCGCGTCCCCTCGCCAGCCTGCGACGGCCGGCCTTCGTTCATCCACTTCGACCAGCCGCCGTCGAGGACCGCCACGGCGTCATGTCCGAGGTACCGCAACATCCACCACAGACGGCTCGCGAACATGCCCGTCTCGGTGTCGTACGCGACGACCTGCACGCCAGGGCCGATGCCCAGCCGGCCACACGTCGCCTCCAAGGCCTCGAGCGACGGCAGCGGGTGGCGCCCGCCGCTCGCCGTGGGCGTGGCTGAAAGGTCGTGCGAGAGACTGGCGTACACCGCGCCAGGGATGTGCGCCGCCCGATATTGCTCGACGCCCCACTGCTCGTCGCGCAGGTCGTCGCGGCAGTCGACGATGGCCCAGGAGCCGTCCAGATGTTCGGCGAGCGTCTCGGTGGCAATCAGGGTCCTGTACATAGGTCCACATATAATGTGTCACCCCGAGATGAGGCGCCACCGAGGATGACGACGCCAGGCGACAGCCACGACGCAGACCGGCTCGACGACGAGGTTGCAGGCCCGTCGAATCGGGCATTCGGGCTCCTGTTCGCGATTGTGTTCGCCGCCGTCGCGCTCGCCCCGATCTGGCGCGGAGGCCCAGTACGTTTTTGGGCGCTGGCGGTGGCGGCGGTCTTCGGCCTTGCCGCGCTGGCCATGCCGAGGGCACTCGAGCCGCTCAATCGGCTGTGGCTGCGGCTTGGCCTGGCGATGCACCGCGTGATCAATCCCGTGGCGATGGCGGCGCTGTTCTACCTGGCGGTCACGCCGATGGGTCTCGCCAGACGGGCGCTTCGCGCAGGCCTCGTGCGGCGCCTGCGGGCCAATCCGCTGGAGACCACCTACTGGATCGACCGCGTGAATCAGCCCTTCTCACGGATGGACCAGCAGTTCTGAGGCAGCGATGAGCTTTGTGGTGGAGCTCTGGGCGTACATGCGGGCGAGGAAGAAGTTCTGGCTCCTGCCGCTGCTCCTTGTGCTGCTGCTCTTCGGTGGCCTGCTCGTCCTGGCCAAGGGGAGCGCGATCGCGCCGTTCATCTACACGATCTTCTGATGCGGGTGCTGGGCATCTCGGCCTTCTACCACGACAGCGCCGCGGCGCTCGTGGTGGACGGCCGGATCGTCGCCGCCGCGCAGGAGGAGCGGTTCACGCGGCGCAAGCACGATGCGCGATTCCCGCGGCACGCGGTCCGTTTCTGCCTCGAGTACGCCCACCTGGCGCCCGACGCGGTGGACGACGTGGTGTTCTACGAGAAGCCGTTCCTGAAGTTCGAGCGGCTCCTGGAGACCTACCTCGCATTCGCACCGCGCGGCTACCGGAGCTTCGCGCTGGCCCTGCCGGTCTGGATCAAGGCGAAGCTGTTTCAGAAGTCGGTGCTCGAGGGCGAGCTGGCGCGCCTCGGATTCACCCGCCGCGTCCTCGAGGGCCGGCTGCTGTTCACCGAACACCACCAGAGCCATGCGGCGAGCGCGTTCTATCCGTCGCCGTTCGCCGAAGCCGTCGTCCTGACGCTCGACGGGGTCGGCGAGTGGGCCACCACCGCCGTGAGCCTCGGGCGCGGCCGCGCGCTCGACGCCGTCCGCGAGATTCATTTTCCGCATTCGCTGGGGCTGCTGTATTCGGCGTTCACCTATTACACGGGCTTCAAGGTCAATTCGGGCGAGTACAAGGTGATGGGGCTTGCGCCGTACGGCGCCCCGCGCTTTGCGCCGCTCATCCTCGACACGCTGATCGACGTCAAGGCGGACGGCAGCTTCCGCCTCAACCTCGACTACTTCGACTACTGCACCGGCCTGCGGATGACCAACGATCGGTTCGAGCGTCTCTTCGGCCGGCCGCCCAGGCGGCCTGAGGATCCGTTGGAGCCGTTCCACATGGATGTCGCCGCGTCGATCCAGGCGGTGACCGACGAGGTCGTGCTGCGCCTCACGCGGGCGCTGGCGGCGGAGTTCGGGATCCCGAACCTGTGCCTGGCGGGCGGCGTGGCGCTCAACTGCGTGAGCAACGGCAGGATCCTGCGTGACGGCCGCTTCGGGCGGCTGTGGGTGCAGCCCGCCGCGGGCGATGCCGGAGGTGCAGTGGGCGCCGCGCTGGCGGCGTATCACCTGCACGCGGGCCACGACCGTGTGGCGTGGGACGGGGACGACGGGATGTCGGGCAGCTACCTCGGGCCCGCGTTCGGCCAGCAGGACATCGAGGAGCGGCTGCGCGCCGCCGGCGCCTGCTTCGAGACGGCCGACGACGATCGGGCAGCCATCGAGGCCGCGGCCGACGCGCTGGCGGCCGGGCAGGCGGTCGGCTGGTTCCAGGGCCGCATGGAGTTCGGCCCGCGCGCGCTCGGCGCCCGATCGATCCTCGGCGATCCGCGATCGCCCACCATGCAGAAGATCCTCAACCTCAAGATCAAGTTCCGCGAGAGCTTCCGGCCGTTCGCGCCGTCCGTCCTGCGGGAGGACGTGGCGGAGTGGTTCGAGCTGGAGGCTGACAGCCCCTACATGCTGCTGGTGGCCGATGTCCGCCGCGAGCGGCGGCGGCCGATGACCGAGGACGAGCAGCGGCTTTTCGGCCTCGACAAGCTGAACGTCGTCCGATCCGACATTCCCGCGGTGACGCACGTGGACTATTCGGCGCGAATCCAGACCGTGCATCGGGAGACGCACCCGATGTTCCATGGACTGCTCGAAGCCTTCAAAGCGAAAACGGGCTGCCCCGTGCTCGTGAACACGAGCTTCAACGTGCGGGGCGAGCCGATCGTCTGCACGCCCGAGGATGCGTTCCGCTGTTTCATGGGCACCGATCTCGACCTGCTCGTCGCGGGCCGCTGCCTGCTGCGAAAGCCGCGGCAGACATCGCCGCAGCGTCCCGAGTACGCCCTGGCGTTCCTGCCGGATTGACGCCGATCATGTCGCGCCGATTCCTGAGGATCGCCGCGGTCAACGTGGCCGCGTTTCTGGTGCTCGCCGAACTGGCGGCGCTCGCGCTGTACTACGTCGACACGGGCGCGCTCTTCTACGCGCACCGGAAGACGTACACGCTGATCCCGGAAACCACGGAAGGCCGGCTGACCGCCGACGCGCTGCACCCGTACTTCGGCCCCACGCATACGCCAGGGCACCCGTTCGACATTCCCGACGCGCTCCGGGAGCCGCAGGAGCGCGGGGGCACGGCGGACGAGCCGCGCGCCCTGGCCACGAACAACTTCGGGTTCGTGTCGCCCTACGACTTCCCGTTCCCCAGGACCGGCCCCGATCGGTTTCTCGTCGGCCTGTTCGGCGGCTCTGTGGGCGTGTGGTTCTGTCAGATCGGCGCCGATCGACTGGTCTCGATGCTGAAGCAACACGCCTTCTTCAGGACCAGACAGGTGATCCCGCTGTGCTTCAGCCACGAGGGCTACAAGCAGCCTCAGCAGGCGCTGCTGCTGGCCTACTTCCTCTCGATCGGGCAGGCGTTCGACCTCGTCATCAACATCGACGGGTTCAACGAGGTGGCGCTGGGCAGCCTGAACCAGCAGCGCGGCGTAGACGTCTCGATGCCGAGCCCCATGCACCTCGATCCGCTGATCAACCTGATCGATCGGTCCACGCTCACGCCCGAGAAGCTGGCGTCGCTGGCGGCGATCGCCCGCGACAAGGAGCGGCTGAACGGGCTGGTCGAACGGATCGGCCGCAACCGGATTGCCCTCGTGAACTTCGTGCTGGAAAGGCTGTACGCGCGGACGTCGTCTCGCTACGTGGCGGAGCTGGGCCGCTTCGCGAACCTGCCGTCAAACCCCTCGCCGGCGTCGATCGTCAGGGTGACCCCAGCGGTGAAGCCGCGCGAGGGCGCCACGGTGTTCGAGGACATCGCCCGGAGCTGGGCCGAGGCATCACTCCTGATGCAGGACATGCTGGCGTCCAGACGGGCCACCTACGTCCACGTGCTGCAGCCCAATCAGTACTACGGCAGCCGCCGCTTCGGGGCCGAGGAGGCGCGGGTGGCCTTGAGCGATGGCTCGCCGTTCAAGGAGAGCGTCGAGCGCGGGTATCCGGCGCTCGTGGACGCCTCCGCGCCGTTGAAGGAGAGGGTGGCGTTCATCGACGCCACCGGCATCTTCGACGCGGAGCCGTCGCCCGTGTACATGGACGACTGCTGCCATTACACCTTGAGGGGGAACCAGCGGCTCGCCGACGCGATCGCCGCCCGGGTGCTGGCCGCGCCCGGGCCGTGGAATGCGGCGTCGCCCTGACCGCGGGATCGCGGCGGCTGAAGCCGCCGCTCTACAGGCAACGGACCACGTGTAGAGCGCACGCCTCAGCGTGCGCGTGCCCAGGCAGGTGTCAGGCCTGGAACCGCTCGAGCGCCGCGATGCGCGCCTCGAGCGGCGGGTGCGTCGAGAAGAACACCATCCAGCCGCGCGCGCCGTTGATCTTGAGGGTGGCGAGCGCCTGGTGCTGCGTCTCCACCAGCTCGCGGTTGGCGGCCAGGCGCCGCAGCGCCGCCAGCATCCGCTCGCGGCCTGCGAAGATCGCGCCGCCGCGGTCGGCGCGGAACTCGCGCTGGCGCGAGAACCACGCCGTGATGAGCGAGCCGAGGATGCCGAGCACGATCTCCAGCACGATCATCACGACGAAGCTCATCGCGTAGCTGCCGCGAGAGTCGGTCGACCGCATGCCAAACGCGATCAGCCGGGCGAAGAAGATGACGAACGCGTTGATCACGCCCTGAATGAGCGTCATCGTCACCATGTCGCCGTTGCCGATGTGCGCGACCTCGTGCGCCAGGACGCCCTCGACCTCGTCGCGCCGCATCGCGCGCAGCAGGCCCGAGGAGACCGCCACGAGGCTGCGGCTCCTGCTCGGGCCGGTGGCGAACGCGTTGACTTCCGCCGACTCGTAGATCCCGACTTCCGGCATCGGCAGATTCGCCTGCTGCGTGAGCCTCGCCACGGTGGCGTGGAGCCAGTCGAGCTCGTCGCGGCCCGTGCGGCCGTCCACGAGGCGCACGCCGGTGGCCCGCTTGGCAATCCACCGCGACATCTGCAGCGAGATGACCGCGCCCCCCATGCCCCAGAGGAGCGAGAAGATCGCCAGCGCCCGGACGTCGACGCCGCCGCCTGGCCCGGCGTAGCCGCCGATGCCGAGCAGCGTCATGACGATCGACAGCATGATGACGATCGCCAGGTTGGTCGCGAGGAAGAGGAAGATGCGCTTGCCCATGAACTGAGAATAGCACGGTGCTCGGCCGCAGATCAGGGGGCCGGCAGCCGCATTTCGGCCATCAGCGCGGCGAATCGAGGGTCCTTCCACAACGGCGCGAAGGGCGGATGCACGCGGATCCACGGGAGGAAGGCGTGCGCGGGCCGATGCGCCAGCCAGCGGAACGCCGCGTCGTGATCGCCCAGCGCGATGTGCAGCTGGGAGAGGCTCCAGACGCTGAACGGCACGGGCGGCTGCGCTTCCAGCGTCGCGAGGATCGCGCGAGCTTCGTCGATCCGCCCGGCTGCCGCATGCACCATCCCCAGGTGGGCGCCCGATCCCAGCGGATCGATCGATGCCGCCTTGGCCGCTGCGGCAATCGCCTCCTCATGCAGGCCCTTCACGGAGAGCGCGGCTCCAATCATCCCCCAGGGCAGGGGTGCCGCGGGGGCGAACTCCGCGGCCTTCCTCGCTTCGGCCAGCGCGTCGTCCGGGCGCCCCTGGTAGAGATACAGGAGACCCAGATAGGCCGTGTGCACCGGCGTCAGCGGGTCCAGCTCCTGCGCGCGCTTGTGCTCGGCGATGGCTTCGTCGATGCGGCCGAACAGCGCGTGGTACCACGCGTAGTGGTAGTGGTTCATCGCCAGATTGGGGTTCAGCTCGTTCGCGCGCCGGAAGGCCTGCTCCGCGCCTGCCCAATCCCATTCGTAGTACATCCGCACTTCGGCGAGCGCCGAGTGCGCTTCCGCCAGTTCCGGGTCGAGCGTCACCGCCCGCAGCGCCGCGGCGCGCGCGTTCGGCCACGCCTCGGCTGTGGCCGCGGGGCCGTGGCCGAGCGTGATGTACCCGAGGGCGAGGCCGGCGTACGCGTGTGCATCGGCCGGGTTCCGGTCGATCGCCTCCTGCGGGATGGCGATGCCGCGCTGCCGATCCTCCCGCGTGCCGCCCCCGCGGCTCACCAGATACATGCCGCGCAGGTACGCCTCGTACGTCTGGGGGTCGATCGTGCCCCGGCGCGCCCAGCGCTGCTGCAGCTCGGGCGTCAGCTCGATCCCAATCGCCCTCGCAACCGCGGCGGCGACATCGTTCTGGATCGACAGCACGTCGCGCACGTCGCGCTCGTAGCGATCGGCCCAGAGGTGACGCTCGGTCGCGGCATCGATGACCTGCGCGGTCACCTGCACGCGATCGCCCGTGCGCAGCACCGATCCGGTGACGACCGCGTCGACGCCGAGCGTGGCCGCCACCTCCGGGACGGGCAGGCTCGTCTGGCTGAAGCGCTGCGTCGAGCGCCGCTCGATCACCCGGTCGAGGCTCCGCAGCCGTGCCAGCTCCGTGATGAGCCCGACCTGAATGCCCGCAGCGAAGTACTCCTCGTCGGGGTCGCCCGAGAGATTCTCGAGCGGCAGCACGGCAATCGAGGCGATCCGCGGGGGGCCGCTCGCGCCTTCCGGCGATCGATTCGATACCGCGCCCCAATCGACCGTCGACCAGAGCACCGCCCCCGCGAGTGTCAACGCCCCCGCCGCCGCCAGCCCGGACCGCCATCGTCGACCGGCGGGCTCCGGCTGTGGCGCCGGCGTGGCGCCCGCCAGGGCGGACTCGAGCGCGGCACGCAGCGCTCCCGCGTGCTGGTACCGCTGCGCGGGGTCCTTGGCGAGACAGCGATCGATGACGACGCGCAGCTCCGCGGGCATGCTGTCGGGCACGGCGCGCGGGGCGCGGTTCAAGATCGCCGAGGCCACCTCGAACGCGGTCTCACCCTCGAAGGGCCGCCGGCCCGCGGCCATCTCGTAGAGGACGACGGCGTGACGACCACGTTGGCCGCTTTCAAGTCGCGGTGCAGCAGGCCGCGCTCGTGCGCGTGGGCCACGGCGTCGGCCATCTGCCGGCCGAGGGCGAGTACCTGGTCCGGGGGCAGGCCTCCGGAGGAGACGAGGCGGTCCGGCGAACGGCCCTCGACGAGCTCCATGGCGATGAAGACGCGGCCGTCGGCCTCGCCTACCTCGTGCACGGTGCAGATGTTCGGATGGTTCAGCGCGGCGGCCGCGCGGGCCTCCCGCAGCAGCCGCGCGCGTGCCTCGACATCGTCGCCCTGCGCGGCGGGCAGGACCTTGATGGCGACGTCGCGCTGCAGCCGCTCGTCGTGTGCGCGATAGACCTCGCCCATCCCGCCAACGCCGATCCGCTCGACGATCCGATAGGGGCCGAGCCGCGTGCCAATCAAGCGAGCGCCTTCGTGACGCTGGCTATCTTACGCCGGCTCGGGGCGTGCAGGCCTCAGAGTCCAGTCCTGGGGCCTGAGCCTGCGCGGCTTGTCTGACATTCAAGTTGCATTGCTCGGGATTCAATTCCTATATTGCACCGATGACATGTGGCTGCCGAAGCTCGATGGCCGGCGCCCGAAGTACCGCGCCATCGCGGACGCGATCGACCGGGACGTACAGGAGGGCGCGCTGCGGCCCGGCGCCCGTCTGCCGCCGCATCGCGACCTCGCGGACCATCTCGGCGTCACGGTGACGACCGTGACACGCGCCTACACCGAGGCGGCGCGCCGGGGCCTGGTCTCCGGCCACGTCGGCCGCGGCACGTTCGTTCGCGGCACCGAGGCCGAAGACACGCGGGACGAGGGGCCGTTCGATCTCAGCGTCAACATCCTGATGCCGGACCGGCTCTGCCTCGGCACGCCGCGCACCCGCGCAGGTCTCGAAGAGGCGCTGACCCGCGTGGCGGCTGAGCTCGCCGATCGGACGAGCGCGGCGCGCGCGGTGGTGTAGATCAAGGGACAAGGCACAAGGCTCAAGGCTCAAACAGCAACGTTGGGCCTTGGGCTTTGGGCCTTGGGCCTTGGGCCTTGTTAGGACCGCAACCGCTCGGCCAGCCGGTGGAGGAACAACCCGACGTCGGTGACGACCCCGACGGTCTGCTGCGACCCTCGGTCGCTGAGCTTGGTCACCACCGCGGGATTGATGTCGACGCACACGACCCGCACCCACGACGGCAGCATGTTGCCGACGCCGATGCCGTGGAGCATCGACGACAGCACGAGCACGAGCTGCACGTTGTTCGTCAGCGCCGCCGCATAGCGCTCCTGCGCCTCGATCAGGTCCATCACCGTCTCGGGCAGCGGGCCGTCGTCGCGAATGCTGCCCGCCAGGATGTACTCCACGCCGTGCGTCACGCACTCGTACATGACGCCCGACTTCAGGACGCCAGCCTTCACGGCCTGGGCGATCCCGCCCGCGCGGTTGATCGTGTTGATGGCGGCCATGTGATTGCGATGCCCCTGCTCGACCGCCGCGCCCGCGATGAGGTCGATGCCGAGAGAGGTGCCCGAGAGGGCGTACTCGATGTCGTGGACGGCAAGGGCGTTGCCGGCCAGGACGGTGTCGACGTAGCCGAGCCGGATGAGCTCGGTGAAGTGCTCGACGCCGCCCGTGTGGACGACGACGGGGCCGGCCACCACCGCGATGCGGCCGCCCTGCCGCTTGACGTGGCGCATCATGTCGGCGATCCGGCCCACGACGCCTTCGACGCGGCGCTCGGAAGAGACGTCGTTGCTCATGAAGGCGAAGCCGAGCCGGTCGCGTTCACGGAACTCCGGCGTCACGCGGATGCCCTCGTGGCCGCAGACGATCGGGTCGCCCGTGCGGACGTCGCGCAGCTTGCGGCACACGGCGCGTCCGCCCGCGGCGACGATCACCGCGTCCATGCGCTGCTGCTCCACCTCCACCCAGCGGCCGCCCAAGCGGACGTGCGTGCGATGGTTGGTCGTCGAGTAGAAGTCGTCGGGAACACAGCGGTCCTTCTCGGCCGGCTTGACCAGTGCGTCTCGCTCGCGCTTCGGATGGCAGCCGAACGTGGTGAGCTGCTGGAGCAGCTCGTCGAGCGCCTCCCGGCCGGGCGCGTTGATGCGCATCTCGATGCGCGACGGCTCCTCGTTGGTGCGCCCGATGTCGAACGTGAGGACTTCGTACGAGGCCTTGAACTCGATGATCTTGTCGAAGATCGCCGACAGCAGGCCCGAGTCGATCAGATGGCCTTCGGCCTCGATCGTGTCGCTGGCAGCCATCCCGCCATTGTACAGGCGGGCCTTCAGGTCCTTCGGTCGGCACGACATCTGGGTGCTGTCGATGGGTGACGAGCCGGCGAGCCAGCCGCTGCTGAACAGTCCGGCGTCCGAACACAGTGCGGCATTCTCGCCCGATGGGTCGTGGCTGGCGTACGTGTCCGACGAATCCGGGCGGGCGGAAGTCTACGTACGACGCCATCCGGAAGGGGAGCAGCTGCCGGTGTCGACGGCCGGTGGGCAAGGCCCCGTGTTGAGCCGCGATGGCAGGACGCTCTTCTACGGGGGTTCATCGAAGGCACGGGGCGGCTGATGTCGGTGTCTGTGACGCGAAGCGGCGGGGCGCTGCAGCTCGGGACTGCGACGCCGGTGCTCGACATGCGGGTGCCGACGCCGGCTGGCACCATCGAAGAGTACATGAACAGCTCAAACTGGGGGCCGCGCTACGACGTGTTTCCGGATGGGCGGTTCCTGATGCTGCGGGGCGCCGACCGG
This sequence comes from Acidobacteriota bacterium, assembly GCA_016210845.1. Taxonomy (GTDB): domain Bacteria; phylum Acidobacteriota; class Vicinamibacteria; order Vicinamibacterales; family UBA2999; genus JACQTK01. Next base: position 17,221 of record JACQTK010000115.1, on the reverse strand, counting down.
CAGGGCACGCGCGAGATCGTTCTCGTGCAGAACTTCCTCGAAGAGGTCAGGCGACTCGCGCCCGCGCCATAGCGGGACCGGAAGGCCGCCTGTCGCGTTACACTGAAGCGCGTGCCCGTCCATGCCATCGTCCCGGACGAGTGGCGGCAGGAGTTCGAAGCCGCGGCACGGCGCCCGCTGGCGACTCGCCTGCGGTACGCGTTCATCCACACGCACAAGCCCGTCCTCGACGATGCCCCCTACCGGGCCTTCTCGACGATGGAGGAATACCGCGCGTGGTGTGAGCGCCACCTGCCCTCGTGGCTCGGCTATGGGCGCGTTTGAGTATCGTCAGGCCACCGAGATCCGAGACGCGTTGGCGCGCCATGGCGTGAGGCACCTGTTCATCGGAAAGTCCGGCGCGGTCCTTCTTGGATTTCCCGATACCACCCAGGACGCCGACCTCTTTGTCGACAAATCACCCGAGAACGGTCGGGCCCTGGCCGATGCTCTCGTGGATCTCGGCTTCGCTCTGACCGCCGAGCAACGCCGCGACCTCGAGCAGGGCAAGGACTTCGTGCAGTTGAGGAACGGTCCGTTCGATGTTGACGTCGTGTACGCCCCGGATGGCATCGAACGGTTTGCCGATGCGTGGGCCAGGCATGTCGACGTGGAGGGGTTCCACGTTTGCCACATCGACGACATCATCGCGAGCAAGGAGGCGGCCAATCGCGTGCGCGATCGCGAGTCGCTCCCCCGTCTCCGGGCCTTTCGCGACTGGCTCCGCAGTCGTGGTTCGTAGATATCTCAAGCTTCCGGTGCTCGAGGATCGCGCGGCGGGAGACAGGCTGCCCCGCGTTTTTCACGAGGTAGCGCAGCAGCTCGCATTCCATGAGCGTCAGCCGGTGCGATTTGCCGGCCATGCGCGCCTCCATGGCCCGAAGTCCAGCGTCCGTCCGGCAAACGTGTAAACGTCGGCGACGGATCCATCCTCCACCTGTAGAGCGCACGCTTCAGCGTGCGCGTCTGGGCCTGCGCATGGAGCGTGACCGCGGCGTCATCCCGCACGCCGCATCGCGCCGACCGCGCCGGCCACCAGCGCCCCGACGGCGACCAACGGCAGCGCGCGGCCGACGTTCGAGAGCGCCGCACGCGCGTACGCGCTGTGCCGCAACGTCAGGCGCCCGCTCGGCCCGCGACGCTGGCCATCCTGCTGCGGCGCGTTCAGCGAATCGCCCACGTGCCGCGGCCCCTCCCGCATCTGCTGCCTGAACATCGTCCGTTCCATGTGGCGATCGGTGAGACGCGGCGCCACGGCGGCCATCGTGGTGATGACCTTGCCCGCGCCTCCGACCGTCACATCACGAATCGGCCGCTCGGCGCAGCGCAGGATGGCGCGCGCCACCACCTCGGGCGCATACACGGGCGGCGGATATTCCGGCTCCGCGTCCATGTAGTTGCGCGCGTGCTCGATGTACGGCGTGTTGACGGCCGCCGGCTTGACCAGCGAGACAGAGATCGGCGCGCCCTCTTCTTCGAGCTCCATCCGCAGCGTGTCCCTATAGCCCTTCACCGCGTGCTTGGCGGCGTTGTAGATCCCCTGCAGCGGAATGGCGCGGTCCGAGACGACTGACCCAATGTTGGTGGCATGCAGTCTCCTCCGACTTCGGCGCGAGTGCAAAGCGGCCGCCAGTCGGCCCCCATGAAGGGGCGCTCTACATCGCAGGTAGGGCGGGCCTTTACGGCCCGCCGAAGAAGCCCTACGGCTGAGGCACGAACCGGTACCCCACGCCGCGGACGGTCTGCAGGTACTTCGGCGCGGCGGGACGATCCTCGAGATATCTCCGCAGGCGCACGATGAAGTTGTCGATGGCGCGGGTGTCGGTCTCCTCGTGCAGCCCCCAGACCTGCTCGAGGATCGCGCGGCGGGAGACGGGCTGCCCCGCGTTCTTCACGAGGTAGCGCAGCAGCTCGCATTCCATCAGCGTCAGCCGGTGCGACCTGCCGGCCATGCGCACCTCCATCGCCCCGAAGTCCAGCGTCCGTCCGGCGAACGTGTAGACGTCGGCCGCCCCACCCTGCGGCGCGTCCTGCTCGTTCCAGCGCCGCCGCCGCAGCAGGCCGTTGACCCGCGCGATGAGGATCGAGAGGTCGAAGGGCTTCGGCAGGTAGTCGTCGGCGCCCGCCTCGAAGCCGCGCAGCACGTCTTCGGGGCGCCCGCGCGCGGTCAGCATCAGGATCGGCACGTACTGCCCCGCCGCCCGGAGCTCGGACGCCACCGCGAAGCCGTCCTTGCCAGGCAGCATGACGTCGAGGATCACCGTGTCGAACGGGCGCCGCTCCCCCAGGATGAGTCCGAGCGCCCGCTCGCCGTTGGACGCCACGTCCGCGTCGTGCCCCTCCTCTTCGAGGTTGAAGCGCAGACCGTCGGCGATGTGCTGCTCGTCCTCGACGATCAGAATACGGGCCATGAGAAAGTGGAAAGTGTGACTCTTAACTCTTGACGTCCGCCCTCGGCAGCTCGAGCGTGAACGTCGCCCCCCGCCCCTCGCCCTCGCTCTGCGCGAACACGCGCCCGCCGTGCGCCCGCGCGATGGATCGGACGATGTAGAGGCCGAGGCCCGTGCCCGTGATCTGCTTGAGGCCGCGCGTCTGCACGCGGTAGAAGCGGTTGAAGATGCGCTTGAGCTGGCTGCGCGGAATGCCGACCCCGCGGTCCTGCACGCGCACCCAGACGGCATTCGGGGCAGGCGCGGCCACCGACACGGTCACGCGCACCGCCTCGCCCGAGTACTTCACGGCGTTGTCGAGCAGGTTGGCGACGACCGTCCGCAGCTCCTCCGCGTCGCCCGCGACGAGCAGCGGGTGGCCGTCGTGCGCCTGGAGCGCGATGGCGCTGGCATCGAGATGGTGCCGCACGCGCGCGAGCTGCACGCACTCGCGGGCGAGGGCCGCCATGTCCACGGGCGCGCGGCCGGCCACCTTCGGCTTCTGCGCCACCGCCCCGGCCTTGAGCACCTGCTCGACCGTCCGGTGCAGGCGGTCGGCATCCTCCAGCATGATCTCGTAGAACTGCCGCCGCCTGGCTTCGTCCACGTCCCGCGACTTGAGCGTTTCCAGGTAGAGACGCATCGAGGCGATGGGCGTCTTCAGCTCGTGCGTGACCGCGTTGATGAAGCTGTCGTGCTCCTCGTTGCGCTTGATCTCCAGCACGAGGAACACGGTGTAGACGATGAGGCCCGCGATGATGAGGGCGAAGGAGATGATCCCGAGGACGAGCGGCGTGGCCTGGCGGGCGGTGATCAGGATCCAGCCGATGTTCAGTGAGACCGCCGCCCCGACCAGCAGCACGCAGAGGGCGACGAAGAAGGCGATCGCCTTTTGGCGGCGCGTCACATAGCGATTGTAGTAGGCCTCAGGGCCCAAGCCTGGGGCCTCGTGCTGAGGAGTGCTGAGGCCTGAGCCCTGGGGCCTGTCTACGCCACCGCTTCGTCGGGGAGCGCCACCCGCTCGTCGGGCACCAGCCGATCCTCGTCCATCGTCTGGGCGACGCGCGCCACTTTCACGTCCCAGGCGAGGCCCGCCGCCCGGAGGGCGCTGATGAAGACCCAGTTGACGTCCAGCTCGTACCAGGCCAGCCCGTGACGGGCGGAGGTGGGGTGCGCGTGGTGGTTGTTGTGCCACCCCTCGCCGAACGCGAGCAGGGCCACCCACCAGTTGTTGGTCGAGTCGTCGCGCGTCGTGAAGCGGCGCGATCCCCACATGTGCGTGGCCGAGTTCACCAGCCACGTCGAGTGCAGGCCCCAGGTCGTGCGGAAGAAGATGCCCCAGAGCACATAGGGAATCCCGCCGAAGGCGAGGAGCACGAGGCCCACGACGACGTTGCTGGCCCAGTGCCACGTGGAGAGCCACACGTGGACGCGATCGCGGGCGAGGTCGGGCACGTATCGCCGCAGCACCGACGCGTTCTGGTGCAGCCCCTGGCCCGTGAGAATCCAGCCCACGTGCGACCACCAGCCGCCCTCGCGCGGCGTATGCGGGTCGCCCTCGCGGTCGGACTTCTGGTGGTGGATGCGGTGCGTGGCCACCCAGAAGATCGGTCCGCCCTCGAGCGCGAGCGTGCCGCAGGCCGTCAGGAAGTACTCCATCCACCTCGGCGTCTTGTAGCCGCGGTGCGTCAGCAGGCGGTGGTAGCCCATGCCGATGCCGAAGCTCCCCGCCATGATCCACAGCACGATGGCCGTCAGGATCGCGCCGGTGTCGACGAAGAAGAGGGCGGCGAGGGCCCCCACGTGAAAGGCGGCCATCGCGATGGCGGTGACCCAGTTCACTCCGGATTGATGCTTGCGCCCGTACGCGAGCGATGCCGTAGCCATGATGCGATGTGAGGCCCTCTGCGGTCGTGGACGTGAAAGAAAGCCTCAGCACGATACCAAGTCGGCTGCGCACGTTCTGTAATAGTTCTGTAATCTGGGTGGCTGGGTTGCTAAGTGGCTTAGTAGCTGGGGCTTGGCGGGGCGACCTCGCCACCCAGCTACCGAACTACCCAGCTACCCAGCTACCTGGCCCGAGCTACCTGAAGACCGAGTACGGGTTGACCGGCTCGCCCTTCCACCATCGCCGCTCGGGTGTCAGCCGGAAGATGGCGAAGTGCAGGTGCGGCGCATCCGGTGAGGCGTTGCCGCTGCAGCCGACGTAGCCAATGGTCTGGCCGCGGCGGACGCCCTGCCCCTCGCGGAGACCTGGCGCGTAGCGATCGAGGTGGGCGTAGTAGTAGCAGAACGTCGCGGTGGGATCGAACTGATAGATCGTGATGCCGCCGCCCCCCTGGCTGGTGAAGAGCTTGGCAATCGTGCCGTCATCCACCGCGCGCACCGGAGTGTGGCGCGGCGCGATGATGTCGAGCGCCTCGTGCGCGCGGCCGTTGCGCGCGTCGAAGAACGTGTCGCGCAGATCGTCGCGGTCCACCTCGTCTACGGGCAGCTCGAGGTCGCGCTCGCGCAGGATCTCCACGGCTGCCGAATGCGCCACGACGCCAGCCGTCCCTGCTGGCGGCGGCTCGCCATCCTCGCCCGGCCGCTCCACAGGTCTGGGCGCCGACGGATCGTGGGCAGGTTCGGGATCGGCCGTCGTGACCCGCGCTGAACCGAGATCGAACTCATGCAGCCGCCACGTCAGCGCGGCGTCGGCCAGCGCCCCGAGCGCGAAGCTGAGGCCCACCACCGTGGTCGGGCCTGTGCCTCGTGCACCGCGACCTCGGCGAGCCTTTGCTGCCGTCGACATGTCGGCACTTTCCCCGCCTGGCCGTGCGCGACGCGCGCGGCACGTTCATCTCGCTGTCGCACTACTGCCCGACGGCCGCGGCCATGCTGTTCCGAGACGACCTGCCGTTGGCGATCGTCGAGGCGCCGGGTGCGTTTCCCTCCGCCGACTACGACGGCCTCGTCGTCGAGCCCGACGCGTGGCCGCCGCTGCTCCACCCGCGGATGCTGATGAACCTCGACGCGTACGCAGCCTGGGAGAGGCACATGGTGGCCCGGTGCGTAGACGAGGCGCTGTCGCCCGAAGGGGTGATCGCGACGCTGATGCGCGACGCGCGGCAGCTTCGCCGCTATCGGCCGGGCAACGGGACGCTGGCGAATGCGGTGGCGATGCTGCCGAGGACCGGCGTACGCGGCCCGTTGGACCTTGCGCTGGACAGCAGCCTGCCGCTCGACGCGGAGGTGATGGCCGCCGTCCCCGATGACCTGAAGCCCGATCGGGATGACTCCGGACTGGAGCGCGCGTACGCGGAGGCCGTGGCGCCTGCATGGCGGGCCTGGCATGCGCCGCTGAAGCGCTACCTGGCGGCCAAGGCGTTTGCCTCGTGGACGGCCTATCAGGGGCGTGGGCTGCTGACGATCGTGCGCGGGCTCGAGGCGGCGCTCGCGCTGGTGCGCGTGGAGGCAATTACGAGCTGACGTTCGTCGCCGAGGATGGCTCGACGACGCCGAAGACTCAATGGTCGGAGGATCCCGAATTCGATACGGATCCATAGAGATCGAAAAGAGCGATCACCGGTCCGTGGTCGCTCGTCCCGAACTCCCGCTGCACCACGCACGACGTGACACGATCGGCCAGCGCCTGCGACGCGAGCACGTAGTCCAGGCGCCAGCCGATGTTCCGCTGCCGCAGGTTGCGCCACGGCGCCCACCACGTGAACAGCTCCGCATTGTCCGGATCGAGCCGCCGGTGCACGTCCACCAGGCCGCGGCTCAGGATCTGCTCGATGAGCGCGCGCTCCTCGGGGAGCTGGCCGATGGCGCGGGGCCGCCGCTCCTTCGGGTGGACGTCCATCTCCGTGCGGGCGACGTTGAGGTCGCCGCACAGGACCAGGGGCTTGCCCGCGGCATGAAACTCGGCCGCGAACGTGTCCAGCGCTTCCAGGAACCGCATCTTGGCGGGAAAATCCTTGCCGCCGTTCGGCACGTAGAGGGATCCAATCGTGGCCTGCGGCAGCCGCACCGTGACGATGCGGTGCTCGTAGTCGAACTCGGGATGATGGAAGGCAGGGCGCTCCGGGTGGGTGGCCTTGCGCACGTGGAGCGCCACGCCCGAGTAGCCCTTGCCGCCGTGCCAGTAGCACCAGTAGCCTTCGATCTCGCAGAGCCACACGGGCAGCTGGTCGAGCGACGCCTTGATCTCCTGCAGGCAGAGCACGTCGGGCTGCTCGCGCTCGATGAGCTCCTGCACCTGCGTCTGCCGAGCGCGGATGCCGTTGACGTTCCAGGTGGCGATCTTCATGGGTAACTCGGTTGCTGGGTTGCTAGGTTGCTGGGAGATTTCACCGAGCTACCCAGCTACTCAGCTACCTAGCCACCTTACCACCCGTGTTAACCTTCGCCCTCGCACCGCGTAATACCGGGCATGAGCAGCCGAGCCGCGGCCGTTCCCGTCATCCTGGTCGTCCTGGCCGGCCCAGCCGCGGCCCAGACGCCGCCCGCGCCGTCCGTGCCGGAGGCGGCGCACTTCTTCGGATCGGGCGATTTCGATTCCGATGATCCGCAGAGGCAGATGCTGGAGCTCTGGGAGAACGTGATGGCGGGCACGGCGGTCTTCGCCGCGTTCGTGACCGTCACGGGTTTTCTGGCGTGGCTGCTCAAGACCTTCATCGATCACCGCCGCTGGCTGCAGGTCTCGAGGGTGCAGACCGAGGCCCACAACAAGCTGCTCGACCGGCTGACGGGGCACGAGGAGCTGCTCGCGTACATCCAGACGCGGCGGGTCGGCGGTTCCTCGAGTCGGCGCCCGTCGTCGACGCGGGCCCGAGGGCGATGACGCGCCGATCGGGCGTGTCCTGTGGTCCGCGCAGGCAGGCATGGTGCTGGCTTTTGCCGGACTGGGCATCAACTTCGCCAGCGGGCGCGTGAACGAGTTCATCCAGCCGCCTCTCTTCGTGCTCGGCGTGCTGGCCATCGCGCTCGGCGTCGGCTTCGTCCTCTCGGCGGGCCTGGCGTACGCCCTGTCGAGGCGCTTTGGCCTGCTGGAGCCCCGCACCAGCCAAGGGGATGCCCCGTGATACCCCCGCGCCCCTCTTGGCTGGTGCGTGGCCAGTGTCTCTTGGGCGCGCTTCGCGCGCCTAGGACCGCTATGCGACTCACATCCATCCCCGCAGGCCCAGCATCCTCACAACGAGGCGCATAGCCGTCTGAACACGCTGTATCGCATTGCCACGAACCTGGCGCACGACGCGCACCGCCGCGGCCGCCGCCAGCCCGCGGCGGCGCCGCTCGACGCGCGCGACGATCGAGCCGACACGCGACAGGATCAGGTGGCCGAGCGTGCCGGTACGCGCACCGACGTGGCGCGCGCCCTGGCGCGGCTCCGCCCGCGCGATCGGCAGCTGCTCTGGCTCGCCTACGCGCAGGAGATGTCGCACCAGGAAATTGCCGAAGGACTCGGGCTCAAGACCAGCAGCATCAAGCTGCTGCTCTGGCGCGCCCGTCGACGTCTGATGGGACTGCTCCGACCATGAACACCCTTCCTCCTTCCTCCTTCCTTCTTCCTCCTGACGACGAGCCGGAGGTGGCGGCGCTGTTGCGTGCCGAGCGCGAGGCGGCGTGCGAGGAGGCGCATCCGCCAGCGGCGGGCGTCGTGTGGTGGCGCGCCGAGCGGCGGCGGCGCGAGGAGGCGGCGCGGGCCGCGGCGCGCCCGATTGCGGTGGTGCACGCCCTGACCGTCGCCTGCGCCGCGGGCGTGGCCGCCGCGTTGGTGCAGTTCCTCGCGCCGTTTGTGCGGCAGGGGCTCGGCGCGGCCGCCGGGCTCACGCGCGTCTTCGAGTGGGACATCGCGACGTTGACGACGCCCCCCGCGATCGCGCTCGGGCTGCTGGCACTCGCCTGGCTCGTGCTGGCGCCGCTTCTGCTGTTCGTGGCACTGTCAGACGACTGAATCAGAGAACGTGAATCCGGGTCACCGTCAGTGCCTGGTGCCTCGTGCCTGGTGCCTGGTTGGGACCGGTGCCCGGTTCCTGGTTGGTGCCTGGTGCACCAGGAACGGCCAAGCACAAGGCACTTCGCACAACCAGGCACGAAGCACGACGCACCAAGCACGACGAAATTCTCGGCGGGTTGGCTGAACTCACTGCCGTCGTCGGGAGCTATCATACCGACCTGTGCCTCGGGTCCGCGCGCTCTTCGTCATCGGTCTCCTGCTCGTCCTGGTCTCTGGCCAGGCGCGCACCCAGCCGCAGCGCCCCGTATCCCCCACCTCGCCGCGCGAGCAGTTCGGCGCGAGCATCGGCGACGACTACTTCCTCGCCACCTTCGGCCAGTTCGAGGCCTACTGGAAGCGGCTCGACCGGGAGTCGGACCGCATGACGCTCGTGGACATCGGCCGGACCGAGGAAGGCCGCACCCAGTGGATGGCCATCGTCACGGCCCCCGAGAACCTGCAGCGGCTCGAGCGCTACCGCGAGATCTCGAGACGCCTGTCGCTGGCGGAAGGGCTGACCGACGCCGAGGCCCGCGCACTGGCCGACGAGGGAAAGGCTGTCGTCTGGATCAGCGGGGGACTGCACGCCGACGAGGTGCTGGGGGCGCAGCAGCTCATCGAGACCGTCTATCGGCTGCTCAGCGGGACCGACGCCGAGACGCAGCGCGTCCTGCGCGACGTCATCGTGCTCGCGGTGCACGCCAACCCCGACGGGCACGCGCTGGTGGCGGACTGGTACATGCGCGAGCCGGATCCCCGGCGGCGCACCACCGTTGGCGTGCCGCGGCTGTATCAGAAGTACGTCGGGCACGACAACAACCGCGATTTCTACATGGCCACCCAGGCCGAGACGATCAACATGAACCGCGTGTTGTACCAGCAATGGCTCCCGCAGATCGTCTACGACCACCATCAGAGCGCCCCCAACGGTGTGGTGATGTTCGCGCCGCCGTTCCGTGGCCCCTCCAACTACCTCTACGATCCGCTCGTCACCACGAGCATCGATCTGCTCGGGGCGGCCATGCATGGCCGTCTGGCCGCCGAAGGCAAGGCGGGCGTCACCATGCGCGACGGCTCCACCTACTCGACGTGGTGGAACGGCGGGCTGAGGACCACGGCGTACTTCCACAACCAGATCGGGCTGCTGACGGAGACGATCGGACATCCCACGCCCATCGAGATTCCGTACGTGGCCGAGCGGCAGAAGCCGAGCACGGATCTGCCAAGTCCCATCGCGCCGCAGACGTGGCACTTCCGCCAGTCGATCGAGTATTCGGTGACGGCGAACCGCGCGGTGCTCGATGCGGCGTCGCGCAACCGGCAGATGCTGCTGTTCAACGCGTACCGCATGGCGAAGAACTCGATCGAGCGCGGCAGCCGCGACACGTGGACGCCGCGCCCGCATCTGCCGCTCGGCGCCCAGCCGGATCCGCGCCTCCGCGACCCGCGCGGCTACGTGCTGCCCGCCGATCAGCCCGACTTCCTGACGGCCACGAAGTTCGTCACTGCGCTCGTGAACGCAGGCGTCACCGTCCATCGCGCCACAGGGGCGTTCGAGGCGGGGGGGACACGGTATCCGGCTGGCTCGTACGTCGTGAAGACGGCGCAGGCGTTCAGGCCGCACGTGCTCGACATGTTCGAGCCGCAGGATCATCCCGACGACATCCCGTACCCTGGCGCCGCGCCGCGGCCGCCGTACGACAGCGCCGGATGGACGCTGGCGCTTCAGATGGGCGTGGAGTTCGACCGCCTGCTCGACGCGTTCGACGGCCCGCTCGAGACTGTGAGGGGAACAGCGAAACCTCCCGCGGGACGAGTGACCGGGCCGCAAGGCGTCGTGGGCTACCTCGTGAGCCATCACCAGAACGACGCCTTCGTGGCGGTGAACCGGCTGGTGAATGCTGGAGAGGATGTGTACTGGCCGCGCGATCGCTCGAGTGGCCCAGAGGTGATGTACATCGCCGCAACGCCATCGACCCGCCCCCTCCTCGAGAAGGCCGCGGCCGACCTGGGCCTCACGTTCGAGGGCGTCGCCGAGGCGCCTTCGGGCGATGCGCTGAGGCTTCGTCCCGTTCGGGTCGGGCTGGCCGACGTCGACGGCGGGGCGGTGCCGAGCGGGTGGACGCGGTGGCTGCTCGAGCGCTTCGAGTTTCCGTTCGAGGTCGTTCTTCCGCAGGCGCTGGCCGGAGACGACCTCACGGAAAGATACGACGTCCTCGTATTTCCAAGCGGCACGATGACGCAGCCCGAGGTGGCGGGCGCCATTCCGCGGCTGCAGCAATTCGTCCGGGCAGGCGGTACGGTGGTGGCGGTCGGCCGGTCCGCAGCCAGGGCGCCCGACCTGGGCGTGCCCGTCACCGATCCTGTGCGCGAGCGCGAACCCGACGGTTCGACGCGGCCGCTCGGGCCCGAGCAGTATTTCGTACCTGGATCGGTGCTGCGCGTCAGCGTCGACCCGACGTCTCCGGCGGCCTACGGCTTCCGCCAGGAGGCCGACGTGTTCTTCGACAACAGCCCCGTATTCCGGCTCGAGGCGGACGCGGCGTCGCGCGGCGTCCGGCCCGTGGCGTGGTTTGCCAGCGCCGCCCCGCTCCGCAGCGGGTGGGCCTGGGGTCAGCGCTACCTCGAAGGCGCCGTGGCCGTCGTGGATGCCACGGTGGGCCAAGGGCGCGTGCTGCTCTTCGGCCCGGAGATCACCTTCCGCGCGCAGTCGCACGGCACATTCAAGTTCCTCTTCAACAGCATCTATTATTCGAACGCAGCGCCCTCCCGAATCCCATAGGCCTCCTACACGTAGGGCGCGGCTCGAGTGAGCTCCAGTCTAGAATCGGATCCCGATGCTCATCGTCATGAAATTTGGAGGGACGTCCGTCGGCTCCGCCGAGCGGATGGCCCAGGCGGCGCAGCTGGCGGTCGACAGCGCAGAAAAGGGACACCAGGTCGTCGTGGTCACCTCCGCCATGAGCGAGGTGACCGACACGCTGATCGGCGCGGCGCGGCACGCCTCGGCGGGTCAGTGGGATCCTCCCGTCCGTCAGGAGCTCTTCGACCGGCACGAGGCCGTGGCCGACGCCTTGATCGGAGGCGATGCCGGCCGCCATGGCGCCGTCCTCGAGATGCTTCGGCAGCGGCTCGACCGGTTCGAGAAGCTCTGTTTCGGCCTCTCGATGGTGCACGAGCTGACGCCGCGCCTCCTCGACGCCATCGCCGCCACGGGCGAGATGCTCGCGGCGCCGCTGCTCTCTGCCGCGATCGCCTCGTGCGGGCGCGCGTCGCAGCCCGTGGACGCCACCGAGCTGATCGTGACCACCGATCAGTTCGGCGGCGCCGAGCCCTTGATGGAGGAGACCCGCGCGCGCACGCGCGCGCGGCTGCAGCCGGCGATCGCGCGCGGCGAGATTCCGGTGGTCACAGGCTTCATCGGCGCGACCGCCGACGGCGTGGTGACGACGCTCGGGCGCGGCGGGTCCGACTATTCCGCGTCGATCGTCGGCGCGGCGCTCGAGGCGGACGAGGTGTGGATCTGGACCGACGTCGACGGCGTGATGACGGCCAACCCCGCCGAAGTGCCCGAGGCGCGCACCCTCTCAGCGATCTCCTACAGCGAGGCGTCGGAGCTGGCCTACTACGGCGCAACGGTGCTGCACTACAAGACAATCCTCCCCGCGTTCCGCCAGCGCATTCCGGTGCGCATTCTCAACAGCTTCCATCCCGATCGTCCGGGCACGCGCGTGACGGTGGAGGGCGACGCCGCGGCGCGCGGGGTGAAGGCGGTGACGTCGATCCGCGGGGTCATCCTCGTCGCGATCAGCGGGACGGGCATGCAGGGGATTCCTGGCATCGCGGCCAAGACGTTCGACGTCGTGGCCGATCAGCAGGCGAACGTCCTGATGATCTCCCAGGCCTCCTCGGAGAACAACATCTGCTTCGTGATCAGCGCCGCCGAGGCGCCGCGTGTGGTCGCGGCGCTGCGCAGCGCGCTCGAGGTGGAGCTCATGCGCGGCCACATCGAGGAGATTGCCGCCGAGCGCCAGGTGGCCATCGTGGCGGCGGTCGGCGATCGCATGCGTGGGACGCCTGGGATCGCCGCCACGGTGTTCGGCGCGCTGGGCCAGGCGGGGATCAACGTCCACGCGATCTCACAGGGCTCGTCCGAACGGAACATCTCGCTCGTCGTGGCCGATCAGGACGCAGCGGCGGCGGTGCGCGCCATTCACCGCGCGTTTCAACTCGACAAGACGACATGACGAACGTAGGGAGGGCCTTGACGGACCTTGACGGCCCGCCCGGCGCGGCGTGAAGCCGCGCCCTACGGTGGACATCGCCCTCCATGGCGGTGCCGAAGAAATCCTTCCCGCTCTCGACGACCTGATGAATTCAGGCGAGCTCAGGGGACCTGAAGGTCCGCCTGACCGGTGAGCTCCGCCTGAGGAGAGTCCAGGTGCAGGGGCCGACCTTGGGTCGGCCCTCTCAGAATCCCGTCCCCGCGCCCGGCCGGAAGAGGCCTCGAGGCGCGGGCGTGGGCAACAGAACGATATTCGCTCCGCGAAGTCCGAGCGTGTCGCCTGCCTCGAGCGGCGGAGCCAGCTGAACCGCCTCGAATGACGAGCGCGGACTGGTAGTCGAGTGTCGTCTGCAGCAGGTTGACTCGCGCTTCAAGCAGATCGCGCTGCGCCGAGAAGCTCGGCGTCACCAGCCGCACCGAGGCCATCAAGGTGGCCACCCGCCGCGGCCTGGTGCGATTGGATCAGTAGGCAGTAGGCAGTAGGCAGTAGGCAGTAAGATCCCCCCATGCACAACCCGTTCGTGCCCGAGACGCTCGAGGGCTGGAGCGTGCTGCACCTGATGTACCGCGTCCGCTGGGACCGGCTGCGTCAGCACCCGTCCCGTGATCGCGAGCGCATGGCAGCGGAAGCCGTGCAGGCGCTCGCCGTGCCGGACGCGGGGTCGACGGCCTTCGTCCAGGTGCTCGGCCACAAGGCCGACCTGATGTTCGTCTGTTTCCGGCGCGGCTTCGAGCCGCTGGCGCAGGCGCAGCTCGCGCTCTCGCGCACCGAGTTGCACGACGCGCTCGACGCCACCTCGTCGTACGTGTCCGTGGTCGAGCTTGGGATGTACGAAATGACGGCGAAGATTCACGAGCAGCTCGGGGCCAAGTACAAGCCCGGCAGCGACGAATTCGAGCAGGCGTTCGATCGCGAGATGGAGGCGCAGCGCCAGCGCGTGATGAACCGGCTGTTCCTCGATCTGCCCAAGGCGCGCTACGTCTGCTTCTACCCGATGAACAAGCGGCGCGGCGAGGCGCTGAACTGGTACAGCGAGAGCTTCGAGCGCCGCGCGGCGATGATGCGCGAGCACGGCATGATCGGCCGCACCTACGCGGGCAAGGTGACGCAGGTGATCTCCGGTTCGATCGGCTACGACGACTGGGAGTGGGGCGTCGACCTGTTCGCGGAGGATCCGCTCGTCTTCAAGAAGCTGATCTACGAGATGCGCTTCGACGAGGCGAGCGCGAAGTTCGCGGAGTTCGGTCCGTTCTACACGGGGCTGCAGTTCGCACCCGACCAGCTCGACGTGTACCTGGACGGCGGCGTCCCGCAGCTGGCCTGACTGTCGCAAATACGGCGGGAACTGTGATCCGGACGCATCATTCCGCAACAGCGTCGGCGATCACGAATCTGTGCGCCGCGTCTAAGTTCTGATCGCTGAACACGAAGCGCGCGGGGCTTCGGCGCGCGAGCCAGGCGCGGGAATTGCTAGACCCGGGGCATGGACCCCCAGGAGGCCTTCGTCACACGGCTTCGGCGGCACCGGGAGCGGAACCGCATCACGCTCGACGACATCGCGTCGGAGACGCGCGTGAAGCGCGAGCTGCTCGAAGCCTTCGAGCGCGACGATCTGTCCGAGTGGCCGCGCGGCCTCTACGCGCGGGCGTGGGTCCGCACGTACGCCAGCGCCGTGGGGCTCGACCCGATCGACACCGTGGACGAGTTCTGCCGCCTCTTCCCGCACGGCGATCGCCGCACGGGCGGCACGGTCCAGGAGATCGCGGCCATCGTCGCGCATCCATCCGAGTACCGCGACGAGTTCGGCCACGAGGTCGATCGCCGCCGCGGCACGCCCCAGATCAACGTCCTGCCGAAGCCCACATGGCGCGCGGCCCTGTCACAGGGAGCGCGGCACCTCTGGATGAGGCTCGCCGGCCAGATCTCGTTCTACTCCCGCGCCAAGCGCACGCCGCGCACGAGCTCGTAGGTCGGCCCGGGCCGGAATCCCCCGCGACCTTACCCCGTACCCCCCTGCCGACGGCGGCGGTCCGCCCCGCTATACTGACATCGTGCGATCCGTGGCCGACGGCCTGCGTCGTGAATCGGCGCGCGAGCTGGCGCGGTTGAGCCCAGCCGAGCGCATCGCCCTGGCGCTGCAGCTCGGCGACGAGGACGTCGCCCTGTACCGGGCGGCGCACGACGTCAGCGATTCGGACGCCCGCGCCGCGCTGCGACGGGCGCGGGCCCACGGGCGCATCCCGTCCCGCTCGAACGACGCCGACCGCACGTGACGCTCCTCGACGACGTCGTCGCGATCCTTGCACACGAGGGTGTCGACCATGCGCTCGTCGGAGCGTCCGCGCTTGCGGCGCACGGCGTCAGTCGGTCCACACTGGATCAGGATCTGCTGGTCGTCGACCGTCGCACGCTCGAACCGACGTTCTGGGTGTCGCTCGGGCGGGACACCGCCGTAGACGCGAGGCGTGGAGACGCCGACGACCCGCTGGCCGGAGTCGTGCGAATCACACGGCACGGCGAGCGCGTCGTCGACATCGTTGTCGGGCGTGACGCGTGGCAGCGCGAGGTGCTCTCGCGCGCCCAGATGCTCGCGGGGCATGGCGTGCGCGTCGTGGAGCCGGCCGATCTCATTCTGCTCAAGCTGTACGCTGGCGGCAGCCAGGATCGCTGGGACATCGAGCAACTGCTGGCGCTCGACCCGGCGGGTGCGATCACCGCAGCCGTCGACACGCGAGCGGGTGCGCTGCCGCAGGCCAGCCGCGACCTGTGGGCGCAGCTGCGGCCGCATCCTTGACCACCCAAGCGTTCGGACCTGCCGCTGGGCGCCGATGGCTGTGCTGAATTGGTTAACGACTGGTTAAATCTGGATGACGCATGGCGACGATCAGCGCATTTGAAGCCAAGACTCGTTTCGGGGAGCTCCTGGAGAGGGTCACCCGTGGGGAGGAGATCGTGATTACCCGCCACGACAAGCCCGTAGCTCGAATCGTCCCCGAGGGAGCCCAGCGGCTCCAGGATGTGCGACGAGCCGTCGGGGGACTGCGTGAGCTGCAGCGGCGAATCGCCCTCCGCAGCAAGGGCAAGATCAAACTCTCCAATCGCGAGGTCCGTTCGGCGATCGAAGAAGGCAGGCAATTAGCTTAGCGGTGTCGTGGTGGCACGAAGACGACCACGCCATTCGTCCGATAGCGCTCAGTCTGGCGTGGGCCGCTCGATGTGATCGATGACGAGCACCTCGACCTGGCCGCGGCGCGATTCCAGCTTCAGCCCGAGCTGCTCCTCGAGCGCCTGGAAGATTCCTGGTGCCTCGCGACGCTCTGCGACAGGTCAGGAGACGCCTGAGGCGTCGCCGTCAACTGCTCGGGCAGGTATTCGAGGTCGATGCTGTAGCCGCCTTCCAACCCCGTCTCGTCGACGACGCGCCGCCCGACGATCGGCAGCCGCGAGAGGAACAATGCCAGGCTGCTCATGGGCAGGTTCCCGAACTTGATCACGCCAGACCCCGTGCCCGGACCGCAGGCGGGGCCTCCGCGTGCAGATGTCCCCGTCGAGAGCGGGCAGTCCGGCATCGGTGGCCTGAGCCTCGGTCCTGGCCGACGATCGGCTCTCGCCATGACCAGCGCGAAGATCGTAGCGTCTCGCGTCTCGAGATGCGCGGAGAGCTTGAAACGCTCAATCAGACGCGCGCGCATCATCAGGCTCAGCCCTTCGCGGTTGGGACCGATCGGCACATTGTCCGGAGCGTTGGCGAAGACGTCGTACCGGTCGTTGATCCACGATGGTGCCCCCGCGATCCGGCGCTGCATGTCGCCCCAGGCCAACCGGACGAGCGCGATGACCTGCGACTTGTGGCCGAGGAAGCGCTGGCCCGAGAACTGCCAGGAATTCGCAGGGCCTGGCTCGGTACGAAGATCATCGTCATTGTCAACGAAGATCTTCGTCATTTCGGACACGCGGGGTCGCGGCGGCTGAAGCCGCCGCTCTACAGGTAACGGATCGCCAGACTCCTGTAGAGCGCACGCTTCAGCGTGCGCGAAGACCGTGCGCGAAGACCGTGCGCGAAGACTGTGTCAGATCGCCGGCGCGGCGGGCGTGCGGCTCGGGTGCGCCGCGACGATCGCCAGGCCGACCGCCGCCCAGCTCAGGTTGCGCACCTTCCGCACCAGCGCCAGCGCCACGCCCGCGGCGGGATCCACGGCGAGCACGGGCGCCAGCGCTCCGGTGAGCGCCTCGTCCACGCCGATGCGGAACGGCACGAACTTGAACGCGACGATGACGACGCGGTTCAGCGCCTCGAAGACGACGGCCTGGGCCAGCGTCGGGCTGCCGTCGCCGAGCAGCCACCGAAGCGTGAGGAAGATCTCGAACACCGCGAGGGCGTGGAAGCCCAGATCGAGCGCGAGCACGCGCCAGAGGCGCGCGGGATGGGCCGTCAGGACGCCCAGCACCGCGACGCGGACGCCCGCCAGCCGTTCGCGCCACTT